>NZ_JBEPRF010000001.1:0-397500 GCF_040548225.1 Bradyrhizobium sp. S3.12.5
TCCCCACAGCCGCCCAAACCACCCGTTGCCACTGCGAGGAATTGCCGCATCCTTAGATGGACCACGCAAAACGAGAAAGATTGGCAAGCTCTCAGCGCGCCATCTAGAATGCTCATCGCTTTAGCTCGATGGCCGCACGAGCCAGATCATGCTTGAGCAGATAGAACGAAGCGGCGAGGAACATAACGTCCTTCACCAGGAAGCCGAGCGGCAAGGTCATGATCGGAAATCCGCCGGCCTCGGGGGCCCAACCACCGGGCAGGAAGGGAATGATGCCCGTGGTGCCGATGAAAGTCACAATCGATCCAAGCGCGCCAAGGATGCCAAGCCGCGGGCTCCAATAGCCGAGAAAAATGAGACAGCCGAAGATCGTTTCGGTTGTTCCGAGAAAGTAACCGGCTCCCCGGACGCCGAAGGCTGGGAGCAGCCAGAACACGACAGGGCTATGGCTGATCAGGGGGACCAGCATCTCGGCGGTATACTGGCTCCATTTTTGGATGCTGAAGGTCAAGAACGTAAAGACCATCGCAGCACGAATCAAATGACGGTCCAGGCCGCTGCGGAATGGAGCGGTCCTCGATGCATAAAGAATAAGCCCGTTCAACTGGTTCATGATGCCGTCTTTCTCATTCCTGTTTCCGCCAGCCTCGTGGACCGGTTCGGGGCGCCGTAAGTGCCTTTGCCTGCCCCGGGTAAGCGAATAGATAGAACGTGAGGTTCATCGAGACACGAGTGACGCGATAATCTGAGCAGATCCGAATGCTCGAAAAGCTAGACGGAACGCGCCCCGCGGCGTGAGTTCAACGATGTAAGAAGGTGTTAATCGTGCGGCTTTGTTCGTCGTGCAGAGAGATTTCGCAATGACCTTCCCATCGACAAATCCGATCGTGCGCGAAGTCTGCCTTACGGCGCATTGACATTATTTCGCTCGGGCCTGCCCAGGCCTCGTCAGGCGTCCGGGCTCGCTGGCGTCGTGGCGTCGCGTTTATGTCAGGCGCAAGACCGGGGTTGATTTCTCCGGGATCGAGAGGTGCCGTCGGTTTGGGCGTGGCAAGCGTCACGGTCGCGCCTTTATCGTCGCCAATCGGCGGCACGCAGCCCAGTGACAGGTGTGGCCCGTCAACGATGTCACCGAGGTGTTTCGCCCAGGAAGCGCTGCAGCGGCCTGATGGAGATTGCCTCCTAGTATTCGAATTGTGCGCGTTTCCTATCTCTAGGTTTCGAGTTTCGGCGCGCGCTATCGAGAAAGGGACGGTCGTCAAGTACGATCGACCACCTCTCCGCTCGACTGTTTTGCTGGCCTATGCGCGGGTCACCGACTCGCTAAAGGACGAGTCAGTCGCGAGCAGCATGGGGCTGAGCCTGAGATTTAACGACTTATTGCAAGATTAAACTCGTTTGGCTCGTGGGATTGCCCGAGAGATGATTTAGGGAGAGAAAATTGCGGGACCGCCGCGCGACCGCGCCGTATCACGACAAAGTAGACGGGCTCGATCATTTTGGCGGTTGAGAGTACGAGCTTCGACCTACGATAGTCTTGGAAATACATCAAACACCGGACGTTTGCTCTCGAACGAAGTGTGCACGGGGCGAGAGTCGGACGTCGGGAGCCGGCGCCGCCGATTTCGTCCGCCGAACTAGTGACCTTGGCGCAGTGTATCGCGACAAGCTGTTGCGCGCCGCTTTGCGCGCTTTCGAGGGACGGCGCTGCTGTGATCTGACCGTAAGCCACGTGCTGTCCGAATCTGAGCTGGAGGCATGCGATGGGAAGATCCAGGTTGTCGGGCCGCTCGACTGGCCTTTACGGTCGAAGCTTGGGAGAAAAGCTTGGCCTGGAGGAAGCACCGGCCATCGTGACGCGGACGCTAGGGCAGGCCGAGGTCGCCGCGACTCACCTTCAGGTGATCAATCCAACCCATGAGTTGTCAGGCTCCTTGCCATCCGTAGATGCGTACATGATCTCGCTTGCCATGGATGACGCCGCAAGGAACCACTATTGGGAAGGTGGTCGGCAGGTTTCATCCGCGCCGATTCGAGCGGGCCAAATACTGATCAGCGATATCAGGCGCGATCCGCGTGTGCTGGTGGATAGGCCCTACCAATCTGTCGTTTATTATTTGCCGAGAATGGCAATCGACCTCTTAACGGATGAAGCGGATCAGCCTCACATAGACGAGCTCCAGTACGAGCCCGGCGTGTGGATTTCGGACGAGACCATCAAACATCTGACGTTCTCGCTGACGCCGGCGTTTCGCAATCCCGAAGAGGTCAGTCGGCTTTTCATGGATCACGTGACGCTTGCCGTTGCAAGGCATACCACTCAAACCTACGGCGCAATAGCAGCGCCGAGGCCGGTGAAGGGTGGCCTTGCGCCGTGGCAGGAAAGACTGGCGAAAGAATTGATTGCCAACAATCTGGACGGGGCAATATCGCTCGGCAAGATCGCCGTAGCGTGCGGACTGTCGGTTGAGCATTTCTCGCGGGCTTTCCGCAATTCGACCGGCTTCCCACCGCATACTTGGTTGCTTCGCGCTCGCGTCGAGGCTGCGAAGGTCATGCTTCGGAACCAGGACGCCTTGTTGCCGGCGATTGCTCTCCGCTGCGGCTTTGCGGACAGAAGTCATTTTACGCGCGTATTCGGCAGGTTCGTGGGCCTCAGTCCTGGCGCTTGGCGTAAGTTGGTAACGCGATGACTTGTCGCGTTGCTGACCTTTGGGAGTTGGCGGTCGTCGAAATTGAATGCCTAAGCGCAATCGCCGGCGAGCGCGATGCTCGCCGGCGACGCAACGCCAATCATCGGCAGAGTGCCACCTAATGCCGAGTCAGGCGAACCAGGTCCTGTCTCAAGAGGTAGAACGAGACAGCGAGCAGAACGACGTCCTTCATGAGGAACGGGACGTTTCCGGTCATGGCGGGAAAGCCTCCCGCAGCTACATCCCAGCCTTCCGGCATAAAGGGGATGATCGTAACGGTCGCGATGAAGGTCCCGGTCGAGCCCAGGGCGCCGAGAACGCCGAGGCGCTTATCCCAGAACCCGGCGAGCAGCAGGGCTCCGAAGGTCCACTCCGATGTGCCCAGGAAATAGCTCGCGCCCGCATGCCCGAAGACCGGATAGAGCCACCAGATCAGCGGCCCGTTGCTGATGAACGGAACTAGGCGTTCGAACTCGTACGGAAACCACTTCTGATAGCCGAAGAAGAGGAACATGATCACCATCGAAGTTCGAACGACGTGATAGTCGAGGTCCTCCGCCAAGACGCCGGAACTGCGAAGCACTCGGGCGAATAGATTTTGGGCGCTTGAAGGGGCGGTGGAAGAAAGCACGGTCATTGTCGCGATCCTTTCATAGATTTGAGATCCGAGGCGCGGACTTCGCTTCATGCGGCCGCGGGAAAATCGATCTCGGTGTCGTTGATGCGGTTGAAGACGTTGGTGAAGACAGTGGTTGCGAACGCCAGGCTGATTTCGACCAACTGAGCGTCGGTGTACCCGGCGGCCTTGATGGCGGCGAAGTCTTCGTCGCTGACCGTGCCGCTCGAGCGCGCCAGCTTTCGGACGAAAGCAACCAGTGCGTCGCGCTTGGTGTCGCCGGTGGGTTCGCCGCTGCGGATCTGATTGAGCGCCGTCGGCACTACTCCTGCGAGCTTGGCGAGGTGATTATGTGCCGCCACGCAGTAATGACAGCCGGCAGCGTCGCTGATCACCAGCTTGATCACTTCTTGGTCGCGCCTGCTGAGCGATCCGGAGGCGAGCACGGCATCTGCCGCCAAGATAGACTTGAGGGCGGCGGGGCCATGGGCGCCGATGGCCGCGAACGTGTTGGGCACTCCACCGATCGCCTTTTTCAGTTGCGCGTAGATTTCACCGGTGGCGCCTGTGGCGGACTGAAGATCGGGAACGGATAGACGGGACATTTGACACTCCTTGTTTGGGGGTTGGGTAACGATTGCGGAGTGATTGTATGACCAGGCGATGAGACGTTGAATGCCTACCGGTCTCGAGTATATGCTTGATCGTCTCATGAGAACGGGGTGTCCGCCATGGATTGGCTGAGTCGACTTTTCGAAATGATGCCGGTGCGGGGGCGGCTCGACCTGCGATGCTCCTATGGCGCGCCATGGCGCATCGATCAGGGGCCGGGCGAGGCAAGCGAAATTCCGTATCACGCGGTCGTCGGCGGATCGGCCTTGCTGGACGACCCGGCCGGCGGCAAGCCGCTGCGGCTGGAGACCGGAGACATCCTGTTGCTTCCCGGCAATCCGCGTCACGTCATGCACGACGGCAGCGGCGCTCGCGCGAAGCGGGCGCAAAACCACCAACAGGTCAACCTGATCGTCAGCGAGAACGCCGGCCGCGGCGAGCGGCTCGATCTGCTCTGCGGCCACTTCGCGATCGCGCCTCCGCACGACCGATTGCTGCGCGGCTATCTGCCGCCGCGCTTGGTCGTGCACTCCGCCATCGGAAGCGGGCGGGCCGAGACGGCCGCTCAGCTCGCAGGGCTCGTATCCTTGATGCGCAGCGAATCGATGGACGACCATCTGGGCGGTCGTGCGATGCTGAACGCGCTATCGACGGCGATGTTCGCGCTCGCGTTGCGGCTCGCCAGCGAGGCTGAGAACGCGCCCCGCGGCATTCTTGCCCTGGCCGGGCACCCTCGGTTGGCGCCGGCGGTGGCGGCTCTGTTCAACGAGCCGGCACGCCCATGGTCTCTGCCGGACCTGGCGCGCCTGTGCAACATGTCGCGGGCGACGCTCGCGCGTCAATTCCAGGAGAAGCTGGGTCGCTCGGCCAGCGATCTTCTGTTGGATGTCCGGATGACGCTCGCCGCGACCGAACTGAGAAAATCGTCTCTTTCCACCGGCGCCGTGGCGGAAGCTGTGGGGTATCAATCGGAAGCCGCCTTCCAACGAGCTTTCAAGGGCCACATGGGTCTCACGCCGGCTCAATGGCGCAGGATGCAGGAGTTGCCGGGCCAAGGTATTTTCTCGAGCCTGGCAACTCCCAGCGAGGCCAATCGGCCGCGGGCCGATGTCGGCGGTTAAGGCGCTACCTCACTAGCGACCGGCGGGCGCCGACCAGCCCCCCGTGTAGATGCTTGACGGTACCGATGGAGCGGCCGGAATCGCAGCGTTACTGTCGCGCCAACTCTCCGACTTCGGGCCGCCGAAATAGCGCTCGGAGCCTTGCGCTGAGATCGGTTGTGCCTTGGCATGGTGGCGCATCTTGGCCGACGACGGCTGAATCGTCGAAGTGACTGAAACGGATAGCACGAGAACGGAAGCGAGAATCGAAAGTCGTGACATTGGACACTCCTTGTTGCCGGTGAGCAGTGATCGCGGAGCGCATGTAGGCGTCGGCTCGGGATCGCCAGTGTAGTTTCGTTCGCGATGAGCAACGATTTACGCCAATTGACATCTCACAACGATCCACGACCTCCGCGTTTGCGGTGCATCGTGACCGCACAGGCCTTGGCTCGCTGCTGTCGGCGCCGGAGCTAAGCTCGATTAACAGTATCTTAGACTGTTTAACTCGCCCCAATAGCGAAACTGCGCGACGCTTTGCGAGAAATGCATTCTGACGTTGCCAAAACGCCTGTCCCGGTAGAGCGGTTGCGGTGCTGCCATTTCGTCCGGTGCTCTTTGGAGGAAAAGACATGATCCTTCTCAACACGATCATCGCTCCCATTGCCCTGATCATGCGTCGCTTCGGACTTCTGACCGAAGATCTCGATTATCATCTGGTTCGCGCATCGATGGTGATCATGTTCTTTCTCTTCGGGTACCAGAAGTGGTGGCCCTATGAAGCGGAACGCCTGGTGCCCTATATCAGCAACGGGCCGCTGATCTGGTGGCTGTATCCCGTATTCGGACATCAAGGCGCATCCTATTTCCTGGGTATCTCCGAATGGACTTTCGGCGCTTTGCTGTTCGCGGGCTTCTGGGAAAAGCGGCTCGGTATTCTCGGTGCGCTTGGCTCGACCGGGACCTTCATCGCGACCGTCACGATCATCCCCTTCATGCCAAACGGCTGGGATCCCGCGGCAGGATTTCCTGCGATGTCGGGTGATGTCCCGTTCTTGTTGAAGGACCTCATTCTGCTCGCCGTGTCGTTCTATCTGCTTCGACAAGACGTGGTCCGCGTCGCCAGGAACGCTCGTGTGGTCTCCAATTCCAGGCTCGGCAGGCTCGTGCATTCCGGCCAGGAATGAATGATATCGCTTCAGGCAGTCTGCTCTGGAGCCGGACGGCCGGGCAAACCTAGCCGTCACATCATGGGAGACGACAGATGATCAACGGCTTCACGCTTCACGACGCTGCGACCGCACCAACCGCATCGTCCAAGGTGCTTGAGGGGGTACAGAAGGCCTGGGGATTTGTTCCCAACCTGCATCGCGTGCTGGCGGAGAGCCCGGCTGCGATCGAGGCCTACGCGACCTTGTGGGGGATCAGCGAAAAGACGGCATTCACGCCGGAGGAGCGGAATATCGCCTACATCGCGATCATCTACGAGAACGAGTGCACCTATTGTATGGCCGGGCACACCAATCTGTCGCGCGTGGCCAAGGTAGAGCCTGACACGATCGCCGCGGTTCGCGAGGGGCGCCCGATCGCCGATCCGAAACTTGAGGCGCTGCGGCGGTTCGCCGCCAAAGTGACCCGCGACCGCGGTGCAGTCAGCGAGGCGGACGTCTCCGCCTTCAAGTCGGCCGGTTACGACAATCGCGCTGTCCTGGACGTGCTCGTTCTCGCGGCTACCAAGCTGATCTCGAATTACACCAACCACCTGGCTCAGACGCCGCTCGATGCCTTCATGAAGGGTGCCGAGTGGGATCCGCCGGGCAGGCTCAAGCCCGCCGCCTGACCCGTGGCCGGCGCCGCCCGTTCCCTCATAGGACGGGCGGCGTGGTCGTCCTGCATATAGCGCCGAGCCGTGGAGACCCACATGATTGAATTCTATTACTGGCCCACGCCCAACGGGCACAAGATCACGATGTTTCTCGAAGAAGCCGAGCTGGATTACCGGATTCATCCGGTCGACATCAGTTCTGGAGACCAGTTCAAGCCCGACTTCCTAGCGATCTCTCCGAATAACCGTATGCCGGCGATCATAGATACCGCGCCGTCCGACGGAGGCGAGCCGATCAGTGTATTCGAGTCGGGCGCTATCCTGCTTTACCTCGCGGAGAAGACCGGTCGCTTCCTGCCGACGGATGTACGTGGTCGCAAGACCGTGACGGAGTGGCTGTTCTGGCAGGTGGGCGGGCTCGGGCCAATGGCCGGGCAAAATCACCATTTTGGGGTCTACGCACCCAGCAAGATTCCGTATGCGATCGATCGCTACGTTGCGGAGACAAACCGTCTCTATGGCGTGCTCGATCGTCGTCTCGAAAGCCGTGCGTTCGTCGCCGGCGATCGCTATGGCATCGCTGACATGGCCTGCTATCCCTGGGTCGTCCCTTGGAAGCGTCAGCAACAGAATTTGGAGGACTTCCCGAATTTGCGTCGCTGGTTCGAGATGGTGCGCCAGCGTCCCGGGACGTTGCGGGCCTACGCGCGAGGCGAGCCGTTCTCAGGCCGCCCGACGGTCACGGAAGACGGAAAGAAGATTCTGTTCGGGCAAACAGCGAGCAGGGCGTCGGTGGTCTGACGGCGTGGATAGAGCGTCGTTTCAAGCGATGGAAGGAGAACAGCGATGAGGTCATCGTTGGAAAACATGCAGCCGTCTGGAAGCAGGCCCATCGATCAAAGCAAGATCGCTTACCAGAAACCGCAGCCCGGCGGCATGGTGCGGGATGTATTCATTGGCTCTGCACTGGAGCTTGACGGGGACGAACGGGAATGGGTCCCGCAATCGCCGACCGTCGCCTTCAAGCCGCTCGTGCTCAATGTGAGCCAAGGCTACTACATCAACATCCTTCGGGTCCGGTCCTCGGGTGTGTTGTCGCGCCACAGACATTCCGGACCGGTGCATGCCTTCACGTTGCGCGGAAGCTGGCGGTACCTCGAGCACGACTGGGTAGCGTCCCCCGGGGACTATGCGTTCGAGCCGCCCGGCGAGACGCACACGCTCGTCGTTCCGGATGCCGTCAAGGAGATGGCCACGCTCTTTCACGTGACGGGCGGGTACACCTACGTCGATCCTTACGGCGAGGCGCTCGGATATGAGGATGTCTTCACCAAGCTCGAACACGCCGTGCAGCATTACGAGGCCGTCGGGCTCGGCAAGGACCATGTGAAGAGGATCGTTCGATGACAAGAAGAGAGACTGTCGATGTGGCCGGCGTTCCCATCAGCTATCTGACCGCCGGCGAGGGGGGGCAGTTGCTGCTGTTGCTTCATGGCACCTATTGGAGTCGTGTCTGGCAGCCGGTGCTCGACGATATAGCCGCGGGGGGGCTTCGTCCGGTCGCGATCGATTTTCCCGGTTTCGGCCGTTCCGGGGGTGAACTGACGGTCGAACAAGCATCGATTCCTAGCCTCTCAAATTGGCTCGTTGGCTTCCTCGAAGCACTCGGACACACGGGGCCGGTCATGGTTGCCGGCCACGACATCGGCGGAGGGGTGGCGCAGCATCTTGCCCTCGGAGGTGTCATCGAAGTGCCGCGCGTGGCCGTCATCAACGGTACGATGTACGACTCGTGGCCGGTGCCGGGCGTCGCCCGTTTCCGGGATCCCGCCGTGGCCGCGGCGACCACACGCGACGACGTACTCGCCGCGCGACGGGTATCCGCCGTCAAAGCGCTAGGCCGTTCCGCGAGCGAAGCCGAACTGAGCGAATATCTCGATCCATGGAGAGATCCGAGGGTGGCCCGATCGTGGCTGGCGCTCGCGGGAGCGGCTGACCATCGGTACACGATGGAGATGCTGCCCGCCCTCCTGAAATCGCAGATGCCAAAGCTTCTCGTGTGGGGCGAGGACGACCAATTCCAGACTATCGATTATGCCGAGCGATACGCTCGTGAGATTCCGCAAACGCGCCTCGTTCGGATCAAGTCTGCCGGCCACATTCCGATGGAGAACAACCCGAAAGCGGTAGCTCGAGCGCTGACCGATTTCTTCGCCGCATAACACGAGTGACGGAGGACTTCTGTGAAGGTTGCAATTCTGGACGACTATCCGAACGTGGCACTGCAAATGGCCGATTGGTCCGCGGTGAGGCGGCAAGCTGATATCACTGTATTCAACGATCACGTTGCCGATCCCTCGGCCGTCGTCGCGCGTCTGCACCCGTTCGACGTGGTGTGTGCCATGCGTGAACGTACGCCGCTGACCAGAGAAATCCTGGAGAAACTGCCGAATCTCGGGTTGATTGCATCGACCGGACCGCGCAACGCCGCGATCGACAGTCAGGCTGCAGCCGAACTTGGCATTGCGGTGACCATGACCGGCTACGACTCGACGCCGACGATCGAATTCACCTGGTCGCTGATTCTCGCCAGCGTGCGAGGACTCGATCGGGAAGCGGCTTCGCTCCGCCGCGGTGGCTGGCAAACGGGGCTCGGCGCCAACCTGAGAGGCAGGACATTGGGTGTTCTGGGGCTTGGCAACGTTGGAAGAGAAGTCGCCCGCATCGGAGCCGCCTTCGGAATGAAGGTGATCGCCTGGAGCCAGAACCTGACTGCGGACAATGCCGACGCGGTCGGCGCAACTCTCGTCGACAAGCAAACACTGTTTCGAGATGCCGACATCGTCACGGTCCATGTCGTGCTGAGCCATCGCACGAATGGCCTGGTCGGCGCAGCCGAATTTGCCCTGATGAAGCCGTCAGCGCGGCTCGTCAACACGTCGCGCGGGCCGATCGTGGACGAGCCCGCCTTGATCGAAGCACTACGAACGCGCCGGATCGCGGGCGCTGCGGTTGACGTCTTCGATATCGAGCCGTTGCCCGCCGACCATGCCTTTCGGAAGCTCGAAAACGTTCTTGCGACACCGCACATCGCTTACGGCACCGAAGATCTCTACCGGATTTTCTACGGCGATGTCGCGTCGAACATCGCAAGATGGCTCGAGTCCCGCTGACATAAGGTCAAGTTGATGAAGCGGAGCAGCGCAAAGAAGCCCGTTCGGAACAAGGTTCTGGTTACCGGTGCCAGTGGCCTCTTGGGTATCGCCGCGATCGAGAAATTCCTGTCCGCGGAGTGGAACGTCGTGGGCGTGTCACGCCGTAGGCCCGAGCTCCCCAGCGGCCGAAGCGTCGACTATCTTTCGGTCGATCTCCGGGACGAAACGAAGGCCCGCGATGCGTTCGAGAAGCTCACCGACGTCACGCACATTGCCTATACGGCTCTGCACGAGAAGCCCGAGCTGGTCGCCGGCTGGTCGAGCAAGGATCAGATCGATACCAACAACGCCATGCTGCGCAACATGGTCGAGCCGATATTGCGAAAGGCCCCCAACTTTCGGCACATCAGCATCCTGCAGGGAACAAAAGTCTACGGCGTGCACCTGCATCCGATCCCGATTCCGGCTCGTGAGCGCGACGCCCATCCGGATCACCCGAACTTCTTTTTCGACCAGGAGGCCTTCGTCCGCGAAAGGGGGGCAAAGCATGGGTTCGACTACACCGCGTTACGTCCCCAACTCGTCACCGGTCCGACGCCGGGGGCGTTGAACGTTCTCCCCGCGATCGGCGCGTATGCGGCGATCCGCCGCGAGAAGGGCGAGCCGTTCGGCTTTCCGGGTGGGCCGTCGTTCGTTTGGGAAGCTGCCGACGCAGACCTCGTCGCCGACGTCATGGTATGGGCGTCGCAATCGCCCGAAGCCGCGAACCAAGCGTTCAACATCACCAACGGCGACGTCTTCGAATGGCGCAACGCTTGGCCGGGTCTGGCCGAAACGCTAGGCGTGCGAGCCGGGCCTGATGTGGAAACGAGTCTCGCCGTGTATCTCAAAGAGAATGAGGACGTTTGGGACCGGATCGCGGCCAAACACGAACTTCGTGCCCGGAACCTGAGGGAGTTCGTCGGTCAGGGCGACCAACATGCGGACTTCGCATTCGCTCTCGGCGCTCCCGCTGGGCCGCGGGCTTTCGTGAGCACTATCAAGCTCCGACAAGCCGGGTTCACGAAGACTGTCGATACCGAAGCCTCTTTCAGCGCCGCGCTCCGATCCCTGATGGATCGCAAGTTCCTGCCGGCAGCGGTGACGTGAGCCGACGAAATGTCAGCGTCGAAGGTGAGTATGCCGGCGATTCCGCAGAAATATAGCCACTTCGTCTTTGGGACCCTGCAGTCGGGTTTGACCAGCGCAATTGCCACAGCCATCGCCAGTTATCCGCTCATGAATTCGGGCCACATTCTGACTCACTGGGTCCAGTCGTGGCTCTTCTCCTGGTTGGTCATGCTACCCGTCGTGCTCTTTGCCGCGCCGGTCCTTCGCAAACTGTCGCTCGCTCTCACCAGCAAGGAATGAGAGTTCAATAAGGTCGCATCGGCCCGGTGCGGCGCCGCCCGGGAACGCCGATCTGGAATGGTCAGATAGGCGGCGTGCGGAATAAAAGTTATTCCGATTGGGAATGAGAGCTTGGAGGAGGTTCCGAGCTAGGATTCGGGGCGGATGACTCGGCGAAGCCGGGTCCAGTTAGGGCTTAGGCGCGGCCTCGGATCTTGCTTTTGTGCTTCCTATAGAAGTCTTTCAGGCGCGGCATCAGTCACCTGCCCGCGAAAGTCGGCCGCGTTGCGAGATGCAGGGATCCTCGGCCGGCGGGGTATGCCATGGCCCGCAACGATGCTCTGCCGATACGCTGCAGCGCGCCGGTGAGTTCGCGCTGATACATGGCACCGACTTCCGTGAGGGCGATCCGCCATCCCTCGCGACGGAACGGGTGACTTCCATAAGTGCCTCAAGTGCAGTGCCAGCCAGCTTATCGCGCGCAGAGCGAGCGACGTTTGTCCGCTGCGTGTGTGAAGCTGAGATGCCTGGCGGGCGCGACGACATCGAAGGAGTGAGGCAGCGTGGCTGGATCCATAAGCTCAGCCCGAAAACGTCGCTCGCTTGAGTTCGCGGAGGGGCAAACCAACGTTGTGGCACCGCTCCACTCGTTTGAGAGTGATGGAAACAAGGAATCGCGGTCACGGATCTAGGGAGGAGTTGGATGTATGGACGAAGCAGTGCGGTGAAGCGGCGGCCGATAAGCGCTGCATTCCCGTACGAAATGAAACGAATGCCTGTGCTCGGCACCGAGATGGCGTACGTGGATATCGGACAGGGTGATCCGATCGTGTTCCTTCATGGCAATCCGACATCATCCTACATGTGGCGGAACGTTATCCCATATGCAGTGCCGTTCGGACGCGTCCTCGCGCCCGACCTGATCGGCTTTGGCCGATCTGGCAAATCGCCGCGGGGCGCGTATCGCTTCTTCGACCACGTCGCCTATCTCGACGCCTGGTTTGAGAAGATGGCTCTGACCAAGAATATCGTGCTCGTAGTGCAGAATTGGGGTGCCGCTCTTGGGTTCAATCGAATCTTTCGTCATCCCGATAGCGTTTCAGGCGTCGTCTACATGGAGGCGATGGTCCGCCCTCGTCGATGGACCGATATGCCTCCTGAGCGTCAGATGATCTTCAGGCGCCTGCGCGGCATCGAAGGAGCGAGTCTTGTGCTGCGTGACAACTTTGCCGTCGAAAAGATGCTGTTCGAATACGGCATCATTCGAAGGTTGAGTGACGAGGAGAAGGCGGTTTATGCGGCCCCGTTCGATACGCCGGAATCGAGATTGCCGACACTAGTCTTACCTCGCGACACTCCGTTCGAAGGAGAGCCTGCCGATATCAGCGCTGCAGTCGAGCGTTATAGTGCGTGGATCGGGGCGAGCGGATACCTTCCCAAACTCTTTATCGATGTATCGCAAGGCCACGGCACGGCCGGAGCGGCCCGAAAGCACTGTCTCAATTGGCCGAACCAGATCGTGGTCAGAGTCGAAGCGAAGCACTATGTACCCGAGGATGCCCCGCACGAGATCGGTGAAGCCCTCGTCGAATTCCTAAAGCAGGTTCGGGGCCGCGTATGAACAAGAGCTCGCGCCCTCGCGAGAACGCGCTTCGTGACGCGCTCGGTCCGGCGGTTCGCTTCGATACAGCGCATAAGGCCGCGTACGCATCTGACGCCTCCAACTAAGCGTCACCTACAAGCGATCTCCAGCTCATCGAAATCGCGTGTTGCCTCGTCCTTGTCCGCGCCTTTCGCGTTGACAAACCGCATATTTACCCGCGGCGGAAGGGCGAAGTCTACGTCTAGGTAAGCAGTTCCAAACTTCATGGTATTTTGGATTCGTTTGGCCGCAACGGCGCTGCTGATTAACCCAGCGACCAGTACACCGGCGCCTGCCGATCCTTTCGCGGCAATCTCCTCAATTTTCTGAGCCGGCGGCGCACCTCCCGACTTCAATCGCAGGCGCGCCTTGGGTGGCAGGCCCCACGTAACTTTGAAACTGCTGACCTCATATCCCATTTGCTCCAGGAGCGGCAGCGCAGCTCCGACTTGCTGAGTAAAGGAATTGAATTCAGCCATCATCTTGCTTGAGGTATCGGAGAAATCTGGAATGCTGAGATCGGGGACAGAGGGGAGTGACACCGATGGAAGTGACAGCATAGACGGCAACATATCCTTCGCCGATTTTGCGATGGTGTCGATTGTGCCCGCGGGCTTTTCGTCCGCCCCGACGGCGCTAATGCTGGCGATCATTGCGACCGAAGCGACGAACATTCTCATCACGCTATTCTCCCGCGTTATGGTGGCGCTCAGCGCGAAATTGTTTTGCGATAATCATCGATCATGGCGGCTGTGACATCAGCCGGGTAACAGAGCGGTGCAGCGCCGCCCGGTCGCGAATAGGCGCTTCTCCCTCCGCATGCGCGACCGCTGCGGGTGAGGTCATCCGGGCAAGCGCAAGGGTGGCCGGTGGCGTAATAGCGGTCTCGACTAGCCTTAACGATGATTGCCGCGATCGCCGCCGCAGTCAGCGCAACCTCGAGCTTCTGCTTTACTTCCGATGTCGGAGGCGCCAGCTTCGATGGATTGGGCTTCGCCGCCGTTTGCGTCGATGTGCTCGGCGAGGGCTGAGGCTTGTCAGGTTGGGCTTCCTGCGGTGTTTCGGCGAGCGCGACTGGCTTGGCTGTGCGGGGTGCAATTGCTGACTGCGGCGGCGGAGCCGTAGGCGCGTCATGGCGCCCGGCCGTATAGGCAATCAGGGCTGTAAGCCCTACTAGGATAAAGACCGCTCCTCCCCGCATGGCGGATATTCAAACTGAGGAGGCTGACCCGCGCAAGATGTACCAATGGCTAGAGACACCGCGTTCAGTCTCAATTTCATCCAGCGTAATCGATTGCGACCAGCCTTCTCAAAAAGTACCCCAGTCGCTCGAAGCGCGTATAAGCTTCGAGTTTAAGTGATGCCATCGTCGGCGAGCCCTGAACTCGCCGGCGATACCTTCGATATCGGGCGAACGTCGCTCAGGCGGCGACCGCAGCTTCCGCGGGTGGGTAGTCCGTATAGCCCCGCGCGTCACCGCCGTAGAAAGTCGAGCGGTCGTAGCGGGTGAGCGGCAATTCGCGCCGAATGCGCTCCGGCAGATCCGGATTCGCGATAAAGTGGCGGCCGAAGGCGACGAGGTCGGCATCGCCGAAAGTGACGGCGGCCTCGGCCGAAGCCGGGGTGAAACCGCCGGCGGCGATCAGCGTCCGTGAGAATCTCTTACGCAGGTGCTGGGCACCGATCGCAGTCTCGTCGTGCGCGACGTCCTCGGTGCCTTTGATGCGCGGCTCGACGACGTGGAGATAAGCGATCCCCAGGCGGTCAAGCTCGGTCGCGACATACCCGAAGGTCGCCCGTGGATCGCTGTCCGACATGGATCCATAGGTGCTGCTCGGAGAGATGCGCACGCCGACGCGATCGGGTCCCCAGACCGAAATCGCGGCCTGCGTCACCTCAAGCAGAAAACGCGCGCGGTTCTCGATCGGACCGCCGTACTCATCGGTGCGCTTGTTCGTCCCGTCCTGCAGAAATTGATCGGGTAGATAGCCGTTCGCGCCGTGGATTTCGACGCCATCGAAACCAGCCCGCAGCGACCGTTCGGCGCTCGACCGAAACTCCTCGATGATGGCGGGGATCTCATCCAGCTCGAGGGCGCGCGGCACCGAGAAAGATGCTTCGCCGCGTTTGGTGTACGCGTAGCCCTCGGCCGCGATCGCGGACGGCGCGACCGGCGCATCTCCGTGCGGCTGCAGGTCGACATGCGATTGCCGGCCGACGTGCCACAATTGCTGGAAGATGCGGCCACCCTCGGAATGGACCGCGTCGGTGACGCGCTGCCATCCTGCGATCTGGGTGTCTGAGTAGATGCCTGGTGCGCCGGCATATCCATAGCCGCGGATCGAGACAGGCGTCGCCTCGGAGATGATCAGGCCGATTTTGGATGCGCGCTGGGTGTAGTATTTGACCATCAGCTCGTTCGGAATGTTACCCGGATCGGATCGCATCCGCGTCAGGGGAGCCATCACGACGCGATGGGACAGTTCGTAGGGACCGACCTTGCTGGAGGTGAACAATTTGGACATCGGAGTCTTCCTTTGGGAATCTGAATGAAGATGACAGCGACCGATGGTCGGCGGCGGTCCGCGCTCCATCGGCCGCATCATGGACCGTCAGGCATGGACGGAGACTGCCCGCTGCAGGACCGGGATCATGTCGCTGGGCTCGGGCCGGCGGGTGTAGTCCGGGTTGACTTCTGAGTAGAGGATCACGCCGTCCTGGCCGATGACGTAGCGGGCCGGCATTGGCAGCGTCCAACTCGGATCATCATTGAACGTCGGCAGGTCGTTCTTGAGCTGCTTGTAGAGCTCGACCAGATATTCTGGCAGGTGGAAGCGCAGACCGAAGGCGGAGCCAACGTTGCCCTTCACGTCCGACAGGATCGGAAAAGAGAGTTTGTTCTGACGCACCGATTTCCGGCTATTTGGAGCTGTTTGCGGCGAGATCGCGATCAGGGAAGCGCCATACCTGTCGAATTCGGGCTTGAAGGCCTCGAGCGCCTGTAGCTCCATGTTGCAGTAGGGGCACCAGACGCCTCGGTAGAAGCTTAGGATCAACGGGCCGCGCCTCAACAGGTCCCCCGAGTTGACGACGTTCCCGTCCGGATCCTTCAGAGAGAAGGACGGGGCGACATCGCCAGCCTTCTTGGCGCGCCGGGCGGCTCCCGACTCGGTCAACTCGGCGGTGGCGCGGAGCATGATCTCGATCATTGCGGCAGGCTTTCCAGCCTGGAATTCGGCTCTGAAAGCGTCGAGCTTGGCTTGTAGCGACATGACGGTCTCCTTTGAATTGCGTGGGACGGCGGAGCCGCCCGTTTCGTTGAACTCATGCGAGGAAAATAGAGCAGACCGTCTCATCAGGTAGCTGGGTCGCTGGACTAGAGCTTATTCCATCGCGGAATGATCGATGCCGGCCGGAGTTAGCAGCGCCTGCAGATCACCAGCTTAGCGTCCAGCTCGCGGTCTTCCTGGATTTGCTGGCGCTCCCAGTCCGAAACCGCTTCGTGCTGCGGGACGTCCGCCTGGCTCGGTTGGCGGTGACCGACCGGAGCGATCCACGGCGTGCTCGATGTCAACAGGATCGGCTTATGATCTTGGACGGCGGCCGCCGGCAGTTCGGGAAATACCGCAGCGTTATCTTGTCGAGGGGTCGCGTTCGCCGACGAGATCAGGCTGGCGAGTGCGGCGGCGACGGCGACAGCGCGGACAGAGCTATTCAGGGTAACAGGGCGGGGCATGGTGACACTCCTTTGCGGGAAGCTCGGGATGAGCAACTCCCTGGAATGTCACCAGCTTACGGATTTTCATGAGATGATGAATGCTAAGAGAGCGCAGAAATATGCTCGTTCAACTCATACGCAGGAATGCTCTCCGGGTGGCCGCTGGAGACGGCATTGCGCGCTCCGAAGCGGGCTCGGACGCCCAGGATCCGGAAACGCCGCTTTCGGATATGAGGGGGCTGTGGAAGGTCCCGAGACCGGGGAGGTTTTTGGTCGAGATTCTCGCGCGAAGCGTTCTGAGGCGCGTCCAATCCGACGACAATGTGGTCGGGGCGACCGGATCTCAATTCGAGAGTGCAGCAGAGCGATCCGAAGAATGCGCTTGCTGCCGGCTATGACTTGAACATGCGCTCGAAGAAATCCACGAACGCCCTCGCCTTGGCGGTCGCGGCGCGTCCGGTCGGAAGCACGGCCCATAGGTCGAGCGGTGGTAGGCTCCATTCCAAGAGGACCGCGCGGACCGCGCCCGATCGAAATTCGGGGCTGAACATCCACTCGGACGCAATGGCAACGCCTGCATCGGCGAGCACTGCGGCTCTGAGGCCTTCCGCGGCGGTCACCCGAAGCCGGCTCTGAACGGTCACGGCCAATTCCGTGCTTTCGCGTTGGAAGGACCAAACGCTCCCCTCCCGCAGATAGATTATGGTCTGGTGCTGGCTTAGTTCACTCGGCGTGGAAGGCGTGCCCGCACGATCGAAGTAGGAGGGCGTGCCCAGTACGAACCGCTTGCATCGCGCAACACGGCGAGCCGTCAGTGACGAATCCATCATCTTTCCCATACGTAGCGCCACATCTATGCCTTCCTGGACGAGATCGATCTGGCGGTCGTCCATAACGACCTCCAACTCCAGGTCCGGATGTTGCGCCAAGAACCTCGGTAGTATCGGAATGAGATGGATCCGGGCGAAAGTGACGGCCGCGCAGACGCGCAGGCGTCCCTTTAGTCCCGCGCCGGCGCCCCGCGCCGCAAGCTCTGCCTCAGCCGCTTCTTCCAGCGCCCGCCTGGCGCGCTCCAGATAGCCCAGACCTGCTTCCGTCGGAGTGAGCCCCCTGGTTGATCGCGTCAGCAGCTTGACCCCGAGATAGTCCTCAAGCTGCGCAATCGACTTCGATACTGCCGGCTGGCCTACCCGAAGCTGCCGGGCCGCCCCGGAGAAGGATCCTGTCTCCACTACCCGCACGAAAGTCTCCATCGAGGCCAGACGGTCCATCCTATTCTCCGCAGAAATGAGCGATATCGCTCCGCCCTGTCTGCCATGTCGCCCGGGAATTGGCCACCAGTGCGTGCATCCGACCGGCCGTGGAGAGAAGCGATGACGACCTATCCGCGCCCGATCGTAACATCCGCCCGAAGCGCGAGATCCGACGCTCGTCGCATGTAGCGGGCGAAGGCCGCCGCGCACGGAGCAGCTCAGACTCGAGAGAAGCTCTGCTTGCCTACGCGACGACGGGAAACCCTGTGGCGAGCGTCGCGATCATCGTCGCGTCGCATCTTGAGTTGCTACTGAGATTCATTCCCTCCGGCAGAGGATAATCCCCGAGCGCGTTGCGGAAAAAGGCGCCGCCCTCCGAGGGAAGAGGGCGGCCAGTCCGGGAGGAACTCGAGCGTCTACTTGTGTGGGTCAGTGAACAAGATCGCGTTCTTCGATCGCAGGGAAATCGATTGCCGTATCGTTGATGCGGTTGAACACGTTTGTGAATACGGCCAACGCGAAGGCGAGACTTATATCCACGAGCTGGGCGTCGGTGTATCCGGCGCTTTTGATCGCGACGAACTCCTGTTCGCTGATGGTGCCGCGTTTCTTCGCGATCGTGCGGACGAACCGGACCAGCGCATCACGTCTGAGGTCGCCGGTCGGGCTGCCGTCTCGGATCTGCTGCAACGCCTCCGGCGTCAGCCCGGCAAGTGTCCCGAGTAGGTTATGCGCCGCCACGCAATAGTCGGATCCGGCGATACTGCTGACGACAAGCTTGATAGTCTCTCGATCGCGTTTCGTAAGCGTCCCGGTACTGAGCACGGTATCCGCTGCGAGCATCGTCCTCAGCGCTGCGGGCCCGTGCGCCCCCATGACAGCGAAGGCATTTGGCACGCTGCCGATAGCCGCCTTGATTTGACCGTACAGCTCTGCCGTTCGCCCCGTTGCGCGGTCTATGTCGGGAACAGCGATGCGAGACATTTGACCCTCCTCTTGACTGCTCCGAAGCGCCGCGAAAGTCGCCGTGTGAGAGTGCGTTACATGAACGTGACGCAATCCCGTGACCCGAGCGAGTTTAACCTCGTAAGATCATGTAAAATGTTGTGTGCGATAGGTGAGGCAACGCACGGAGCATTGTTTTTGCGGCGAGCAAGGACTCATCATGACTAGCCGAACGGCCAATCGCGCCTGATGCCAGGCAGTCCACGTGTCTTAGGGAACTGATCAGGCCAAGGACGCAAGCATCTCGCTTGCCGCAATGAGATCCGGCGTTTCGACGTCGCCTTTGAGACGATCGTAGATCGGGCTCAAGATGTTTCTGGCTTTGTCGCGCTGGCCGCCTTCCGACAGCAATCGCGCCAAGCTCGTGGCGGAACGTAACTCGTAGACCGCGGCGGACTGCTCGTGCGCGGTCCTCATGGCTTCTTTTAGAAGACTCGCGACTTCCTTCCGGTTTCTCCGCGGCATGTTGACGAGCACCTCCGCCTTCAGGCGCAACAGTTCGGCCATGTCGAACGTCGAGCCGAATCCCTTCGCTCGATTAATCGCTCCGTTGATCGTGAGGAGAGCCTCCTCCAATTGGCCGGTCTTGAGTAACCCCTCGGCGAGGGAGGCAGTAAAGACGGTCAGCAGAACGTTATGCTGATCCGCGTATAAGACCTCCAGCGCCTCCCGCAACAATCGAAGACCGGCTTCCGTTTCGCCTCTCGCCAACGCGAGTTCGCCTTTCAGTGCAACGCCGACTGCTCGGTAAGGCGCCAGCGAGTATCGCTCCGCGTTTTCGACGAGCCGATCGACCAGACGGTCGGAGCGTTCGAGATCGCCGATCCAGCGGAAGACAGGCGACGAGTAGATCAACGATATGCAGACCGAAATCGGCTCGTCCTTCTCGGCGGCCTCATCGATGGCTTGCTGCGCGGTTTTGAGTGCTTGCCTGGAGTTTCCCCGAAGCCACAAGGCTCGTGCCAGTGCGACCAGCGCACGAACGCGATGGTCGTACCCAAAAAACCTGGGCGGCGGCACGCCAAGCGATGCTGCTTGGACCATTCCGCTTTCGCAGTGATACTGGGCGGCCTCCTGGTTTCCGACAAGATGATGTGAGACCCCGACCATCCACTCGGCGGTTACGAGAGTGACGGCGGTCTTGTCCGCCTGCGCGATAGGCATCGCCCGCAGGGCGACGTCGAGGGCCCCTTGGAAATCTCCGATTCTCGTGAGAAAGATGTTTAGACCGGCCAAAAGCTCGAATTGGTGACGAGGGTCATCCCACTGTTCGGCGAGCTCGAGCCCTCGCGCGATAGCGGATCTGACTTCGGCGCTGTTCCCCTTGGTGAACATCGACGAAAGAGCAAGAGCCTTCTGCAGAATCATTTCCCATCGCGTGCCGCGAGAAGCTTCGTCGATCAGGGCAAGAGCCCTTTCGCAATAACTGCGGCATTCGTCGAGTGAGGAGAGGCGGATCAGCAACGGAGCTGCGCAAGCGGCTAGTTCAACCGCCATCACTCGATCGCTCGCTTCGGAAAGCGCCCAGTCGAGAGCCGCGCGCACATTACCGATCGGCGTCAAGTAGTGTTCGTCGTCACCGGTTCCAAAGACGTAGTCGTCATGAAGATATCTACGAAATGCTGCAGCATGCCGCTGCGCGAGCCGATCCGTCTCTCCGCGGTCGGCGAGCTTTTGAAGGGCGTAGGCCCGCGTGGTGTCGAGCAGCCGGTGGTAGATCGATCGCCCGAGTTGGGTCGTCGAAACCAAGGATTTCGCTACGAGAGCGGCGATGGCCTCCGTGATGCTCTCACTGTCGAGCATGTCGTCGGCGGCGATGTCACACGCTGCGTCGACCGTGAATTCGCCGGCGAAGACAGATAGCCTGCAAAACACCCTCTTTTCCGGTTCAGAGAGCAGGTTGTAGCTCCAGTCGAGCATCGACTCGAGCGTCTGATGTCTCGGCAAGGCCGTCCGTCGTGCATTCCAGACGCCTCTGAATCTGTTATCTAGCAGTTCTGCCGTCCCGCCGATCCCAAGTGAGCCGACGCGACTCGCTGCGAGCTCGATCGCGAGGGCGATACCGTCGAGGCGACGGCAGATGTTCGCGACGACCGGGGCATCGGAGTCGGACAGGTCCGAGCGATGGCCGCCGGCGACGGCACGTTCCATGAAGAGCTGCACGGCCGGAAATTTGAGAGCCTCGGAGGCCGGCAAGTCGACACGATCCGGTGGGGTATCGAGTGAATACAACAAGTGGATATGCTCGCCCTCGGCCCGCAGTGCTTCGCGGCTGGTCGCAAGGATGTGGGTTTGCGGCGCTTCACTCAATATGCGTTCGCCGAGTTGGGCAGCCGCGTCGACGAGATGCTCGCAATTGTCCAATATTAGAAGGACTCGCTTATCCCGGAGGCCACCGATCAGGTTGAGGAGCGGATCCTTCAACGTCATCATGAAGCCGAGCGCGGTGGCGACGGCGCTTGGGACCAAATACGGATCAGCGAGTGCACTCAGGTCGACAAAGAAAACCGAACCTTGGAAGCTTCCAACCAACGCATGGGCTACGGCGGCCGCGACCGTGGTCTTTCCGACGCCTCCCGGGCCGACGATGGTCACGAGTCGGCAGGTCGTCAACTCACTGAGAAGTATCGCGACGGATTCGTCCCGCCCGACCACCCTGGTTGGGAGAGCGGGTAGCCTTTGAACCGCACCCGAGGGGGCGGCAGCGGCGCCTGTCGATGGAACTTGGATTGCGTCCGCACGCGTGACCTCGGACACGAAGCAGTATCCGCGTCCGGCGACGTTCGATATGTATCGGGCGCCGTCGACGCCGTCGCCGAGTGCCTTGCGAAGCGCGGCGATGTGCACGCGAAGATTCGCTTCCTCGACGATTACGTCGGGCCAGACGCGCGCCACCAGCTCTTTGTTTGTGACCACTTCGCCTGCGTGTCTCAGCAGCGTGATCAAGACATCGAGCGCGCGGCCGCCGATGGCTACTGATTTGTCGTCTCGCTTGAGTTGTCGTGCGGCGAGGGAAAACTTGAAGGGCCCGAAACAGAGAACGTCGCCCGCGCGGAGACCGTCCATGACGGACACCGGGACGGCGTTGCTCAGCTCAGCTTCAGGCCCGGGCTCGTGGTTCGGCATAGCAAATGTCATCTCCGTGAAGAGCGCGCTGTTTGCCGCCCTTTGCGGCCGGACAGAGCGTCTTCGCCTCGGCTCGGCGAAACGGCGCCGAGAAGAACATGAGAGCCTCGCTTGGTGAGCCTGACTTGAATTTGAGGGCCACCAAAGGCAAACCTATCCGGATAGGATCGTGCGAGCGGTCCGCAGGTCGGCCGTCTCGAACCCCTCCGTGAATTGTCCGTAGATGTGCGACAGAAGGCTGCGCGCTTCCTCCGCGCGCCCGTGTTCGCTCAACAAATGACATAGCGAAATTGCCGAACGCAATTGCCAAGCCAGCGAGAATTGCTTTCGACCCCGATCGAGGGAGGCCATCAGAAGCGTTTCTGCCGTTGTGCGGTCTTCGGGCGACAACACCATCAGGGCTTTGGCTTTGGTCCGGAGTAGATCTGGGAGCTCAAATGTTCTGCTACCGCGCTCAGCGTTGGCGACGGCGGCGTCGATCACATCGAGTGCCTCCTGCGGGCGCCCCTGCTGGAGCAATCCCTCGGTCAGAGCGCGAGAAATCGCGGGGGCCAGAACATGATTGCGTTCGGAGGTCAGAATCGCGTGCGCGCGGCGAAGATGCCTGATACCGGCAGATGCTTTGTTCTGTGCGACCAGAAGCTCACCCGATCTGGCGAGGCCGGTCGCGGAATAAAAGACCAGCGAGTAATTTTCCGCAACGGACATCAATTCGCTGATGAGCTTTTCGGCAAGCTCCTCGTCGCCACGCCAAAGAAAGACCTCGACGCCAAATAGCAGGCATCTACACAGCGTGATCGGATGTCCATCTCGGCGGGCGAAATCGATGCCGCGCTGAGAGAAATGCGCCGCGCTGACTGGGAATCCCCGCAGCCATAGAGTTCTGGAAAGGCCGATACGGGCCCATAACTCGTGGTCGATGCAGAAGTAGCGGCTGTCGCTCAATCCGGTGGCGGCGGCGCGTTCGAAGCCAATTTCGAAGAACCGCTGCGCCTCGGCCTGGTTTCCGATAAGATGCTGGCTGTTTCCCAGCATCCAATCGGCCACCGCTTTCTCGCGAGAGCCGGGGAATTCGTTCGCCGCGGCGGAGAAGCGTTCCGCAGCGACGCGCGCTCCTGCGAAATCTCCGGCTCTCGTGCGAAAGAGATTTCGACCGGCGAGCAAATGCAGCAACTGGTCCGTGTTCCGAAGTGCCTCGGCTAAAGCTATTCCGCGTTCGATAGCCCGATCGGCCTCTCCACTGTCGCCTTGAGCGAACATGGACGACATGGCGAGCGAAGTCTGGAGCGTAAGCTCGCTTTGGGTTCCCCTAGTCGTGTCGTCGAGCGCGGAGATGGCCTTTCGACACCAGTAAGCGCAGTCGCTCAGCAGCCAGTTCAGGAAAAGGGGGGCGCTGCAGACCGCGAGCGCGACGCCGATTGATGGGTCACCCGAAGGCGAGAAGCTCCATTCCAAGGCCGCCCTGATATCTCCTATCTGCTTGGCGTGATTCTGGCTGCGGTGGCTTTGGGAGAAGTCGGGGCGGATCGCCGCTAGGCTCTGTGCGAAATAGTTCGCGTGGCGGGTCGCGATCGTGCGTTCATCCTCGCGTCCCGGCAGCTTCAGGGCGGCATAGGCTCGTGTCGTGTGCAGGAGGCGGTAGGATCCCAGATCATCGCCCGTGCAAGCCAATAGGAGCGATTTGTCGACCAGCTTGGTAACTGTGCCGATGAAGTGCGGTGGTGCTTCGTCCGGCTCTGCCGCCACAGATTGGGCAGCGTCGAGAGTGAAGGGGCCGACGAACAGTGAGAGCCTGCAGAGAACGCTCTTTTCGTCCTCCGATAGAAGATTGTAGCTCCAGTCGAAGGTCGCCCTCAACGTCTGATGTCGAGACGTGCTCCGACGCCCCCGCCAAGAGAGCGCCAAACGGTCGCTGATGAGTCCGGAGACTCCCCGAATCCCGTACTTGCTCACTTGTCCAGCGATCAGTTCGATAGCCAAGGGTATGCCGTCGAGTTGGCGGCAAATGCTCGCGACAATATCGGCATCGTCGTGCCCAACGGTTTTGGTGTAGCCACCTGCCGCCGCTCGCTCCAAGAAAAGTTGGACCGCCGGAAAGGAATAAAGCTCGGCGCCCGTCGCTTGACCCGGTGGGAGTGCGAGTGGCGGGAGCCAGTAGAGATTTTCGCCGAGAACCTGCAAAGGCTCGCGGCTTGTAGCGACGATGTGAACCGAGGGCGCGTCGCGGAAGAGGCATTCCGCCAAGGCGGCGACGGTGTCTACTACGTGCTCGCAGCTATCGAGGACAAGAAGGAGCTGGTGCTCGGTGAGAAAAGCCAAGAGCGCTGCAAGGGAGTTCTGGGCCTGGACGTGATAGCCGACGGCCGACGCAACGGCGGGAATGACAAGCGAGCCATCTTCGAGAGTGGAGAGATCTATGAAGCAGACCCGACCGTCGAAATCCGTCTTCATCGCATGAGCGACGGCGATGGCAACCGTCGTCTTGCCCATGCCGCCGGTACCGACGATGCTAACGAATCTATGGGACAAAATCATCGTTCGGACGGATTCGATGCTTTCATCACGACCGATCATTCGTTGTAGGCGGGGCGGAAGGCGTTGGATTTCGATAGCCCTAGTCGCGGCCAACGTCTTTTGATCGGATTGCCCTTGAGCCGATTCGACGAAGCAATAGCCCCTGCCGGCTACATTCGTGATGTAGCGCGCGCCGTCCTTGCCATCGCCCAGAACTTTGCGGAGAGTAGCAACATGTACGCGGAGGTTAGCCTCCTCTACCGCAACGCCAGGCCATGCCTGTATGCTTAGCTCCCTGTGAGTCAGGACCCGGCCGGGCCGCTTCGCGAGGACGATCAAAAGATCGAGTGCTCGACCCCCGATCGAAAGCGGCTCGTCGCCTCTCTTCAACAGCCGTTCGGCCACTAATAGCCTGAAAGGACCGAACTCTACGATCTCGTGGGCATGGGAGTTTACGAGCATGGCCGGAGATCCGAAGTACCCGACCTTGCCGATAGGCTGCTTGCCATGTGAGGTAAAGACCGCGCTTGGCAAATAGTCGCGTCGCTTGCTGGCAAGCACCGTTTCGTGCGCCAATCGTGCACAAAATGCATGGATCGTACACAGCCGGCAAGCCGGCACGCGCCATTCTGTGTGTCCTTCAAAAGCTGGAGCATAGCGCCCTTTAGAGTAGTGATTTCGGCTGCGCCGGCAGGCGCACTTCGAAGTTTGACCTCGGGGTTTTTATCCAATGATTGTGTTGCTCCAGGCTCGCGGGCTGACTCCCACCAGCCTCGTAAAAACGCGGGTGAAGTGGCTTCTGTCGGCGAACCCGCAACTGAGAGCTACCTCGGAGAGAGACGCGTTTGGATGCCGAAGCTTAAGCTTGGCCGATTCAACGCGTGCATGGAGTAGCCAAGCGTGCGGAGCAAGACCGGTCGATGCACGGAAAGCCCGCGAGAAATGACCGATCGAAAGCCCGCACGATTTGGCGATTTCGTTCAACGAAATGGTACCTGATAGATTGTTGGCTATTACTTCTTTTGCCAGTCTTTCCTGCCACGGCGCCAGGCCGCCCTTGATCTGTTTCGGATTCATGCGGATGCCGCCGTAGGTCTGCACCGTATGACTGGCGAGCGCGAGCGTTACGTGATCCAGGAACAGCCTGTTGGCTTGAGCGGGGGCGTTGAACGCAGGCATCAGCGAGAGGCTGAGGTGCTTAACGGTCTCGTCCGAGATTCCCGCGCCGTGTTCGTAACGAAGATCGTCGATGCGGGGTGCGCCGGCCTGATCCGTGAGAGCATCGATTGCCGTTCTTGGTAGATAGAAGAGAACGGAGTGGAAAGCACTGTCCATCAGCACACGGGGCTCATACCTCGCGTCGCTGATTACCATTTGGCCCGCAAGGAGCGGCCTGGAGGAGATTTCGCGACCGTCTTCCCAATAGTAATTTCTATCTACGCCGGAGACGGTCAAACTGATCAGATACGCGTCCACGCGCGGAAGGGGGGCCGAAAGTTGCCCGGACGGATTTCTGACTTGGAGGTCGGTTACGGCAATCTCCGCCTGTCCCAGCGTTCGCGTCACGATGGCAGGCGCGGCTTCCAAGCCGAGTGCCTCTCCCAGTTTTCGCCCGTAAAGAAGGGAGGGAGCTCCTAGAGAGACCGATTTGGTCATTGCTACCTCAAAGCGTTCGATCCGGGCCCGTAATGGTATGGCGGCATTCCGTTTGGTGTACCCAAAATCCGAGCTGCGGCGATCGTTGAATTAGAACGCACGTCGCGAGCTTATTTCCGGCCTGATGTCTCAACCCATTTCCGACGCTGCAGTGCCTTACGAAAGCGTGACGCGGCGGGCGCAAGCGGCGCCGGGCGGAGGAGCCGGTCGCGCATGCACGCCGACAAAGCCGCATGCGGGACGGGCAGGCGGCAAGTGGCGCACGGTTCAGCTCTCCGAGCTTGTGGTGCGAGGCCGCAGCGCGTCGAGCAACTGATCGAGTTGGTCTCTCAGCCCATTGATTGCGGTTTGGCCATAGCTCAGTACACGCAACTCCGCTTCCGTTCGTTCTCCACTCCCGAGCAGGTCGTGGACGCTTTGGATAGCCTGGAGCGGCTGGCGAAGATCATGTCCCGCTATCGCAAGCAAAACGGACTCAAAATCTGAGAACTGAGAACCTGCATCATCGCCATCCATCACCGGAGGAATTGGCCGCCCTTCCATCCGTATGACATCGCTGTAAGGCATGCGGCTGGCCTCTGTCTTGCGCATCGGCAATTCCGTGCTTGAAGGTGGACCAAACAAGTGCGGTTGCTGGCTCACGAGTATCGAGCAAGCCTACTGCCGAGGAAAGTTCAGCGTTGTGAGATGATGTTAATCGTCGTTGTCAAAGACTTGCCGCGCATAGCGACGGCGCAAGCGTGAAGCGGCCCTTTCGCGGCCGCGAAAGCTTCGAATCTCAAGCTCAGATATCGTATCGATTCCGAAGGATGATCAACTGCACCAGGTGATTTCCGTGTGCAGCAAAATAGAAAGCGAGCACATACGGATCTGGTAGGCCGCGCTTGTCGAAGTTACCGTCGACATCGGCGGTCACGATGCAATTGCCGTAGTGGTTGACCACCTTGGTTGCCTTGATCGTCAGCTTCTCGCCTACGATGTCGCGCTCTGCCCACTGTCTGATCGCCAGCTTGCCCCAGTAATCCCGCAACTGATCGTTGACGAGGGCATCTTCGGCGAATGTAGCCAGCAGCCGCTCAATATCGGAGCTGTTGGTCGCTTCGATGAAGGTGGCCACTAGAGGCGGGAGCGTTACCGGCTGGTCCGGGGGTGTGGATGGCTCGATCACAATTTAGGCCCTGAGCTATGGTGCTACTTCGACGAGCTATGCCCGATAGACGACATCGTGGCGCGTTGATTTCTGTTAAAATCTGAAAAACCGCAGGGCGGTCAAGGCCGCGATCATAGCCGGGAATAGTCCGGCCGAGGGCGTCGATAAGCTGCGGGCCTTTTGGCATGCAGTAACCGCCAGCCCGGGTTTGGCTGGGTGTCCGTGTTGGAGACCCCTGGACGAAGGGTGACTTCGTGCGTGGGTTCTTCAACCAGATGCGCGCGGCCATGGTCATGGTCCAGGGAGCGGCCAATTTCTTCTCCCCGAGGTATCCGCCGCCTTGGCTGAATGGGGATGGTACGATCGAGGCGCCGACCGTGCGGATCCGGCTAGGCTGCGGCAGGTGATGCCGGGCGCCGAAAGTGAGAAGATATGGCGCCCGGCTCGATGGCTGCCTAGCAACCGCGACAGATGCGGAGCCTTCTATCGAACGCAGTATTGATAGCGTCTTGGTCCCCATTGAAGATGGTCAGACGACGTTGCACGATATCGTCCTGCGATGTGTTCGGCACGAAGCCGGGGCCGCGGGGCTGCACGTGTACGCCTTCCGGCGGTCGCGAGTCAGCTTTTTGCGTGGACGGACTTTCGGCGAAGGCGTCGACGGAAAAGGCGGCGAGCGCGAGGAAGGCTGCAAGTGACGGAATCGGATTCATACGTGAGTCTCCATTCAATCAACGTTCGGTCGAAGCCGATCTTGCAGGAGTATGTTGGATATCGAGATGGCGCGAGTTTAACTTGGTAAGATTGTGCTAATTGTCGATCGGAAGACTAGTACGCCCGATGCCCGAATTATTTCGCGACGCGGGCCGCGAGATAGCGATTGCAGTCCACATCAATCTCGCCCTGATCGAAGACTTTGCAAACTTTAGCGCAAGCAACGGAAATTTTGCGACCGCTCGCGTCGGGCGCGCTGTATGACCATATGGATCTGCACTGCACTCGTCGTGGGGGTGGCGCTCGTTGACGGCATTTGGACATCTGCCGAGTTTCAGGGACTTGTGTGTTTGATTTCGGCCTCATCGATTATGGGCTATCGATGGTTTCGGCGTGCCACCTCCCCTGTCGATCGAGCGAGGCTCGGCTAGACACGCTGATTTGCGAAAATTGGAGAATAATGCGGTCCTAGGCCCCGATCCGGGTGAGGGCGCCTTAGGGAAGCTCGGGCGTCAAGGTGGCTCAAGGTAGCCTCTCGTCGGCGTAAGAGGGGGCTTGGAGAGGCAATTGTCATCTGCCGCGAGCTTCCCCTCAGGCCGGTCTCCAAAAAGCCTGGAGGGCCGTCCTCTCCGACGGGGGGTTATCGATCTCTCGCATGCTGCTGACGTCCCATTTGGAGCATAGGCTATCACGACCGATCGCTTGCCGGCGGGGCTGTTTGAGGGGGGAGGGCGCTTGTGAAAGCGAAACGACCGTTGTTCGGTGCCGGCTGCGCCATAGTCCTATTTTGCAGGTTATTAGAACGTTTAACTGGCGATGTGGGGAGCGATCGCGCGAGTCTTGCCGCTGCATCGGGATATCGGATGCGCCCTTCTGCGAGAGAACGCATATGAACGGGACAGGAAGCGGTATTGGCACGGTCGAGTGGGAAGAGGAGCCTTCCGCAGCCGGCATCGTCTTGAACCAGGCGGTGCGGACCGCGAGCAGTGATGCTCGGACGCATGTGAATGCGACGCTGCTGCTTAGGATGACGGGTGAGGAGCTCCTTCGATCGGTGGAGGTAATTCAAAGCGCTCACGAGCATTTCAACTTTGGTGTCCGGACGACCTCCGAGCAGAGGTGGTTGCAGTGTAGCAAAAGAGCGATTGACCGGTTCAAGGAGCAACTGGAGCAGATCCAGATTGCGCTTCAGGTCCATGATCGCGCGCGGCTGCTGGAGCTCAAGCCGGTCTGCGTTCACGAGGTGCTACGGCGAGCCTGTCGCGAGTATGAACATGCGGCACTGAGCAAAGGCATCTGCATGCACGTCGTGGCGAGTAACGACTTGATAATCAGTGACGCTCTTCTGCTTGGCGCCGCACTGCGGAATTTGGTCAGTAATGCTATCAGATATACCGAGCCAGGCGGACGCATCCTGATCGGTTGCAGGCGGTCCGGCGCGTACATCCGGATCGATGTGTACGACACCGGCGTGGGAATTCCGGGCGAGCAGATTCCGAAGATTTTCGACGCATTCACCCGTCTCAGTCCCCAGCGATGCGAAGGTTTTGGCGTCGGCTTATTCATCGTCCGCCAAGCGCTCGGGATCCTAGGTCATAGAATAGACGTCGCCTCGACGCCACGTCGTGGGTCTCGCTTCTCCATTTTCGTGATGCGTGCGGGCGGCGCGGCCGGGCGTCGGCAGTGAGGTCCAGAGCGGGCGCTGATGCGTCTGCGTCCCGTGGTCGTGATAGCGTGAAGAACCGACCCTCAAAGGCGGGAGCACGCCCTCGCCGGCCCGTCAGGGAGTGCTCGGACGCGTCACCGAACTTCCAGATTAGCCTCGTTCCCCCCGCCTAGTCGCGGGTTCCGCCGAGCGCGGACCCGTCGGCCGGGCCCGTGCAGGGTTGCGATCGCGCGCTGCGGGAGCGGACTTTGCAGGCGCAGGTTAACGGGTCGCAGGCTCAAGACGCGGCCGCCCCCTCCAATGAGTGCGACGCTTTTGAGCCATATCCGGATTGGCGTCGACCGTCGGCCGAAAAGGAGAGCGGCCTTCTTGGCGCAGTTCAGCCCAGAGCCCTTTTTGTTGCAAAGCGAAAGCGATATGCTACAGCGCGCGCATCTTCCAATTTTGCCAAGGGAAGGCGCTCCTGGTCGAAGTTCAGGCCATGGCCGAACGGACTCTGGATCGTGCGGGCTTTAGAACTGTTTCCGTCAATAGGACCTCGCCTCGGATCATGGAAGCAAGGATAGAGGGCCAAGTAGTGCTAGTAGTCGACGATGACGCGTCAGTGCGAAAAGCGCTGACGTATCTCTTCGAGTCCATGGACTTGCCGGTGCGAGCATTCACCGGCGCTTCCGAATTGCTCAAAACCAAACTCCCGGATGTGCCACGTTGTCTGGTGCTCGACATCAGGTTGCCCGGTGGTAACGGTCTGGAGTTTCAGGATGAATTGTTGAAAGCCGGTATTCATATTCCGATTGTTTTTCTAACGGCACACGGGGACATTCCCATGTCCGTGAAGGCAATGAAGGCCGGTGCCATCGACTTCTTGACCAAGCCGTGCCGCGATCAAGACATGTTGGACGCTGTGACAAGGGCGCTCGACTACGATCGGAAGAGGCGGACCGGTGAAAAAACGCAATCCGAACTGCGGCATCGGTACGAGACGTTAACCCCGCGCGAGCAGGAAGTAATGGCATTAGCCGCTTCCGGATTGAGAAATAAGCAAATCGCATATGAGCTTGCGGTGGAAGTGATCACCGTGAAGATTCATCGCGGAAGGGCCATGAAGAAGATGGCGGCGCGATCTATTGCAGATATGGTCAGTATGGCGGCGGAGCTCGGACTCAAGCGAGCGCTCTAACACGCAACCTAAGTATGATATTCATCTATCGTACCAAAGGTAGAGTTCTTCGCCTGGGATATTTCGAGTTCCCCCGAGGCGGCGTTGAAGAAGGCTCCGATGATCGCAATCATCGACGACGATGAGACTATGCGCATCGGCTTGCGCTTCTTGGTGTCGTCGCTCGGTTACGGTACATGTGTGTTTGGCTCGGCCGCGGACTTCCTTCAATCGCCGCAAGCGCGCTGCGCTTCTTGTGTGATCTCTGATATTCGCATGCCGGGGATGAGCGGAATTCAGCTTCAGGCTCATCTGCGCAGCGCCGGTTGCAAAATACCCTTCATTTTCATGACGGCGGTTCCAGACGACAATGTTCGACAGCAGGCGTTCAAAGATGGTGCCATCTGTTTTTTGAATAAGCCGCTGGACGAGCAGGCTTTGATAGCGTGCTTGGAAGAGGCCGTCGAAGCGGGGGAGCCTCTCTAGCGATTGCGCTTTCTAAAAGGAACGAGGAGCTCCTATCAAGTGATGTTCCGCCCGGCGGGCTGTTGGCCTGCCAAGCCACGCGTAGGAACTTGCTCTGGATAAGCCGGTAATATGAAATGAAACGAGGCGCCCGGAGGTCGACTGTTCGTCGCCCACAACCGTCCCTGATGCTTTTCGATGATGGAACGGCAGATCGACAGACCCATACCTAGACCGTTCGGCTTCGTGGTGTAAAAGGCATCAAACAGATGCTCGATTGTTTCCGGCGCCAGTCCGGGGCCCGAATCGCACACCTCGACGAGTACGTCAGAAGGTTCCGCCTTCCTCGTGCGGATGAGTAGTTGCCGTTCTCCATCGCTCGTAGCGCTCATAGCTTCCAGCGCATTGATAGCCAGATTGAGGATCACCTGCTGCAATTGAACCCGGTCGCCCTCAATAGCCGGCAAGCTCTCCGCGAGGTCGAGCTGCACGGAAGCGCCGCTCCTCACCGCTTCACCACGGATGAGCTCGACCACCTCCAAAACCATCGTACGGATATCAAGGCGCTCGCTTCGATCGGGCGCCTTCTTGATGAGAGCGCGAATTCTGTCGACGACGTCGCCCGCTCGGTGGCCAGTCTCAATGATGATTTCAAGCGTCTCGCGCACTTTACCCAAATCGGGTGGCAGACGGGCCAGAAAACGTAGCGCGGCTTGAGCGCTGACGACCGCGGCGGCGATAGGCTGCTTTACTTCATGTGCGATGGAGGCGGTAAGCTGACCCATGGTGGCGACGCGGTTGGCATGGGCCAGTTCCATTTGGACGTCGCGGAAGCGTTGTTCGCTCGTACGTGCCTCAACTTCGGCTCGCTTGCGCTCCGTTAGATCGAGTACAAACGTGACTCCCTCGTCGCGGCCTACGTCAAACGCCGCAGCGCCAATCAAAACCGGTACGATGCTGCCGTCCTTGCGCAGATACTCCTTTTCATAAGCTTGAGCGGCTCCCGTCGTATCTAACTCTTCGATCGCGTCAGCCGTGGCGTTGAGCCGTTGCGGTGGTGTGAGATCGGTCCAGCGCAGAAGGCCGGCGGAGAGATCTTCCCGGCCATAGCCCACAATCTTGAGAAACGCGTCGTTGGCCTCGACGATTCGCCCGTCCCGACTGGAGATGAAGATGCCGATGATGTTGGCTTCGACTAAGCGCCGGATCTTGGTCTCGCGCTCTGCGAGGTCGCGATACAATGAGGCATTCTCCAGCGCGATGGCTGCCTGAGACGCGAGTAGCTTAAGAGCTGCGGTGCGTGCGGGGGCAAAAGCTCGTGCGGTCAAGTTGTTTTCAAGATACAGGGCTCCAATGAGCTTGGACTGGGTGATCAAAGGCAAGCAGAGAATCGACCTGGCTTGCTGCTGGCGGACGTATGGATCGACGCTAAACGATGGCTCGGCAACGGCATCGTCAAGAATGACGTTCTCCCGGGTGCGCAAGACGTAGTTGAGGACCGAGATAGGGAGCGCAGCCGCAGTCGCAGGCTCGCTGCGCAGCTCGACGACGACCTTCTCGCCGCGAGTCATGGCTTCCGCTTCGACATGCGGCTCGGCATCTGTCCGCACGATCAATAGGCTGCGATCCGCGCCGGCTTGAGCAGTCGCCGTGCGCATGATCGCGTCGATCAGTCTGTCTAGAACGATCTCGCCGGATATCGCCTGTGAGAGCTTTATTACCGTGGCAAGGTCTAGTTGTTCAACAGACGTCGATGTCGTGCTCGTCGGATCCGGCAGCGACCTTTGATGTCTGAGGTGCGGATATAGGCCCTCGAGTTGCTGCACCTTTCCATCGGCCCCCCATTGGAGATAGCAGTCGCGAGCGTCCCGCAAATGCGCCTGCGCGTTTTTCTCCAAGTCGCACGCAACATAGAAGCGCGCCGCGAATTCGTTGGCCAGCGCTTCGTTGTGAACAAAGCCATTCGCGCGCGCCGACCTGATCGCCTTCTGGTACAAGTGCATGGCGTCGAGGTGACGGCCTTCTATACGTGCGATTTCCGCGTTCACAAGCGCGGCGCGACTCTCGAAGTTTTGCGGGCAATTCTCAGCCCATAGCTCAAGGAAGGCACGGTGGGTTGTCAGAACCTCAAAATGACGGTCTCTCTCATCCGCGGCGGCCGAATCCCAGCCCACCGCATGAGCAAGCGCACTGTGGAACCTAAACTCGGCCGTCTCAAAATGAGAAGTCGAGCTCCGGAGGAGAGGGTGCGCGCGGCACGACGCGGCGACAGCCGCAGGGTAGTCTGCCGCAAACAAGTGAGCTTGTATTTTTCGGACCCAATACCGAAACTCCGATATCGTCAGAAACGGATTGGCAGCTAGATGACGTTCATATCGAAGTTCATTGAATCCGGGTTCGTCGAAGGAGCCGAATTTTGGCGTCAGCCCGCGAAGCGTACGGATAAGCCCGAGCTGTACGGTTAGGTTATTGATCACATGGCTGAACCGAATTTTCCTTGCGAACTCTAACCGATCCTCGGCCTGGCGTTGTACGCTTGCGAGCGGTTCGCCTAATGCGACAAGGTGTGTTATCATAAAATTGCAGCTGACGGCCGCGAAGGTGAGATCACCCATCTCGTTCGCAATCTCAAATGCGCGCCGCCCCAGCGCTGGGCCGGCCCGGATATGTTCGATCCATGGCAGGACCATATTTCCGAAGGCCCCATAGGTTCGCGCCCGATAGCGCGTCAATCCGCGTTTTTCGACGAGCTCATATCCCAATCGGCCAAATTCGATCGCGGCCTTGTAATTGCCGAAGCGTGGTCCAGCAATGGCAGCAAAGAATACATAGGCGAAGCATGAACCATCGGTGTTTCCATGCTCAAGACTGATATTGACCATGCGACAAGCGACGAGCGAAGAGAGATTCGGGTCGACGTAGTAGGCTCCGGATACGACCCTTGTTAGAACATCCATGGTGGCGAGAGCGTCGGGATTGCTGATTAAATGCAGATCGCCAAGACTCCGGATCGCCCGATCTCCGAGCAGCGACCAAACACGATCGTACTCCTGTCGGACCTCCTCTTCTGTTGGATGCGCGGACCATTCGATACCGAGGTATCGAATGTACTCGAGGCAAACGGCGACCGCGCGATCGAACTTGTCCAAGATCGTGTACAGATCATCCTGTAAGCAGGTAACTCTTGAATGTTCGACCGCGCCAACAGCGCGGGTGGACAGCGTGGCGAGGCGCTTCTCCGCGGCCGGGGACTGGGTCAGGAACTCGCATTCGGCCCGGTGCAATTCAAGGGAGAAGACCAAATCACGGTGACGTTCCCATGCGTCGCCGGCAAGAAGTGCGGCGCCATTCGTGAAATAGTTGAGCGCTGCAGGATAGGCCGTAGATGCCTTGGCACGCTCGCCCGCGGCCAGGTTGAGTCGTGCCACTTGATCTCGCTCGCTTTGTGAGGTGATCAAGCTGGCGCCGCGGTTGAGCTGATTGACGATGTCGAAGATCGCCTCATCCCGCGCTGCGGGACCGGCATATGACAACAGAATGCGTCCGATCCGCAGATGTGCTTCGGCCCGAGCATCCTCCGGGATCAACGAATATGCCGCCTCCCGGACTCTGTCATGAAGAAATCGATAGGCATGCTGGGAGGAAAGGACGAGCCCCGCGAGTACGGCTTCGTGCAGGGCGCTGTGCATCGCATCCGTCGATTCCGCACAAGTCAAAGCCAGTAGCTCGGACTCCACGCTGTCGCCCAAGCACGATAGCTGCCGCAAGGCGATCTGGGTTCCTGCGGGCAGCCGGTGCAACTTTTCCAGCATGAAGTCCAGTACATTGTCGGTGTAATCCTTGGCCTCGATCCGCTCGAGATCCCAATCCCACTGCGCTTGCCGATGATCGAAGGTGAGCAATCTCTCCTCGGCGAGCGAGAACAGGAACTGAATAGTAAAGAACGGATTTCCCGCAGTCTTCGTGTACACGAGATCCGCAAGCGCGGCGGTGTGCTCCGGTCTGCGCCGCAGAGAATCACCGATCATTTGTTCCAAGTCCTGACGGCCCAGCGGAGCAAGCACTATGTCCTGTACGCAACCTCCCGCGCCACGAATTGCGTCGAGCCTCTGCACCAGCGGATGTGTCGAATCGACTTCGTTATCCCGATAGGCGCCAATCAGCATCAGGTGCCGCACATCCGGCTGCGTCAGCAGGTCTTCGATTACATCCAGCGTCGCTGCGTCGAGCCAATGCAGGTCATCGAGAAAGAGAGCGAGCGGATGCTCGGCTCGTGCGAAAACGCCAATGAAACGCCGGAATGTGAGTTGGAAGCGATGTTGCGCATCCTGTGGCGGAAGAACGGCGACCGGTGGTTGCTCGCCAATAATGAGCTTCAATTCAGGTATGAGCTCGACCACGAGTTGGCCGTTGGGGTGGAGCGCGGTTTCCAACGCACCCCGCCAGTCTTGCAACTCAGCTTCGCTCTTGCCCAGGAGAGGACGGACGAGGCTCTGGAATGCCTGCACCAAGGTAGCATAGGGGATATCCCGCTTGTACTGGTCGAATTTTCCCGAAGCAAAGAGGCCTCGAGACGGGACGAAAGCCTTATGCAATTCGTTGACGACAGAAGATTTGCCGATACCGGAATAGCCTGAGACGAGCACCAACTCGGGCCTGCCCGTTGTAACGACCCGATCGAATGAAGCGAGCAGCATCTCGATCTCGGATGAGCGCCCGTATAGTCTCTCAGGTATCAAGAGCCGCTCTGGTGTATCGTGCCCGCCGAGCATAAAATCTCCGATGCGGGACTCGGCCTTCCATTCAGCGAGACAGTGCCGCAAGTCATGTTCAACCCCGGCTGCCGTTTGATAGCGATCTTCTGCCGTCTTCGCGAGAAGCCTCATGATAATCGCCGAGATGGGGACTGGAACACTCTCCATGCGCTGGCATGGCGGGACCGCCTGTCTCGCTACATGGCAGTGAACCCACTCGATCGGCTCGGAGGCAGCGAATGGAAGATTGCCGGTGAGCATCTGGTACAGGGTGACGCCCAAAGAGTAGAGGTCACTTCGGGAATCGATCGATCGGTTCATCCTTCCGGTCTGTTCCGGTGCCATATAAGCAAGTGTTCCGGCAATCAGCTCGGGAGGTTCAGGCGACACGCGCTCACGCGGAAAGTGCGAAGCGAGTCCAAAGCCCATCAGCCACGCCTGGCCGGTTCTCGCATTGACCAGCACATTCGTTGGCTTGATATCTTTGTGGATAAGACCACGGGCATGCACTTGGCAAAGCGCAGCCGCCAGGCCGATCGCGAGCCGCAGGAATAGTTCGACCTCCATGGGCGGCCCAATGAGATGGTCGAGCGGCTCGCCTCCTGGATCCTGAAGCAGGAGCATTACCCGCCCGTGTTCGCGCACAAGGTCCAGCGGCCGGGCTGCCCACGCGTCGTCGAGATCGTCCCTTAACTCATACTCGCGCCCGATACGGTTGAGGTTCGCCGGCGTTGGGTGCTCCGCGGTGGGGATCACCGCCAAAAGTGTCTGGGCAACGCCGTTAGTGACCCGCGCTATCCTGTGGACGATTCGTGCGTCGTCCTCGCAGAGCGCGCGATGGTCCCCATTTAAGTCCGCCAATTGGGACAAGTTCACCCAAGAAACTCCTCTAGCGGCCGGTCCGGACGGATTTTCCCTTGATCTCTGGATTATCCAAGGCCGCACAGTGCGCTGGAGCCTTGCCACAGGTCTCGACATGCAACGAGTCAAAGGAATGCATGTAAACCGGCCCCAAAGAGCAACGCCTGATAGTCCAGAGAACTGGTCAATTACCGATGAGCTTCCAGAAGCCGACCGAACTACTCCGCCTTCGTACCCGACTGTACCAGAAGAGAGTGTTGTTGGCACGGGTGCTCCGGAGCACGCCATGGTCTGAATAAACGCTCAGACGATCGAGCTTTAGTGGCGTCCCTGGACCAGGACGCGCCCTCGGCCACGTCTCGGAGCGAGCGTGGAAACTCACGCCTGTTCGTACCTAAACCAAGGTATGATCGAGGCGACAAAAGGTGAAAACCTAAGTGTAATTTGGCTTTTCTGGGTATTCTTTATGCTGGGAGGATGAGGCCGCGGCCGCGGGAGATTTGTCTGGACGGTCATGACGCGGTGCATGGTCATCCGAAGCAACCAAAGATGGTGATAAATCATGCTCATGGAACGGTCTCTCGACATGAAGAGCCGCCCACGTTCGCCAATCAAGCATCTGCATTCTGGGCCTATGGCGACGGGCAAGCAGTCGTCCGATCTCATCCCTGACGTCATCGCTTCGAATGTCAGGAACGAGTTCATATTTGGCCCGTTCGTGCTGTCGGCGGCCGAGAGGTCGCTGAAAAGGGACGGAGAGGCGCTTTCGATTGGCGATCGTGCGCTGGATCTTTTGATTGTCCTGGTCGATCGTGCTGGGGAAACTATCAGCCACAAGAATCTGATCGCATCGGCTTGGCCTGGCGTGGTCGTGGCGGAAACAAACCTCAGAGTGCATATCTGTGGCATTCGCAAAGTGCTCGGCGATGGTCAGGATGGCGCTCGGTATGTTTCCAATGTTGCCGGCCGGGGTTATTGTTTCGTAGCGGCCGTATCACGCTCTTCTATGAAGCCAACTTTGCCGCAAGCCGATGCCGCATATGCCGCGAGAAGGGGCCTCGGGGTCGGGCCGAGTCGTGAGGTCTTAGTGACGGTCGAACAACCTATGGCAGCCCTTGGAATGCTTCGGGAAGTGCTCAAAACTTTGCATTCCGAACAGGACAATGCCGCCTTCACGATATTTGCCGACGCCTTAGCGCAGGGGCTATCGAAAGCTTTGATTGCAGCGGCCTCGAGATCGGACTGTGTACCCACCGTGGATTGCCTAAAGGAAGCGCTGAGGTTCGCGCGCGAGAAATCTGCTCTTGTCGGCGAGTTGCGCTCAGCAATCATCCTTGCGCGTCTGCTTTCTCAGAGCGGCCAGCGGGAGGCGGCACGAAGCATCCTACAGCCAATCTATGACCGCTACACTCAGGGGTTTGAGATGAAATATCTTCGAGACGCGCGAGCTCTTCTCGTGTCTCTGTGCTGATCTCGACCCACTCATATTCCGGGCTATGATGTGGGGAGTCCTATCTGACAACGAAGATGTTCGCGGGCAGCCGGTCGTCGCTGACTTTGGTCACATTGTGACCCGAGGGACAGCTTCGATCGGTTGCTCGCGCTAACAATCGCTTTTGACTACTTCATGCTTCGGGCCACGTCGGCGGCGCTGATCCCCTCAAGCGCAAGACCGTAGCCGGTGCCTTCGTCAATGATCCTGCGCAGGCGCTGCGTGAGTGCGATTCGCGTGTAGCGACTCGTCAAGGGTGGAAGCGCGGCAATGCCGTCAGCGATCTCGTGCGCTCGCGCCAGAAGCCGATCGGACGGCAATATCTCGTTGACGACGCCCCAGGACTTTGCGGTGGCCGCGTCGAGGACTTGGCGGGTCAAGATGAAATAGCGACCTCGAATGGAGCCCAGAATTTCCGGCCAGAGAAGATTCACGCCGTCTCCGGGGACGATGCCAAAGTCGAAATGAGGCTTGTCCTGAAAGACGGTTTCCGGAGTAGCCAGGATGATGTCGGTCAGAAGAGCGTACTCGCTGTGCAGCAGAACGGACCCGTTCAGCGCCGTGATCATCGGCACTTCGATGTCGAGAATATTGGATAGGACCTTGCGCCCTTCGCGGAGAATCTTGTCGTAGCCCTGAGGGGTAAAGAAATCGAACCCCTCGGGGCTGATGGCGTCCATGAAAGCGTTTCCGGAGCCCGTAAGAATGACTACGCGGTTGTCGCGGTCTTCTCCGACAGCGTGGAACAAGTCGACGAACTGCTCGTGCGCATGGCCGTCGAAGACCAGCTTGTCGTTCTTGGTGTGCAGCCGGATCGTCAGAACTCCGTTCTCCTTGCGAGTCAACACGGCATTGGGAAAGCGATCGCGGTAGTCTTCGAACTTGCTCATTTTGGTTTCCTGCTTAGTGGGAGTTAAGTTCTTCGAACGGAGTAGTCGTCTCCGCTCCTGTAGGGATGATCTTCCGTAGTGATAGCCTTCATTCCACGCGGGAATGGTCGAACGACCTGAATTGATCCGAATGTGGAGGGCCCCGCCTGCGATACGATGTCTTCGCACCCGGAGCGGGCACGCGGCCCCACCGGTGCTGCCAAGCTCTCTCAGCTTTGCAGCGCGGATTCCGGATTGCAGGCGAAAGCAGCATCGCGCAATCCCCCGAAGGGGAGGAGTTTAGCGTTGTGAGATGGCGTTAATCTTCGTTCGACACGCTGCCCTTGAAGAGCTCTTGCCGAATGTAGGGCTCGTCGAAGATACACCGTGCGTCCCGCCGGGCGGGGTTTTAGACGACTGGGCACGACGTCGGCGCGCACGATTAACAGTATCACACACCGTTAAACTTGCTCGGCCGGTTGGGCGTGGTGATGATGCCCTACTCGCTCGTACTCCCAATCGGGTTTCGAGGCTCGAAGAGAGCGCGAGAGAGTCGAGCGCCGGCAACTTCGGCACGAGCGCGGTTGCCTCCGATACAGATCATTTCCGAGACAGGACCGAGAGGAATACCCGTGCCCCAGACAGAACACTTCGACTGTGTCATCCTCGGCAGCGGGCAGGGCGGAAAGCTGCTGGCGTGGCACCTTGGCCGATCGGGTAAACGAGTCGCCGTCGTTGAACGTCGTTGGGTCGGTGGCTCCTGTCCGGCGGTCGCATGCCTCCCGTCGAAAAATGAACTATGGAGCGCAAGGGTCGCTCACCTGGTTCGACACGCCGCCAAATACGGCACGATCACCGATGCCGTGAAGACCGACATGCGCAAAGTGCGTAGCCGCAAGCAGGACATGATCGATCGGGAAGTCGCCTTCCATCTGAATGCCTACAAGGAGAGCGGCGCCGAACTCATCATGGGCGGTGGTCGCTTCGTCGGTCCGAAAACCGTGCAAGTCGCTTTGAACGACGGAGGCCTTCGTCTGCTCGCCGGCAAGGAAGTTGTCATCAATGTCGGGTCACATGCGGCCATCCCGAGTATCCCAGGTCTCGAAGAGGCTCGCGCGCTCACCCACATCGAAGCTCTTGAGCTCGACTATTTGCCGTCGCACCTGATCGTACTCGGCGGCGGTTACGTCGGTATCGAGATGGCTCAGGCGTTCCGCCGGTTCGGCAGCAGGGTGACGATCTTGGAGCCGGGTCGCCAGCTCCTCGGTCGGGAAGACCACGATATTTCGGAGGAAATTCGGCGTGTTCTCGGCGGTGAAGGGATCGATGTGTTGTTGAACGCTCTTCCTTATGCCGTTAGCGGAGTTTCCGGCGATGCTGTCACCGTAAAGGTACGCACGGCCGAAGCCGAACGGACAATCGAAGGCAGCGACTTGCTGGTGACGGTTGGTCGGGTCGCCAACACGAGCGGGATCGGGGTCGACGAGGCCGGAGTTCAACTCGATGCGCGCGGCTTCATTCAGGTCGACGAACGCCTGCAAACGACGGCTTCCGGCGTCTGGGCCATCGGTGATTGCTGCGGCAGTCCTGAATTCACGCACGTTTCGGTCGATGACTTCAGAATTGTCAGGGACAACATGGCCGGCGGCAACCGAAGGACGGACGATCGCCTTATCCCTTATGTGGTGTTCACCGATCCGCCGATAGCGAGGGTCGGCATGTCCGAGGAAGAAGCCAAGCGACTGGGTATTCCCGTGCGCGTGTCGAAGTTGCCGATGAGCCACGTCCTGCGGACGGAGGCGACAGACGAGACGGACGGCTTCATGAAGGTGCTGGTTGGCGCGAACGACGATCGGATTCTCGGATTTTCGATGATCGGTTCGGAGGCCGGAGAGGTCATGGTCGCGATCCAGGCTGCGATGATTGCCGGCCTTCCGTTCCAAAAGCTGCGTGATGCAGTCATCGCTCATCTGACGATTGCAGAGGGATTCGGCCCATTGTTCGGGAGCGTTCCACCGCGTTAGCGGGCGCGTCCAGGCCCGCGAGGCCGAGGTTCTTGCGCATTGCAAGCGATGTTCTCGTCGTAGAGTAAGCCATGGAGCCAGTATGCTGAGCAAGGAATATGAAGCGACGGCGCAGACGTTCCGTCGGCTCGCGCGGGACATCACCGACCCAATGATCGCTGGGCGTCTCCAGGCTCTTGCGGATGATTACGATCGTCGAGCGGAGGTGGCTTCGAGAGCCACCGACAGTTCCGACGTGAAGCCGGTACGTCGGCGCAGAGCGCACGTCGCGGACCACATTGACGACGAAGCTGGTCAATAGGCCGCGGGTCTGGCGCGGGTGCGTCTGGATTGGCGCCGGCCCGTTGGGCCGACCGCTTCATTCCTGATCGGAATAGGATTTATCGCCACGTACACGCTGGTTTGTGCGGATGGCGCAAAATATCAAGAAGGATGCGCTAACGAGCAGTGCATCGCAGCAGCGGGAGTTGTAATGGCGCTTCTCGTAACAAGTGCTTCAGGGGCCAACGGCGCCGGCCGCGGCAAGCTGCTGGCCTTCAGCGATAATGGGGAGTTGTTGGGCTCCTTCAGCGAGGATGCCCGGATCGTTGATCCGCGGGGCCTCGGCGTCGACGACGATCTGTTGTTCTTGAACAGCGGTTCGAACCGCATTTTGGCGCTCGACGACAGAGGGCGCGTCGTGCGGGAGACCGGTGCCCTGCAGGGGTTGGACCCCGGTGGTGGAAATTTTGGACCCGACGGCCGTTATTATGTCGGATTGCGTGCCGCGCGCACGATCATGGCGTTTCCGCCCGCGCTCGGTGGCGCCGGCGAAGCCATATTTCCGTCTCCAGTGGTCCCGTTTCCGCGCGGCTTCGCCTTCGGTTCGGACGGCACGCTGTTTCTCGCCTCCGGCATCGGGCCAAGCGGAGACGGTGACGATACCATTCTGGCGTTCGATCCCGAGCTTGCGATCAAGTCCACCTGGAAGGTCGAGGATTCCGCGTTGAGTCCGCTCGATCTTGCAATTGCGCCGAACGGGAATGTGATCGTGAGCAGCGAACATCCCTTTGGAGATCCGGATGCGGTGGCGACCGTGCGCGAATACGATCGCGCCGATGGCAAGCTTGTCCGCGTGTTCGCTGCGGATCGGCGAGTCGGCTTCAGGAAGCCGCGCGGCCTTCGCTTCGGCCCCGATGGGAAGTTGTATTGCGTGGCTCGGGACGTGGTCGTCGCGTTCGATTTCGCGAGTGGCAAATATTTGGGAACAGTGGTCGAGCTGCCTGGTATCAACGGGCAAGCTTTGATTTTCTTTGGTTAGGGAGGAGTGGCATGGAGGTTTCGGGCGCGTCGCAACCCTTCGCGCATGAGCAATGGTCGTACGAGCCGAGGTTCAAGCAAGTCAACGGCTGGCGTATGCACTACATCGACGAAGGTACCGGCGATCCTGTGGTTCTGCTCCACGGAAATCCGGCGTGGGGATTTCTGTACCGGAAGTTCGTTAAGCCGCTGACAGCCGCGGGAAGGCGGGTGATCGTTCCGGACATGGTCGGCTTCGGCCTATCCGAGAAACCCGTTCGCGAGCAGGCGCATACGTTGGACGGACACATCGCGAACCTGACCGGCTTGCTGCGTCAACTCGACGTGCGCAACGCGACGATGGTCTGTCACGACTGGGGCGGGCCGACCGGTCTTGGATTCGCCCTCTCGAATTCCGATCGCGTGCGCGCGCTGGTCATCATGAGCACGTGGGCATGGCCGCTGCCGCCCGCGGAATTCCACAAGCGGATTTTTCCCTGGCGGATGATGCACGCGCCACTCGTCGGTCCTTACCTGCTCGGACGGCACAACGCGCTTGCGGGCCGCGGGATGTACCTTTCGGTCGTCGACCGAAAGAAGTTCAAGGCGGAGGCCCAAAGCGTCTACGAGAACATCCTGCCGGATCCGGCATCGCGTCTTCTCACGTGGACCTGGCCGCGTTGGATCCCCCTGGATGAAGGTGCCCGCGGCCTCGCTCGCTTCGAGTGGCTCGAGCGCGAGCTGAAGAAGTCGAAACTGCCGACCTTGCTGGTCTGGGGCCGGGAGGATGAGGTGTTCGACCAACAGACTTTCGCGACCCGTTTCAAGAAGCTCGTGCCGCACGCGGAAGGACCCGAGCTTGTGACGGGTCGGCATTTCCTCCAGGAGGACTCCGGTGAGGAAATCGCCGGCAAGATCGATCGTTTCCTGGAACGCATCGAGGGGAGGCAGCCATGACAACTATTCAGATCATCGAGAATCCTGTCCTACAAGGCTCCAGAAGAGCGCTCGTGCTTACGGAAGACCGAGTAGGGCATTACGCCGAATTCCAGGAGTTCTTCGTTCGGCAGTTTTCGCTCGACACGGGTGGGCTTTCCCGTCCCGGTTATGTACGAGCGCCGTCGGGGATGACGTACGCGCTCGTATTCATTGGTCGTAGTGGAGAGCCGTTTCCGGACGGAATTGAAATCTATGCTTTGCCGGACGCGCTGGAACCTCTGAACGATGCGGATGTCGACGCCGACCTCTGGGCGTTGCTGAGGTGGATGGTTGCCGGCGTCGGTGGCGAATGGCGCATAGAGGATCTTGACGCGACGGGTCGCCTCTATCAGTTGAGCGTGGCTGCTGATGCGTAGCGGGTGAACGTCACGGTGGCGAAGCGCCGCGGCCGCGACGCCGTTCGCGAGTAGTCTATTCGGCGGCGGTCAGGGCGCGATGACCCGCGGCCCGCAATCCTTCCTCGCTCTGCTCGCCGCGTGCTGCGGCTTCAAGTATTTTGCAGGCAACCCTTGACCACGTTTCGGTCTCGCATTTGGGGATCTGGGCACAGACTTCCTTGAGAACGGAACGCACGCGATCGATGACTTCCGCCGAAAACATGGATTGACCTCCCGCCGTTTATCTGTGGCGAAGCTCCATGTTTTGTCGCGAGTGAACCAGCTTATTGTTGTAATATCCTGCAAATCGTCGCCCAAAAGAACTTTTCGTTCGTAGAACGGACCGACTACGCGATTCCGCTGCGCGCATTCGCGGCGGGCGCTATCGCGGTCGCTGCTATGGGCCGCGCCTGCGCCACTCCGCTGAGTAAACCCGGCCAGCAGAGGCGAGCGATAGCAAAACGCCAGCCTCGATCGAGATCGAATACTCGCCGAGGGGCGGAAAAGTCTTGTGAAAGTTGGTCGACAAAGTGGGTCGGGTTGAGCGAAACTCCGACCCAAGGTCTGCGAGGTCTCGGAAGAAGATCAGCTACTCGCGGCGGCAACGGCCTTGATCTCGATGATCAGGCCAGGGCGCGCTAAGCCCGCGATGTCGAGAATAGTCCACGTCGGGAAAGGTTCGGGGACATACTGGCTCTTAAACTTTCGCAAACTCGGCGAGATGCGTACTGAGCCCGACGTGATAAGAGACGAGTTCGACCAGATCCGTCATCTGGCAGCCGGTTTCCTCAAGGACCAATTTCAGTCGTTCAAATGCGTTAATGAATTGCTGCTCGGGCTTCTCAGGAATCGAACCGTCAGCGTTGAGGCCGATCTGCCCGGCCACGAAGACGAGACCGCCGGCTCTTACCGCGGACGAATACTGGAATTTGTCGAAGATCGTGCCGCCGCCGGCTGCGGCGAACATCGGATTCTTGGAGGCGTAGGTCTTCTTGGTCATCGAACATCCTTGCTTTCGATCGGTGGTTCAAAGGCGGGTGCCGGACGCCAGTTCGAGATCGAGCAGGAGGCGACCGTAGGCCTCTGAGATCGGTTCTGGCTGAAGTAGAAAGTGCGAGCTCATCGCATCGATGTCGCGGAATAGCCGCTCGATACGCGTGCCTTAAGTTCGGTTTCTCGGTTCGTCATCTGCGTATCTCTGGTAGTTCGGTCTTGCGGCCCGTCCGGTCACAGTGACCGGCGCGTTATTCCGCAGCTTCCGGACGGTCGAACGCGCTATCCGCCGGAACATCGGCGATCCCGCCGGTCGGCAGCCCGATGCCTTTGACGAGGCCGAAGATCGCAGGGATCACGATCAGCGTCAGCAAAGTCGAGGAGACCATGCCGCCGATCATCGGCACCGCGATGCGCTGCATGATCTCGGAGCCGGTGCCGGTGCTCCACATGATCGGCAACAGCCCGGCCATGATGGCGACCACCGTCATCATCTTGGGGCGGACGCGCTCCACCGCGCCCTCCATGATGGCGTCGTAAAGGTCGCTGCGCGTCAGCATCCGGCCCTCGGCTTCGCGCCGGCCCTTAATCTCGGCCAGTGCCTGATTGAGGTAGATCAGCATCACGACGCCGGTCTCGGCGGCGACGCCGGCGAGCGCGATGAAGCCGACGACGACAGCGACGGACAGGTTGAAGCCGAGCCACCACATCAGCCACAGCCCGCCTACCAGCGCGAATGGCAACGAAAGCATCACTATCAGCGTCTCCGCGATGGAGCGGAAATTCAGGTACAGCAGCAGGAAGATGATTAGCAGCGTAACCGGCACAACGATCTTCAACCGAGCGGCGGCTCGTTCCAGATATTCGTACTGGCCGCTCCACATGACGTAGTAGCCGGGCGGAAACCGGATGCTGGCCTCGACGGCGCGCTGCGCGTCAGCGACGTAGCCGCCGAGGTCGCGGTCGCGGATGTCGACGTAGATGTAGGTCGCCAACTGGCCGTTCTCGGTCCGGATTGACGTCGGGCCTCGCGCCGGCGCGACCTTTGCGACCTCCCCGAGCGGCACGGCGCCGCCGGCTGGCATCGGCACCAGCACGTCGCTTGCGATGGCCTGCGGATTATCCCTCAGGTTCCGCGGGTAACGCATGTTGACCGTGAACCGCTGCCGGCCCTCGACCGTCGTGGTGACGGTCTGGCCGCCGAGCGCGGTCGCGATCACGTCCTGGACGTCCTGGACCATGATGCCGTAGCGCGCCATCGCCGCGCGGTCAGGCGTCACGTCGAGATAGTAGCCGCCGATGCCGCGCTCGGCATAGGCGGATGAGGTCCCGGGCACGGCCTTCAGGACTTGCTCGATCTGCTTGGCGAGCTTGTCCATCTCGACCAGATCGGTACCGATCACCTTGACGCCGACCGGCGTCCGGATGCCGGTCGACAACATATCGATGCGGGCCTTGATCGGCATGGTCCAAGCGTTGGAAACGCCCGGGAACTGCAGCGTCTTGTCCATTTGCGCTATCAGACCGTCGATCGTGACGCCGGGACGCCATTGCTCCTTGGGCTTCAGATTGACGACCGTCTCGAACATCTCTGACGGCGCCGGATCGGTCGCGGTCGCGGCGCGGCCGGCCTTGCCGTACACCGAAGCCACCTCCGGGAACGACTTGATGATCCTGTCCTGCGTCTGCATCAACTCGCCTGCCTTGGTGACAGAGATGCCCGGCAGCGTGGTCGGCATGTAGAGCAGCGTGCCCTCGTTGAGGTTGGGCATGAATTCGGTGCCGAGCTGGAGGGCCGGCCAGACGGTGACCGCAAGAACGGCGAGCGCAAGCACGATCACCAACAACTTGGCACGCATCACGCCCTTGATGACCGGGCGATAGATCCAGATCAGAAAGCGGTTGATGGGGTTCCGATGTTCCGGAACGATCCGTCCGCGGACGAAGATCACCATCAGTGCCGGCACCAACGTCACCGACAGCAGTGCGGCCGCCGCCATGGAGAACGTCTTGGTGAACGCCAGCGGACTGAACAGCCGCCCTTCCTGCGATTCCAGCGTGAAGATCGGCATGAAAGAGACGGTGATGATCAGCAGGCTGAAGAACAGGGCCGGTCCGACCTCGGAGGTTGCGTCGATCAGGATATCGATCCGGGACTTGCCGGGATCTGCCCGCTCAAGATGCTTGTGGGCGTTCTCGATCATGACGATCGCAGCATCGATCATGGCACCGATCGCGATGGCGATGCCGCCCAGGCTCATGATGTTCGAGCCCAAGCCCAGCAGCTTCATGGCGCCGAAGGCCATCAGCACGCCGACCGGCAGCATCAGTATCGCCACCAGGGCGCTGCGAACGTGAAGCAGGAACACGATGCAGACCAGCGCGACCACGACGCTCTCCTCGAACAGGGTGTGCTTGAGCGTGTCGATGGCTGCGTAGATCAGGTTCGAGCGGTCGTAGACCGGCACGATCTCGACCGATTTCGGCAGGCTGGAAGCGATCTCCTTGAGCCGCTTCTTGACGTTTTCGATCACATCGAGCGCGTTGACCCCGAAGCGCTGCAGCACGATGCCGCTCGCCACCTCGCCTTCGCCGTTCAGTTCGGTGATGCCCCGACGTTCGTCGGGGCCGAGTTCGACGCGGGCGACGTCCCGCAACAGCACCGGCGTGCCGTTGTTCACCTTCAGCACGATGTCACCGAGATCGTTGATGCTCTTGATGTAGCCCTTTCCGCGGATGACGTACTCGAATTCGGAAAGCTCCACGGTCCGCCCGCCGACGTCGGCATTGCTGGCGCGGATAGCGTCTCGCATCTTCTGCATGGTGATCCCGAGGTCGCGCATCCGCTGCGGATCGAGGATGACATTGTACTGCTTGACGAAGCCGCCGACGCTCGCGACTTCGGCCACGCCTTCCGCCTTCGCCAGGGCGAACTTCAGGTTCCAGTCCTGGATGGTCCGCGTGTCGGCGAGGTTCAACTCCTTCGACATCACCGCGTATTGGTAGACCCAGCCGACGCCGGTCGCGTCCGGACCGATGGTGGGCGTCACGCCCGCCGGCAGCCTGGAGGTCGCGCCGTTGAGGAACTCGAGCACGCGCGAGCGCGCCCAGTAGATGTCGGTGCCGTCCTCGAAGATTACGTAGACGAACGAGACGCCGAAGAACGAAAACCCGCGCACCACCTTCGAGTGCGGCACGGTCAGCATGGCCGTCGTTAGCGGGTAAGTGACTTGGTCCTCGATCACCTGGGGCGCCTGGCCCGGATACTCGGTGTATACGATGACCTGAGTGTCGGAGAGGTCCGGGATGGCGTCGAGCGGCAGATGGACCAGCGCGTAGATGCCGGCGGCCGCGGCGAAGCCGGTGCCGAACAGCACTAGGAGCAGATTATTCGCCGACCAGGCGATGAGGCGGACGATCATTGCTGGGCTCCTTCGGCAAAGCCCTTGAGCGCCGCCTTCAAGTTGCTTTCCGCGTCGATCAGGAAGTTCGCGGAGATCACGACCGACTCGCCTTCGGCTACGCCCTGCCTGATTTCGACGTATCCGGCGCTGCGGTGGCCGGTTTTGACCTCACGTGGTTCGAAGCGGCCCTGTCCCTTGTCGATGAACACCGTCTGCCTGCTGCCGGTATCCATCACCGCGCTCTCTGGTACGGCGAGAACCGGCTCTCGCGTGCCGGTGTCGATCTCGGCGTCGACGTACATGTCGTGCAGTAGCGCCAGGTCTGGATTGGGCAGTTCGATGCGGATGCGGGCCGTCCGGGTCTCCTTGTTGATCTCCGGATAGATGACCTCGACCTTCCCGGAGAACTCGCGCCCGGGGAAGGCCCTTGCCCTCACGGTGGCCGTTTGGCCCTTCGACACCGCGCCCAAATCGCGCTCCGCGACGTCGATCAACGCCCACATCACCGAGTGATCGGCGATTCTGAATAGCACGCCGCCCGGCTGTACGCGCATGCCCTCGATCGCATTGCGCGCCAGTACGATGCCGTCGCGCGGCGCGGTCCATTCGATCGAGATCGGCACGATTTGGGTTTTCTCGATGGCCGAGATCGCCGCGTCTGGTACGTCGAGGTTCATCAGACGCTGTTTTGATCCGCGGCCGTACGCGAGATCATTGCCTACCGTCTTCGACGTGATGGTGGCGAGATACTCGGCCGCCGCGGACGAGACCGAGGGACTATAGACGTCCATCAGCGGCTGCCCCCTCACAACATGCGATCCGGTAGTGACGTTGGCGACCTTCAGGATGAAGCTTTCGGACCGCATCGCGATGACGGAAATCCGCCGCTCGTCGAGCGCGATCGTGCCGGGGGCGCGGACTATCGTCCGGATCACGCGCCTGGCCGCCGGCTCCGATTTCGCGCCGGTGCGCTGGATCTTGCCTGGAGACAGCTTGACGGAGCCGTCGTCAATGTCGTCGCCTTCGTAGACTGCGATGTAGTCCATCCCCATGGAGTCCTTCTTCGGCGCCGGCGAGGTGTCCGGCAGACCCATGGGATTGCGGTAGTATTTGATCTTGCGGTCGGAGGCGCCCGCGGTCGCCGTTGACGGCATCGCCGCCTCGTCGAAGTTGACATCGGCGGCGGCCGGGACTGGCCGATAGTCGCGGCCATCCAGGGTCTTCTTCGGGTCCAGCGAGTACGAAGGTTTGCCATCCGGATCCTGGAAATAGATCGGCGCGGACTCTGCCGCCGCCACGGGGCCGACTATGGCGATGGCACGCGCAGGCTGCCGTTGCGTCACGACGAAAGCGGTGCCAGCCGCTGCGATCAACGCGGCGACTGCGGTTACGGTAAGGGCGCGGATCATTTCTGCGCCGTGATGACGAGCTTGTTCTCGACGGTGCCGGTCTCGCCCTGGACCTTGGCGCCGAGCGAAAGCTGCCAGCGGCCGGCCATGCCGAAGCTGGCCTTGAACTTGTAGGTCCCGGGCTCCCCGCCCGGCGCCGGCGCGATCTTCGTCACCATCTCCTGCATGCCGTCCGGAGCCATGTCGAGCCGGGTCGCGAAGATCACCGCATCGGGCACGGGCTTGCCGGTCTTCGTGTTCATCAGCCGGACGGTGATGATCTTGTCTGGGCCGGCCTGCACGGTCTGGTCGACGAGTTCGAACTTGTAGTCCTTGATGTCGGCCATGACGGCCGTGCTCGTGCCGGTGATGACGGCAGCGATCAGCGCCGCCTGGACGGCGCGCGTCAGAGTGAACGTCTTCATTTTTTTAAAGTCCTCGATTTTCCTGAAGCCGTCGCAAGACGGCATGCGTCGTCCGCACGCCCGAAGGCGAGCGGCAGCAACCGGCGGCTAGGCGCCGGTCAGGTCAGCTTCGAGGGGGATGGTCGGGAGGCGGACGGTCGAGCCCGTCGGCGGGAACATCGTTACTAACCGCGTGCGTCGCCCGGATGGCATGCCGCAGCGGGAGCGCTTCAGTGGCGGACGGGCCGGCCTGGGCGGTTTTCAGGACGCACATCGCGAGCAGTGGGCAGTCCTGGCAAGCCTTGTTTTTCGGCTCGTCCGGGCAGCAGGGCATGTCTCCGGATGCCGACATGTCGGTCATGCCGGCCATTTGTGGGTGCGCCGAAGCCCCTGGCGTCGCCAAGGGCGACAACGCCAGACCGACGGTCACGAAGACCGCAAACAACAGATTGAGGAGCCAGCGATAGTCCATGGGTGCTATCATTCCACGGCAGAGAACCCATGCAAAGCCCGGTTTCTTCACGAATCCGCCAACAGTGCCCGAGCGCGTCGCGGCTGTCGGGCATGAAAAGCCGGGGTCGTGCATGGTGGTCATTCAGCAGCGGCCGCAACTGCGGTAGTGGACACGCCGAATCGGCGCAGCGGTCCGTCGAGGCCCTGAAATTCGCTGGAGACGCCATTTTCACCGACGTGGCGGCATTCTGCCAGGCGCTGAAGCGCAAGGGCGGATGAGCGACGTCACGCAATCCGTCAGCTCCGCGTTCTGGTTGATCCCCGAGGCCGACTCCGAACTCCTCGGCATCGTCGCGCTCTCGCTGCGGGTCAGCCTGACCGCGAGCATCGTCGCGCTGCTGGTCGGAGCGCCCATCGGCGCCAGCACTTCCCTCCAAGCACTTCCTTGCCGGCGCATCTGATGTTCTCCCGGCCAGACACTCCTGGCTTGCGGGGAATGGGGGAAAAAACGGCGGCGATGTACAAATAGGGAACAATTTCGAGATCCGGATCGAGAATCGGGTAGTATTCGGGACAGTAAAGAATCACCGGTTGTGGCTGAGGCCCGCCGGCACTACGGAGCCAAAGATGGAAGAGCTTTTATTTCAGAAGTCGTTTTATCAGGTCTGGCAGCTTCAGATGCAGGCTGCTGCTGCGGACGTGCAGAAACTTGATCGAAAGATGTTTAAGGACCCGTCCCTCGGCGGCGTCCTCCAGTCGATCTCAGAAAAATACAAGATCGAGGTGGCCCGCTTACAAGGCGAAATGACCGCCACAAGGCGGACGGAAGAGCGGCAGCGCCAGGATGGATGGGGCGACTACCGAATGATGAAAACAACATGGCTCGATGTAAGCATTCCGTTCGTGGGCGAGGCGGAGACACTGAGGATTGGGCCGTCATCCATGACGCTCTTAGATCGGCGAGCGACGATCGGACGCAACACGCTGACAATCAGCGTGACGGACGATGACCGGGCTGACGCCGCCGTGCAGAACTTCAAACAGATGGTCGAGGGCAATCTGCAAACGTTGCGTACAGAATATGAGCGGAACAAGCCTCAGCTTGAGCAAGCGATCCAACAGGCGGCGTCTCAGCGAAAAGCCCAAATTGAAGCTGAGGATGCGCGCGATAAAGGTCGCAGTTTCCGCGTGACAAACTGAGGGGCGATTCGTGACCGACAACGACGCTGCAGGCAATCTGCCCGAGCTACCGAAAGGCGGTAAGGCCAGCGGCGCCGCTCGGTTTGTGCTCAACACCGCGGCTGGCGCGATTCCGTTCGTCGGCGGAATTTTAGCGGCTGGTGCGGGAGCTTGGTCGGAGCGCGAGCAAGCGCGGATAAACGATTTCTTAAAGCACCTGGCGGACATGCTGGCCGCCGAAATGAGGGAAAAAACACAAACCATTTTAGAGCTGACTTCCCGCATCGATATGCAGGATGAAGAGATAGCGAAGCGGATACGCAGTTCGGAATATCAATCGCTGCTACGCAAAGCGTTCCGCGACTGGGCGGGAACGGAGAGTGAAGAGAAGAGGATATTTGTCCGAAATCTGCTAAGCAACGCTGCCGCCTCGACGCTGGCCAGCGATGACGTTGTGAAGCTGTTCCTTCAATGGATCAGGGATTATTCGGAGCTTCACTTTGCGGTCGTGGGCGCCGTCTACAATTCCGCCGGCATCACGCGCGCCAAGGTCTGGGAAAAGTTAGGTCGGAAGCCGGTACGCGAAGATTCGTCAGACGCTGATCTTTTCCGGCTGATATTTCGGGATCTCAGCACGGGCGGCCTTGTTCGGCAGCACCGTGAGACCGATTGGCAGGGCAATTTTCTGGCAAAGCAAACTCGGACGGGGCCCTCGGCTCCGAAGGGTACACAGCGAACGATGAAATCGGCGTTCGATGACGGCGAACAATACGAACTGACGGCGTTGGGCGAGCAATTCGTCCACTATGCCATGACCGATATCCCACCGAAGATTGAGTTCAAAGAGGCGGGCTAAGGCAGCAAAAAGGGCGCCCCGTGAGAGGCGCCCTCGTTGTTAGAACAGCCTTGTGAGTAAGGCTAACATCGAAGCCAGATGCATATCGCACCGGAAGCCAAGACGGTAGGTCTTACCGCAGGGCTGACTGGCTTCGAGATAGAGAAAGACACCCATGGGCGTCTCCTTTTATCTCTCCACGCGAGGGACCCTTGCGGTACGTGCCTTCGCGTAGGTTAGGCCAGCAGTCAGGGATTTTTTGTTGAGTGCACTGGTGATCCCCAACACGCCGCACGTATTTCGATGTTCGTTTTTAGCCTAATGCAACTTTACGGCGATTCAGTGGCTGAACGATTCCCACGTCCCCACTACCCGCTCCCTCTTCCGATCGCCTAGCCAGCATCCGAAGCCCGCGTAGCGCGCGCCGTCTTGCGCCTTTCCTTTGCGGCCTTCGCGACCGCGACGTCGAAATTCGTGCGTCGACGCCGCTTGTGCGGCACTGGCGGATGGTCCAGAGCCGCGATGTCGTAGCGCGGGTACTTCTCGATCTCCGCCGACATCGTCTCGATCCACGGGTCACCGTAGTCGTTACCTGCGTTCGAGTCCTTCGGGCGATGGCCCGTGATGAAACCCTCGACCTCGCGGTCCATCTTGACGTGTCTGGCCACGCTCTTGAACAAATGGCGCCAGCCGTGGTTCGGTTTGACGTCGTAGGGGATGCCGAGGCTGTGCACCCATTCGCCGATGCGTTCGGCGACCTTGTGGAATTGCGGGTGTCTCACCGTTCCGCCGCGGCGGCGCTCCGGATCGTAGAACAGCGGCTTCTTGAGCTTGGCTCGGGCCGCGACGTAATCGAGAAAGCGCAGTCCTTCGGAGCCCTGGTCGATGATGTGCGAGTGGATTGGGACGACGCGCCACGTCTTCGTCTTTTCCAGCGAGGGCTTGATCCTCATCGCCCACAGATTAATCCCGTAAGGCGCGATGTCCTCCGGCCTCAGACTGGTCAATTCGTTGACCCGCGCGCCGCTGTAGGCGCACAGCCACGGCACCCAACGGCGGGCCATGGCCATCTCGACCGAGATGAACTCGCTCGGCGCCACGAGCGTGGCCGTCAGGATCTTCTTGGCTTCCTGCGGCGTGAACGCCTTCCGCGGCGGGTCCTGCTGCGGCTGTTGTTGCTGCTCTTCGTCTTCCGGCTCGTCCTCGTCGCGGACGCGGATGCCGAGGAAAGGGTTCTGGTCGAGTTTGCGGCGTTCGACCAGGAAGCCGGCCGCGGCGGAAAGCGCCGCGATCCAGACCTTGCGGATACTGTCGCGGGGAATCTTCCTCTCGATCAGACGATCGACCCAATCGTAGCCGTCGGACGTCTTGATCTTCTTCAGGTCGCGGTGGCCGACGAAGTCGCAGAACTCCTTCACCTTCGGACGCCACCGCGTCGCGGTGCGTCCGGAGGCGCCGCCTCTCAGCCCGCCCTTCGCGGCGTACTCTTCGAAGCCGGCGATGAAGTCGAGCGCCGGCGTCGACCGCTCCGGGATCTTCGTCAGATCCGCGATCTTGTCGTAGTCGCCGGCGCGGGCATGCTCGACGTCCGACACGGCTTCCCGCCTGGCCTGGATCAGCAGCGGAACGAGCCGTCCGACGTTGGCGAGCGAGGCCTCGTAGCCGCCGCTCTCCAGCAGGTCGATGGCGTCCAGGTGGAGCGACTCCTCGTCGCCGCCCTGTGTCAACCTCAGTTTGCCGAACCCGGTCGGCGGGTCTTGCATCCAGCGGTCGCGGATCCTCGTGTGCTCCTCGCGGCGGAGGGCATGGAGGTCCTGATGCGTGAGCTTGAAGGGGGCTGGCGCTGGCGGCAGGGCGGGGCCGGCCTGGCGGGTTCCCTGGGCGCGAAGGCGGGCCCATTGTGCCTCGATCGCCGCGTTGGCCGCGCCGATCCTGATGTTGGCCTGTCGCTCGTCCTTGGTGCCGAGGCTGGCCCAGATCTCGGTCTTGCCGACAAGCGGGCGCAGGTCGACCGGCACCTTCTTGCGGATCCAATAGTTTTCGGAGGTCGGGCGTGTGATCGGCTTGGGCATCTTGGTTGTCGGCATGGTGGAGCACCTCGGTGTAGCACCGGCCGTTCAAGAACCCCTGAAAATGAAGGTTAGACTTGTAAACAAGGGGTCTCAGGACCCCGAAAGGGGTGAGTCCCACTCTCTCCGCCATTCCACGATTCTGTAAGCCAAGCTACGATCTTCTACGATCCTAACAGCGCGGTTGAGCGCCTATCAGGCCGTGTCGGCGATCTCCTGGATCGCTCCCCCCGCGATAGGCTTCCTGTGGCTGCTAACGGGTGCGGTCGAACCCCTCATTGCCAGCGCGGAAAGATCACGCTGGCGTTGATGCCCCCGAAGCCGAATCCGTTGGAGACCGCATGCTCCATCGTCATGCGCCTGGCATCGCCGGGATCGCTTCCGCTCTTCCGGCCGCGCCGAGCAGATGACCGGTTGCCGATTTGGTGGCGCTCACATGGTTGCTTTCGATCATGCGCTCATTCTGTCGCCAATACAGCGCGAGCCAGCTCCGACGGATTCTCGACCGCGGAGAAATGGCCGGTGTTCTTGGGCGTCACCATCTGCGAGGCTGGAATCGGCGACCGGGTGCGTTGGCGTTCATTGGGCCGAGACCAATCGCTATCGCCATAAACGAGCGTCACGGGTGCCGAGATGTGCCGATAGTAGTCGCGGGCCTTGCTCCAGGAACGCCAACCCGCCAGCACCTTGCGTGCGACCCGCTTGTATCCCGCGTCGAAGCTCGCGCTCGGATCAATTTGGTGAGTGGCCGTGGCCCGGGAGGTCAATGGAGTACACCGTATGTATGAGAAGCAGCGGAGGCCCGCTGCCGGTCTTTTGGAAACGTACGCTTAGCTTGTCCGATATCTTCAGCAAGCTTGGCTTGGCTTCGGTCGGGCTGAGCATTCGATCTCTCCGTGTTTCGAGGAGCGTGCTTTCAGGCGGCAGCGGCGTCGCGAACCTGTTCGGCCGCAGCATCCAAAAGCGCCTGAGCCAGATCAGGGTCGTTGACGACGCGCGAGAGCGTCACCGCGCCAACCATCGTCGCGAGAATGGCCATCGCTTTGCCGCGGGGGGTCTCGTCGCCGGTCCCGGCGACGAAACGGCTGAGCACGTCGAGATGCGCCTTGATCCCGGCCTCGAATGCCGCCTTGACGTCGGGGCCCTGTCGGGCGGCATCTGAGCCGAGTGCCACGATCGGGCAGCCGTCCATCTTCTCTTCGCGATGGTCGCCACTGAGGTAAAACCCGATCACTGCGCTAAGCGGATCATCAGGATTTTGAGCGGCTGCGTCCGACCATCGGCCGGTCGCGCTCTCCAATGCCCGCCTGGACGCCTCGACCGCCAGATCCTCTTTCGACGCGAACTGCTTGTAGAAGGCGCCTTGGGTTAGGCCGGCCCCCTCCATCAGATCCTTGAGCCCGATGCCATCGAAGCCGCGCTCCCTGAAGAGGCGACTTGCCACATTGATCACGGTTTGGCGGTTCTCCGCGGCCTGAACGCGACTTACTCGCATCGGCATCCTCCGAAGTTAGATTGTGCTCGAACTCTAATAGGCTAAATAGCGGCTGAACGCAATCTAACAAGAATCATCTCCCCTTCTTCTTTTAGATTGCATTCGAACTCTAAGCGAGATATAGAGTGCAAACGAAATCTAAATTTGGGAGACTGAGATGAAGATGCGGGGTTTTGCGGTCTTGGCCGGTATTTTGATCCCGGCGGGGGTGGCCACGTTCGTTAGTCTTGGCATTTTCGCCCCAGAAGCCTCCGCCGTGGGCGACCCGAGGCAGGAACCGCCGATGGTCAGCTTGGTCACGGCCGCACGGGTGAGCGGATCCGAGCGCGGGTTTACGGGCACTATCGGCGCGAGAGTGGAAAGCAATCTCGGCTTTCGCGTCGCAGGCAAGATCGTTGAGCGGCTGGTGAATGTCGGTGAGCAGGTCAAAGCCGGGCAGTCGCTGATGCGGATCGACGAAACCGACCTGCGCCTCGCGGTCGCAGCGAAGCGCAACGCCGTCGCCGCCGCGCGTGCAAGTGTCGTTCAGACCGAAGCCGATGAGCGGCGATACGCCAACCTGGTGAACGACGGATGGACTTCCAAACAGCGCTATGAGCAGGCGAAGGCCGCGTCGGATACTGCCAGTGCGCAACTCGCCGCGGCCGAAGCCGACGCTCGCGTCGCCGAGAACCAGGCGACCTATTCCGTCCTGCTGGCCGATGCGGACGGAACGGTTACCCAAACGCTTGGCGAGCCGGGACAAGTGGTCTCCGCCGGCCAAGCGGTCGTTCGGCTGGCACAGTCCGGTCCTCGCGAAGCTGTGGTGGCGCTTCCCGAAACGATCCGACCCGCGATCGGCTCGCTCGCCGAGGCGAGCCTGTATGGGAGCGATGGACGCCGCTATACCGCGCATCTCCGGCAGTTGTCGGATTCCGCCGATCCCCAGACCCGCACCTATGAGGCCCGCTACGTGCTTGATGGTGAGGCCGCGGCGGCACCGCTTGGCGCGACGGTCACCATTCGGCTCGCAAGCCAGGAGAGTCAGCCGGAAGTCCAGGTGCCGCTGGGAGCCCTGCTCGATGACGGCAGAAAGACCGGCGTCTGGGTCTTCGACAACGCTACCTCGACCGTTCACTTTCGGTCCATCAAGCTTGTGCGTGTGACCAGCGAAGCCGCCGTGATCTCCGGGCTGAGCTCTGGTGATCCCATTGTTTCGCTGGGCGCTCATCTCCTGCAGGACGGCGCTCACGTCAGGACCGCCTCTGAAAGCCGGAGCAACTGAAGCGTCTCAATCTTTCCGCGCTGGCCGTTGGAGAAGCCACATGCTGTACAGCTACATCGTCGAGCAAGAAATCCGAAAGACCTTCGACCACGTCAACAACCATCGCTGGGATGAAGCGGTGAAAGCAGTCGCGCCGCATGTCCATCACCGCGTTTCCGGCGCCCACGCCCTTGGCGGCGAGCGCCACGACAAACAGGCTGTGCGCCGCTGGTTTGAGCGGCTCGGACGCGTCCTGCCCACTCTCCATCTCACGGTCAACAATGTCTGGGTGAAGGGCTGGCCCTGGAACACCACTGTCTTTGTCGAGTGGGACGGCACCGCAACGCTGCTCGACGGCGACGCCTCGTACGTCAACCGCGGTCTCCACGTATTCACTCTGCGGTGGGGCAGAGTCCATGCACTCGAGGAATTTCAAGATTCACAGCAAGCCGCTCGTGGGCTTGGCGTCCAAGCGGCAGCTGGCCTCACAGAGGCTGTCGCCGAACCAATTGTGAGTTAGCAGATGAACCTCAATCTTTCCGCGATCGCTGTTCGCGAACGGGCCGTCACCCTGTTCTTCATCCTCCTGCTGGCGGCCGCGGGCGCCTACGCCTTCTTCATGCTCGGGCGGGCGGAGGACCCCTCCTTCACCATCAAGACCCTGACGGTCACCACCGTGTGGCCGGGCGCGACAGCACGCGAGATGCAGGACCAGGTCGCCGAACCCTTGGAGAAGCGGATTCAGGAACTGACCTGGTACGACCGGGTGGAGACGACGACGCGGCCCGGCTATGCGTACATGACGGTTACGCTGAAGGACAGCACGCCGCCATCGAGCGTGCAGGAGGAATTCTACCAGGCCCGCAAGAAGCTTGGGGACGAAGCGCGCAAGCTGCCCCCTGGCGTGCTCGGCCCCTTCGTCAACGACGAATATTCGGACGTGAGCTTCGCCCTCTATGCCCTCAAGGCCAACGGCATGCCGATGCGCGAACTCGCCAGGCAAGCCGAGACCATTCGCCAGGATCTCCTGCATGTACCCGGCGTCAAGAAGATCAACATCCTCGGGGAACGCCCCGAGCAGATATTCATCGAGTTTTCCTATGCCAAACTGACAACCCTCGGCGTATCGGCACCGGACATTGTTGCCGCCTTGCAGCGGCAGAACACGGTCACACCGGCAGGCTCGATCGACACCAAGGGGCCGCAGGTCTTCATCCGGGTCGATGGTGCTTACGACAGCGTTCAGGCGATCGCCGACACGCCGATCGTCGCTGCCGGGCGAACGCTGAAGCTTTCCGACATTGCCGAGGTCCGCCGCGGCTACGAGGATCCACCCACCTACATCATCCGACACCAGGGTGAGCCCACAATCATGCTCGCGGCCGTTATGCAGGAGGGCTGGAATGGTCTCGCGCTCGGCACGGCACTAGAGGAGCGGTCCGCAGCTATCGCTCGGACACTGCCACTCGGGATGAGCCTGGCCAAGGTCAGCGATCAGGCCGTCAACATCACCTCGGCGGTTGACGAGTTCATGATGAAGTTCGCGATGGCACTCGGCGTGGTGCTGCTGGTCAGCCTGCTCAGCCTCGGCTGGCGCGTCGGCATCGTTGTCGCGGCTGCCGTCCCCCTGACGCTCGCCGTCGTGTTCCTCATCATGCTGGAGACCGGCCGGTTCTTCGACCGCATCACGCTCGGCGCCCTGATCCTGGCGCTTGGTCTTCTCGTCGACGATGCCATCATCGCAATCGAGGTGATGGTGGTGAAAATGGAAGAGGGCATGGACCGCATCTCGGCGGCGGCCTATGCGTGGAGCCACACTGCGGCGCCGATGCTGTCGGGCACACTCGTGACGATCGCCGGCTTCCTGCCGGTGGGCTTCGCCCGCTCGACGGCCGGCGAATACGCCGGCAACATCTTCTGGGTCGTGGGGTTCGCTCTCGTCGTCTCCTGGATCGTCGCGGTGGTCTTCACGCCCTATCTGGGCGTCAAGATGTTGCCCGCGATCAAACCGATCGAAGGTGGTCACCACGCGATCTACGGTACGCCGAACTATCGGCGCCTGCGCGCGCTCATTACCTTCGCCGTGCGCCACAAGTTCGTTACCTGCGGCATCGTCGCCATCGCTTTCGCGCTTTCCGTCGTCGGCATGGGCGGAGTCAAGCAGCAGTTCTTCCCGACGTCCGACCGCCCCGAAGTGCTGGTGGAGGTTCGCCTGCCGGAAGGCACCAGCATCGAGACGACAACCGCCACGGTCGAGAAAGTCGAACACTGGCTGCAGGACCAGCCGGCGGCCAAGATCGTCACGAGCTATGTCGGTCAGGGCGCTCCCCGCTTCTTCTTCGCGATGGCGCCGGAGCTGCCTGATCCGGCCTTCGCCAAGATCGTCGTGCTGACGCCGGACGCGGAGGCGCGCGAGGCTTTGAAGCATCGGCTCCGACAGGCGGTGTCACAGGGCCTTGCACCTGAGGCCAATGTACGCGTCACCCAGCTCGTGTTCGGACCCTATACGCCTTTCCCTGTGGAGTTTCGGGTCATGGGTCCCGACCCCGCCCAATTATACGCGGCTTCTCAAAGGGCCCTCGAGGTCATGCGCGGCGTTCCCGACGTGCGGCAGGCGAATCGCGACTGGGGTGATCGTACGCCCGTGCTCCGTTTCATCCCGGATCAGGATCGATTGAACCTCATCGGCCTTTCGCCAGCCGAAGTGGGCCGGCAGCTCCAGTTCCTCCTCACCGGCATCACGGTTACGCAGGTCCGCGAGGACATCCGCAATGTCCCCATCGTGGCGCGCAGCGCCGGCGGTGAGCGACTGGATCCGGCGCGCCTGGCGGATTTTTCGTTGACGAGCCGGGACGGCCGATCAATTCCGCTCGATCAGGTCGGCCATTCGGAAGTCCGATTTGAAGAGCCGATTCTGAAGCGCCGCGATCGCATCCCTGTCGTCACGATACGCTCCGACATCAATGAGGCGACCCAACCTCCGGAGGTCTCTAAGGAGATCAAGATCGCCCTTCAGCCGCTGATCGCATCCCTGCCGGCCGGCTATCGTATCGAGTTGGGCGGATCGATCGAGGAGGCAACCAAGGCCAACGACGCGCTGGCGACGATCTTTCCCGCCATGATCGCTGCCATGCTGATCGTCATCATGCTGCAGGTGCGATCCTTCTCGACGATGGCCATGGTCGTGCTGACGGGACCGCTTGGCCTCGTTGGTGTCGTGCCGATGCTGCTGACCTTTCACCAGCCCTTCGGATTCAATGCGATTCTGGGCCTGATTGGACTGGCGGGCATCCTGATGCGCAACACCCTGATCTTGACCGAACAGATCAAGGAGAACCTTGCCGCCGGACTTGATGACTATCACGCCGTTATCGAGGCAACGGTGCAGCGCACGAGGCCTGTGATCCTGACCGCACTTGCTGCCGTGCTAGCGTTCATCCCCCTCACGCATTCCGTTTTCTGGGGGTCGATGGCCTATACGCTGATCGGCGGCACCGCAGTCGGAACGGTGTTGATCCTGCTGTTCCTCCCCGCGCTTTACGCTGCCTGGTTTCGGATCAAGCCCACCGCAGATGATATGCACGAGGTCTCGCGCGAGGAGCCGGAATTGCGACCAGCAATGGCTGCCGAATAAGGCTCCGTTACTCCAATGGATCGTCCGGTCCGAACGGGAAAAGAGTCCGACGAGGCCCGCGCGCGGATACTGGGAGCGGCGGAGGAGCGCTTTCGCCGCGTCGGTCATCACAGGACGTCGGTGGCCGACATCGCCGCTGAACTCGGCATGAGCCCGGCCAATATCTACCGTTTCTTTCCTTCCAGGAATGCAATCAACGAGTCCGTCTGCGGGCGTCTCATGAACGAGGTTGCCGACATCGCTTTCGCGATCGCACGCACCAACGCGCCGGCCGGGGAGAAACTCGACCAGCTTCTGACCGCCGTTCACCACCACAACAAGATGATGCTGGTCGGGGCACGGCCCATGCACGAGTTGATCGTCGCTGCCACGCAGGGAAACTGGCCAATCTCAAGGCGCATATCGAGCGGATGCTGACGATTTCTGAGGCGATCATACGCGAAGGCACCGAAGCGGGCGAGTTCGACGTCGAGGATGCCGTGCAAGCGGCGCGGGCGGTTAGATCCGCGTTCACGCCATTCTTTCATCCAATTCTGATCGAGCACTGCGTTCAGCACGACGGAACCGAAGCACGTCTGCGCGACCAGATACGCTTTATCCTGAAAGCTCTCGGCAAGACCGGTTAGCCAGTTTCCTATTTCCAGCCTACACCGAGGCCTGAGGTGCAGCGGGCAGCTGGTTAGTGGTAGCGAGGACCGTAGGTGCCCACGCGCCGAGATAACAAACAGCCCGTACATCGACGCGGATCGACTGCCACTCTCTTTACACGATCACAAAGTTCGATGCGTGCAACTGGCTGATCGCGGTGTCGATGAAATCGAGAGACCCTGCGTTAGGAGCACTGCCCAGGGCAAGCTGGGTCCCGCCATGTCCGTCGCTCTTTAGCGCGCTCATGATGTCGGCGACGGAGTGGTAATTGCCTGCGCCGTTTCCAAGGTCGATGACGCCGAGCGGGTCATTACCAAATCCGGAGATCGTATCGATTTGGCTGCTGGAGTTGACAGAGACGGTCAGACCCGTGCCGTGATCGTTGATGTCGACATGGGCCGGGCCATTGATGATCGCCTGATTGCCGAACCCGACAAAGTTGAACTGGTCCGATCCGCCATTGACGGTAATGACGTCCAGGCCAATCTGGTTTGTCACACTTGCCGTGGACCCGTTGAGCGCCACGTGATTGGCGACTCCGCCAAGTGTGATTGTATCGTGGCCCGCGCCAGCAACGACGTTATCCGCTCCGTTGCCGGCTATGATCGTGTTCGTTCCGGAACCGACGGTGATCTGGTTGACCATCCCGCCGAGATTCACGGTGTTGTCGCCATCACCGAGCGTGACGCTGTTGGCGCCGCCTCCGCCCGTGACGAGATCGTTGCCATTTCCAAGCATGACCGTGTTGCCAAATCCGGAGAGCGTCACTTGGTCGTTGCCGTTGCCAGCCGTCGTTAGGCTGGTGCCGTCACCGGGATGGACAAGATTATCGCCGTTGCCCAGCGCGATGATGTTCCCGTAGCCGCTGGCGTCGATGGTGTCGTTGCCATGACCGAGCGTAATCATGGTGGCGCCTGTCGATCCCGTCACCGTGATATTGCCGTCGCCACCGGTTACGCGGTTGCCGAACCCCTCCAGGTGGACGGTGCTGTCGCCGCTCGGCACATCAACCGTGCCGTATAGTCCGGCATAGATCGTGTCGTTCCCGCCATTTCCGTGGATAATATTGAACGAGCCGTAGGCGTGGATGATGTCGTCGCCCGTCGTGCCCTGAATAGTCGCATAACCGGATGCGGGGCCGTCGATCGTCGTGGGACCGGCTTGATGTGTGTCTATGACAGAGGTGTAGGCGTCGCTGACGGTCAAGCCCACGCTGCTTGTGTCGCTCAGCGTGAATATGGTCGTTGCGCTGCCGTCTCCGTGCGGCGAGGACACAAAGGTGAGCGCGTGCAGTTCGGCGGTCAGCTTGTCAGCGCTGGTCGCTGCAAGCTCGTAGATTCCATTTCCAAGCGAGGTCAATCCTGTCCCGGACAGAATGCCGGCCGCGCCCGCGAGGGTGATGAGGAGGCTATCCGTTGCTCCCGCGTTTGGATCTGTGATCGTTACGGTCGCGAATGGATTGATCGCAGCTTCGTTGCTGGTCGCTTGTCCCGATACGACTCCAGCGATGGAGGGCAGCGCTGCGGCCGTCAGCAGAATGCCGCCGGAGCCGTCTTTCGTGATGCCGAAACGCGTAACCGACGTATCCGCCAGTGAGAAGGTCTCGCTGGCCGCACCGTTGCTGACCGTGAGCTTCGAGTCGGATACAGTCGCCGTCGCGCCGCTGGAATAGGACAGACCGGAAAGATCGATCTGGTCGCCCAGCGAGACGCCCTTGATCTGGCTTGCAAAGGTCGATGGGCCCGAAACCAGCTTCTGCTCAATCTTGAATGTGCCTTGGCCGGAGAAGGTGATCGCGTCGTCCGACATCGCGCCCGCCTTGAGATCGAGCGTGCCGCCGGCGATCGTGGTCGCGCCGACAACGCCACCCGATTCGACGAGTTCCGCGGCGCCACGATAAATTGTCGACGCGTTCGCAGTGCCTTGATCCAGCACATCAAGCATGCCGCCGTTCAAAGTCGTGGAAGTGACGATGCCGCCGTCCGAGACGGAGATGCTTCCTGAATTGAGCATCGTTCCGCTCGCTGTGCTGGCGTCGACCGCCGGTGCGCTTGGGTCGCTCGTGGGGTCTGCAATCGACCCCGAAACCGTCATTACACCGCCATTGATAGTGGCGTTCTTGGCGATCCCCGCCCCGGACAGGTGCAATTGGCCGCCGCTGCCGACGACAGCTGAATCGACTTCACTTCTGATGACGAAGGCGTATTGGCCCCCGGGAGAATGATAGACGGTTTCTCCCGAAGCATTGACGATGCCGCCTGATTTGACAATTGTGCCGCTGGCAATGCCCCCATTGGTGAGATGCTGGACGCCGCCGGCATTGACGGTCGTTGACGTGACGATGCCAGTATCGACATCTTGCGCGCCGCCATTGTTGACGGTCGTATGATCGGCCCGCCCTGGACCCGGCTCATCGTGTATATAGAGGCCGGTTACACGCTGAATGCCGCCCATGTTGATCGTGGTGTAACTCGCGGTGGAGATAAGTCCAACATCCTGTTCGCCGCCATTGATAACGGTGTTGCTGGCGGTGCCTCCTTCGCCGTAGTTACCTAAGATTTCCTTGCCGCCCGCTGATATCGTCGTGTTCGTGGCTGTGCCGAACACCTCAAAGAGTATGCCGTTCGACACGGTGAAGCCGTTTTCCGTGTAGCCATAGTCGATAATAAACGTTGCGCCACTCTGGAAGGTGGTATTGGACAGCGTCGCGCCGGCTTCAGCGATAAGCGTTCCGCCTGCGGAGATACTACTGTTATTGAGGACACCGCCGTCCAAAACCGCTAGCGTCACGCTCTTCGCGACCGTAAATCCGTTCTCGATCGTGCCGTCGCCGATCTCGAGAGTGCTGCCGGCGTTGAAGACTGTCCCCGAAAAATTGGCGTTACCAAGCACGATTAAAGCGCCGTACTGATTGACGGTCGTGTTGGTCGCGGTTGCGCCAGCGGACAGTTGCATCGTTCCGTAATTGATTATCGTGCCGGTCGCTGTGCCACCTGCATCCACATTCAGCCTGCCGAAGTTTTGGAGGGTGGTCCCGGATACCAACGCTCCGTTCGATACCGTCAGGATTCCAAAACTTTCGACGGTGGTGCCGGTCGCCATGCTGGCGTCGACGGCGGGCTGGCCCGGGACGTTGGCGAACGGATCCGGTATCGATCCCGAGACGGTCATGGCGCCGCCGTTGACGATGGTGTTCACTGCAGTCCCGCCGCCAGTGACGTCGAATTCACCCTGATAGTTGATGGTTGCCGCGGTCGCCACGCTTTGGATAACCGGCGGCGGATACACCGGCGCCGTTTCCACGGTTTCACCTGAAACTTTGAGAACGCCGCCGGAATTGACGATCGTGCCGCTGGCGCTGCCGCCGTTCGTCACGTTCTGGACGCCGCCGGAATTGACGGTCGTCGTCGTTGCGATGCCCGTGTCGACGTCCTGCTCGCCGCCGTCATTGATCGTGGTGTGATCAACCTCGCCGGGAGTTGGACCTTCATGGACAAATTCGCCAGTTATGCGCTGGATTCCGCCCTGGTTGATGGTCGTGTAGCTGGCGACGCCGTCGAAGATAACGTCCTGTTCTCCGCCATCGATGACAGTGTGGGTTGCCGTGCTCGTTGAGAAAGATCCGCCGACCGTCTGCAAGCCGCCAGTTTGGATCGTCGTGTTATCGACGGAAGCGCCGCCACTGACATCCATCGTGTCGCCATTGTGGATGGTAATGCCACTGGCGGGAGGAATAACCGTCATATGAATGCTCCACGTTCGGTGCTTGGAAAATCAAACGAGCAAAGCAAAATCATGCGAGGGCTATTCAACCTAAAACTGCGATGGCTGAAAATGTCTGTCAAGCAGTTGCTGTCTCTGAACGAAATGTTGAACGGATGCTCGCACGATTTCTGCTGCCGAAATCGTGACCTGCATATGCGTGCATATTGCTGGATCAGTTTATCGTCAGCATGACGAAAATTGCGGCGGCCACCCGTTCTCGAGTGTCTGCGCGAAACTATTGCGTCACATGGTGGGGTATGGAAAGTTCCATCGTCGTGTCGTGGCCCGGCGAAGGTCCGAGCCCGGTTCCCCCTCTCTCCGCCAACCGGACTTATCACACCAACTTCCACCGCCCGTCCCCTGCGCGCTTCAGCGCGGGATCGCTCACCCGCACATGCTCCGCGAGGAAATCGATGAATGCGCGCACCCGCGCCGGCAGCGGCGCCGTATGGCCGACATAGACGGCGTGGATGTCTTCGCGGTCGCCGGGATTATAGTTTTGCAGCACCGGCACGAGGCGGCCGGCTTCGATGTCGGGGCCAATGTGGAAGAGGGCAAGGCGGGCAAGCCCGACGCCGCCGAGCGCAAGGCGGCGGGCTATCTCGCCATCGCTGGCGCGGGCGGCCGGCGGCGGCACGGCTTCCTCGGTGTGCTCGCCGCGCTTGAACGGCCAGCCGCGGATCGAGCGCGGAAAGGTCCAGCCGATGCCACGGTGCTCGGCGAGATCCGCCGGCGACTTCGGTATGCCCGCGCGGGCAAGGTAATCCGGCGCGCCGACCACGACCATGCGGCTGGAGCCAAGTTTTCGCGCGACGAGACGTGACGTGCGCAGGGGACCTGCGCGGATGGCGACATCGGCGCGCTCCTGCATCAGGTCGATCAGGGTGTCGGTCAGCACGAGGTCGAGCGTGACGTCGGGATGTTTGGCGAGAAAGCGCGGAATCAGCGGCATCACGTGCAGCATGCCGAAGGGGATGTTGCTGTTGACCGTGAGGCGGCCGCGGGGCGTGGCGCCGGATGCGGCTTCACGTTCGGCTTCCTCCATCTCGCCGAGGATGCGCACGGCGCGTTGGTAGAAGGCCTGGCCTTCCTCCGTCAGCGTGAGCTTGCGCGTGGTTCGGTTGATCAGCCGCGAGCCGAGCCGCGCCTCCAGCCGTGAGATCAGCTTGCTGACGCCTGATGGGGTTAGGCGGAGTTTTCGCGCGGCCTGGGTGAAGCCGCCGAGGTCGAGGACGCGGACGAAAACCTCCATCTCGGCGGAGCGGTTGGTGTCGAAACGGGCCATGTTGAATTCACGTCACAAATGATTGGATTGCGGACATTCTAATGGTTTTGCTGCGGCGCGGCTATCTGCGTGGCTCGTCTTCATTCATCGGAGCAACGCATGCCTCCCGCCGTTCTCGCGCTCACCGCCGGTGCCTTCGGCATCGGCACCACCGAATTCATCATCATGGGCCTGCTGCTCCAGGTCGCGGCCGACATGCATGTGTCAGTGCCGGTCGCGGGCCTGCTCATCTCCGGCTATGCGCTCGGCGTGTTCGTCGGCGCGCCTGTGCTGACGCTAGCGACCCGGCGGCTGCCGCGAAAGACCGTGCTGCTGGCGCTGATGGCGATCTTTACGCTCGGCAATGCAGCCTGTGCGCTCGCGCCGAACTACGAATTGTTGATGGCCGCGCGGGTGCTGACCTCGCTGGCCCACGGTACCTTCTTCGGCGTCGGCTCGGTGGTGGCGACCAGCCTCGTCGCCGAGGACAAGCGCGCCTCCGCGATCTCGACCATGTTCATCGGCCTCACGGTCGCGACACTGCTTGGCGTGCCCTTCGGCGCCTGGTTCGGCCTGATGCTCGGCTGGCGCGCGGCATTCTGGGCGGTGACCGTGATCGGCGTGATCGCCTTTGCGGTGGTGGCGGCGCTGGTGCCAGGTCACGTCGGTAACGGCGACAAGCCGATCTCGCTGGCCGAGGAGATTGCCGTGCTCGGGCGAGGACAGGTGCTGCTCGGCCTCGCCATGACCGTGTTCGGCTTTGCCGGCCTGTTCGTCGTCTTCACCTATATCCAGCCGATCCTGACGCGCTTCACCGGCTTTTCGGAAGCCTCGGTTTCGCCGATCCTGCTGGTGTTCGGTGTCGGGCTTGCGATCGGCAACGTCGCCGGCGGCAAGCTCGCCGATCGTGGTCTCGCGCTTGCGCTGACCGGCACGCTGGCCGCGCTCGCCATCGTGTTGCTTGGCCTCTCCGCTGTGCTGTCGGTCAAGATCCCCACCATTGCGCTGATCCTGTTGCTTGGCATCGCGTCGTTTGCGACCGTCGCGCCGTTGCAGTTGCGCGTGCTGGAGGCGGCCGGCTCGAGCGGCCGCACGCTCGCCTCGAGCCTCAACATCGCCGCGTTCAATCTCGGCAACGCGCTCGGCGCCTGGGCAGGCGGCATCACCATCGATCGCGGGTTCGGCCTTTCCGCGCTGCCGCTGGTTGCGGCCGGGATCACCGCAATTGGACTCGTGCTGGCGCTGTGGAGCCTTCAGCTCGACCGCAGGCAGGCCGCAGTTGCGGCGTGCCCGGCGGAATAGCGGCATCATCGAGCATGGAAAAGCTTGGTTCGAAGGATGTCAGCCAAATCGCTGGGCGCACGCCTCTATGAACGAGCAGGCCTGCTCTTTCGATTGGAACAGTCCACGGGTCTGCCAAAACCGCGCAACTGCGTGTGTAGTATCTCTGTCGAAGGTCGCGAAAGCATTTCTATGAACTGCCAGAAACGGCGATTCCCGCGCTTCGGCCAGCCTTCTCGCTGCTTCCGACTTGTCGCTGAGCTGCCAAATGACGGGACATTCCTGGCCATCGAATCTGTATAAATCCGAAAAGTCGCCATAAGTATGCAGCAGGTAGCCGGCATACAGCGCAAACTCAGTCATCTGCTTGCTTCTCGCGCGCTCGAGAAACGCATATGAGAATATCGTCTTCTCGCGAGCTTCAACGTATTCGATCAACTCACGGACGACGGAGGCCGAGAGAACAAACGGAGTGATGGGTGGCATGAATTTCCTAATTGCGGCCTCGTCGATCCGAAAATACCGGCACGTGCTCTCGAAGTAGGCGCGCAAAGGATGCTGCTGGAAATTCCGGACATATGAACGCATGAATTGCCCGTCGACCGTCTCGAGATAGGCTCGCGACAACGGATTGACCAAATGGTTCTTCGCATCCAGCACAATGTAGCGAGGCGTCTCGATCGTGCGGGCAACCATCAGCTTCAGAGCCTGCTGGCGAAACCAGCCCGCCGTATGCGGAAATGCACCAAATGCACAGGCTTGCATGAAGCGCACCCGCGGCGCCAGCCGGCCGTAGCAGTTGAAGAGCCGGGTCCGATCGAGCTCTCCCTCATCGGAGTTGTCGATGACGACGATGCTGCTAACGAAGCCGTCACGATCATCGAGAAACCGGTGCAGCGAACAAGCCTGGAGCTCTAGGAGCGGTTGATCCAGCGCATGTGAAACTGTCACGACGGTATATGGCATGGGAGCAGTCAAACCGTCCTGATCCGAGAATTGCTGTAGCGCTGATCGTGCATGATGCTACGCAGACGTGCGGCATGGTATCTTATCTGGTGTTCGCACGAAGCACCCCGCTCGGCCTCTATCCTCGCGCGGATGAACCGAAGGAGGGTTTTGCCGTCGATCTTTCCGTGCAGATAATTGGCGTAAGCGTCGTGACAATGCCGGTACATCTCCTTCAGGTCGGCATTGACGCGCAGTCTGGCATGCGACCCAAGGCCCGTAGTCGCCGCCGAAGTCAGGGAGTCTGGTCTCATCCTGCGCCAATACAGGACCTCGCTCGTCCAGGACACCGATCCGGCAAGCAGAAAAAGATTGGTCAGGAGAACATCGTAGCCGAATTTGAAGCCACCATAGAACCCTCCGAGAGCGGCGAGCGACGACCGCCGAAACAATCCATGATGAGGCGCTCGATACTGCAGCCGTTGGTCTAGCAATCCTTGCGGTCCGGCCGAAAAAATTCGTTCGCCGGCTTCAATTCGGTCATGACGATCGTGAAACCGGCGCAACGTCGAAAAAGCATAATCGGATCGGTTTGTGCAGAGCTTATTCAACAAGGTCTCGACGCGGGTGGGAACGCTCCAATCGTCGGCATCCTGCACTAGCAGGAACGGATCCTCCGTTGCTGCGGCGGCTACAGCCCGACAGAAGTAGGGCCCCCGGTTTTCTCCCAGGTCAAATCGAATCAGCCTTGGATCGTCGATCTGGGACAAAATAGGCCACGGGTTGGTGGGATCGCCATCGCTAACGACGATCACCCGGATTTTCCGGTGCGATTGTTCAAGGAGGCTCGTGACCGAGTGATAGAGATACGAGTTGCACCGGTAAGTCGGGATGCAGGCAGTTATCCAGAGGTCGCGAATGGCGCGATCCGTCATCGCTGGACCATCTGAAAGCTGCCGGCATCCGGAGGCGGACGTTTTGCGTCCGCGCTGATGCGGGTTCGGCAGGGACACGCTTGTTCGGCTGGGCTAGTCGCCATCGCATCGCTCCTTGAGCAGGGAAAATTTGTCGGCAAACCAGCGGAAATCCCGCGAGAAGGACTGGTGCAATCGAGCACGGTGATTCCAAATTCCATTGCTGGCGACTTCGGCCAGCCAGCTCGCGAGAGCAGCAGGTGCAAGCGTCGCATAATAGTCGTATGTCTGAACGAGCAGTTCTTTCGGCAGATAGCAGCAGGCAAAGCGTAGATAGTTGCGGTGAAGCACCGCGCTGTTGTCTTGAAGGAACGAGCCAACATCGGACCGCGGCCGGAAGCGATGACTTATCAGTAGCTCCGGAACAGTTCTGATCTCACAGCCGCTCAACCACGCGCGGAGGCTGAATTCGGGCTCGGCCGCGCCGTAGAGCGGCAATGACTCGTCATAACCGCCGAGCCGCCAAAATGTCGATTGTTCGATCACCGTGCCGGTACACGCGGCTATCGGTGCGAAGCCGCCATATCCGTCGGCTTTGGGTATCCAGGTGACGCCCATCGACGGTAGCAGCAGCTGACAACCATAGCCGCGAAACGAGGACGCCATGTCGCCGATGGTTGCAGCGAGGATTCGTCGGCTCGCGAGGTTCTGCCAGATGGGCAAGTCCCAGTTCGGGGGGAAACGGGTATTGCCATCGGTGATGACATAGATGGGATAGCGCGCCACGCGCGCTCCGCGATTGCGGGCGAAGGGGATTCCCGACCAGCTTTCGAGACGTATCACGACGAGGCTGGCCTCGCCGTAGCAATCCGCGACCGGCATTAGGCCGTCACATGAATTGTCCGTTGATCCGTCGTCAACGACGACGATCTCCACCGGAAACGAGCGCGATCGTCCCGACAGAATCGACTCCACCGTTTGTACGATCCGGTCGCCCTCATTCCTGACTGGAATAATGACACTCACCGGCGTGATTCGCATGTTTTGGCTGCTCATTCCGGTCTTTGTAACGACGAGCATTCCGCTATCGAGGAGCGCCTTCAAGCGGTTCGACCGTGACGCGAACCTTATTCCTCCTTCGACTCGCGCATCACGCCATCGCCGAGCGCGACGACTGCAACCACGCCGACCACGACCAGTCCAACAACACCCACCACACCGAGGGCGGACGATCGGATCAACTTGCTGACTGCACGCTGACCGAAGTCGGACAACGGGGGCGGCGGAGGGGACGGCGCATCCGGGGGAGTCGCGTATGCCGGATAGGCTGGTGACGCCGGCGGCACCCACGCCGATCTTGCAATGCCCGTGGTGCCGCTACCATTGGGCGGTGGACTTGGCGGCTTGGGTGGTTTCGGAGGTTTAGGAGGCTTTGGGGGAGGCTTGGGTGGCTTTGGAGGCTTGGGCGGTTTAGGGGGCTTGGGTGGCTTCGGCGGGGGAACAGGAATCTTGCCGCCCAGCGAGTTGAAATCCTTGATCAGCTGAGCCCAATCGACGCCGTTCGGAGCTTTGTCCTTCCCCTTTTCGAGCTGATCGGGCGTGAACAATACGTAAGCATCACCATGGTTCGCGGCGGAGCAGTACTTCTTGATCGCCTTCCACGTCATGGTGCCGAGAAGACCCCAGCTGTCGATGATCACACCATCCGCGGTGTATCCGACGCCAGCAACGCAATGCCCATTTTTCTCGACGGGCGGCCCAGCTGCGTCCCAGACAAAATTAGGCGCAGAAGGTGCCGGACTTATCCATTTGTTAGGAAGCTCCAGCCCGAGAAACAGGTTCTCGAACAGATAAAGCGCCGCGGCCAACTCGTTCCTGTTCGTCGGATCCACCGCTAGTGATCCGAGAAGCTTGGTCCCGTTAGCGAAGCCGTGTTCGAACCAGTAGTTGAGGGCTGTCGACTCATCGCAACCATTGTCGGTGCTGTCGTCCCCCGGAACATATCCGCCGATCGCGCTGTAGTCTGCGATAATCTGCTGCGAGGAAGCCGTAAACAGGTCATTGGCGTTGCCTGTCTCCACGCCGACCACGTGATAGCCGCTCGCTATAACGCAGTCACCCAACTGGGAATTGAGATAGTCGTTATCGAGAACCGGCTTAGCCGGCGCACTGTAATCGACGGCAGGAGGTGGCTTGGGAAGCTTCGGCAGCAGGTAGTTCTTGAGGAAGAGCCGGGGCCCCCGGGCGACCGGTCTGCGTCGCCCCATTTTTACGGTTCGATTGAGGTGCGGCAAATAAATCTTTTTTAAAGCCATAAGAGCAAGGCCCTTAACCTAACGGTTTGAAAAGGCTTTCAATGCGAAGAATAAAAATCAATTAACGTGAGTCACTGTAATCTATGGTTGTATGGAGCGCAATCGCTTGAGGTCGGGATTTTTGGCCTCGTGTGTCGGGCTTGAAATGGCACGGCCCTGCAAGCAGAGATTCTGAGGTTTAATGGTCAGCTATAACTAATAGAAAGCAGCGATCGCGGCGCTGATCCCCGCTGGAAGATTGGTCTCGCCCGTCAACGTGGTGATGAAGACGGGATCATCGACCACAGCGAGACCGTCCAGCTTGATCGGATGCAGCGGCGCCGCCGCGGCTGTGACGGCACGCAAATCGGGACCGGTCCGAATGCCGTTATATTCGAGCCGCGGTCGCAATTGGACATTGTTGCCGAACTGCTCGTCGAGCGCGAGGCGCCAACCATGACGCGACACCTTTCCGCTGGCGATCGCCGCACTCATGGCGAGGCTATGGTGCTGCAGCGTGCCGAGATTGCCGAGCGCGGCGCCCAACCGGCTGGTCGCCTCCGCCAGCGTGATTTTCTCGATGCCGGGATCCTGATCGGGCGAGGTGAAGTCGATCAGCCGCGCCGTCCCTCCGATCACGAGGTCCTCGCCGCTCCCTCCGGCCTGTTGCATGGCCTTCTTCGATCCGTAATGCGGTTGCCCACCGATCGTCACCAAAGCGATATCCTGCTCGCGCGACTTGATCAGATGATCATAAGGATCGCCATCCCGGCCGTTGACGACGAGGAGATCGGCAAACTTGCCATTCGCGATCGTTCCCAGCTTTCCATCCCATTTCAGGATCTCAGCCGGATTGCGCGTCGCCATCAAGACGATGTCGTAGGCGCTGAATCCGAGCCCGAAATGCGCTGATACGACCTTCGCAGCCTTCAGCTCGCCCAGCAGATTCTTGCTGCCCGACGGCGACCAGTCCGAGCCGAGCGCGATGGTGAGGCCGGCCGCACGTGCGGCGACGACATCCGTCGTCTTCCCGTACAGCAGCAGATTGCTCAGGGGAGACCACACGACCTTGGCCTTGTGCTCGGCCATCGTGGAGAAGTCGGTCGCGTCGAGCGCCGTGCAATGGATGCCGGCCAGCGACGGCTCGATCGCCCACGTTCCCGCGGCATTCTTCAGCGCAAGGAAATGACTATGCGCCTTGGCATCGATGCCCTCGCTGAGATGAAGCAGAAAGCATGCCGACGACTTGAGCTCGTTGTCGAACTTCGCCCAATCCTGGGCGTCCACATCGGGGATCTTCGAGTGTGCCCGCGGCAGATCGGGAGGGCTGCCGATCTCGACGGCGCGCAGCGCTCCCTTGTAGTATTTGTGGATCGTCCCGCTCCAGTTCGACAGCGTGATCCCCTGGCTCGTCGTCGTGCCGGCGACCAGACATTTGGCTTCGACGTAGCGAACCAACGCCGGCAGCAGCGAGCCGTCGTCGGCAAGCGCAATCGCGCTCATCGGGCCGGTCACCGAGGTCTTGTACGATGCCGCGTTCTGCCACTGGTCGCGGTTCTGGTACAGCTGCGGCACGGGCCAGAGCGGCAGGATGTTGTAGCTCAGGTGATTATGCAGCTCGATCAGGCCAGGGTAGATGGTGCCGCCGGTGTCGATCGCATCGACGGTCTCGAAGCCTGCCGGCGCGGACTGTCCCTTCGGCGTCACGGCAGCGATACGATGATCCTCAATGAAGATCGTTCCGCTGTCGATGATGTCGCCTTCGGCGGCCATGGTCACGATCCGCCCGGACAGGGCCCATCGTTTCGGCGCGATTGGGGCCGGGCTCATGGGATCACTCCATCGGGGACGGTGATCGCGATCGTGCGCCGCTTGGCCGCCGCGTCAGCGCCCTGGCGTGTCGCCCATGGTGCGTCTCCGCGCATCCAGACCGGCAGGCCCGCCGGAATATCCTTTGCGATGATGTCGACCAGCTCGGAAAGCTTGAAGGCGTCGCCATACGGCACGAGTGCGGCTGCTGCGTCGGGATGCTTGATCTGCGGTCCGAGAGCTGTCAGCGCGGCATTCCACTTGGTCAGCATGACCTTGGTATTCGCCGCCTGCGTCGCGGCATCGGGTGCGGAGCTCTCCGGCCAAGTCGGATGAGGAATGTGCTGATATGCAAGGGCCTTGTAGGCGGCGCCATCTGCGGTCATGAGCCAGGCGTGCCAGGCGTCGTCCGCAAGACTGCCAAGCGAGACAACGGCTTCGATGCTGCCGAGCCCCAGGACGGCCTTGAACCATTTGTTGCGATAGAGGACGATGCCCGGCTCGTTCTTGTGCTTGTTGCCGCCGCTCTGTCCGTAGACGCTGTACAGGAAGGTGTTCACCATCACATAGCTCTGCGTGATGCCGAGCTTCGTCAGAAAGCCCTGGGTCCGCCGGCCCGCAGTGCCAATCAGGATCCGGCGCACGATCGTTTCGTGCTGGGCGGGATCCTGACCGATTACGAGCACGCGCGCTGATCCGTCGAGCCGGCCGCGGTGAAAGATCGGACCCCATTCGACCCGGAAATCGTGTGGATCATAGGCCTCAGGGCCGGGGTAGTCGGCGCATAGATCGTGAAATGGCTGCTGGCTGTATCCGCTGTCGAAGTCAACGAGCATGGCAATGCTCCAATCTGTCGATGCAAAAGAACTGCGTCAAAATAACTCGGTCGCAACCCGGCAATCTTAACGCTAGTTCACCGCGCCGTTCAACCACTTTGTAGGCCATGAGCGCGGACCTAAGGGGCCTTCGCCGGGCACGCGATGGTGCGTCGCGCCAGCGCGCCATGCAGAATCGCACCTGTACAGCCGCGCATGCCGTCCGTAACGTTCGCCGCGCAATTTCAGGAGATGCGGCGTGGCGAAGAAGACGGCGATGAAGAAAAACGCTTCCAAGAAGGCAGCGAAAACCTCTGGCAAGAAGAGTCCGGTCCGCAAAGGGGCCGTCGCCAAGACGATAAAGAAGACGACAAAGAGGACCGTGGCGCCAGCGCGCAAATCGGCCACTGCGCGCCCCCCCAAGGGGCCAGCCTGGCAATGGTCGGCGGTAGAGACCGCGGCGGCGATCCGCGCCGGCGCAATCTCCGCGGTGGAAACCGTCGAGGCGCATCTGGAGCGGATGCATGCGGTCAATCCGCGGCTGAACGCGGTCGTCGTCGATCTCGGCGAGGACGCGCTGAGGGCCGGGCATGCGGCCGACAGGCGGCGCGCCAAGGGCGGCGAGCTCGGCCTTCTGCACGGCGTGCCCATCACCATCAAGGAAAACGTCGACTACGAAGGCCGACCCAATTTCAACGGCGTCCCCGCCAACAAGGATCTCGTTGCGCCATCGGATTCGCCTGTGGTGCGTAACCTGAAGAAGGCCGGGGCAATCGTCATCGGCCTCACCAATACGCCGGAATTCTCGTTCCGCGGCTTCACCGACAATCCGCTGCACGGATTGACCCTCAATCCCTGGGACCCGAACATCACCTGCGGCGGCTCCTCGGGCGGCGCGGGGTCGGCGGTTGCCGCCGGCATTGGCACCATCGCGCATGGCAACGACATCGGCGGCTCGCTGCGGTGGCCGGCGCATTGCAATGGCGTTGCCACCATCAAGCCGACGCAGGGCCGCATTCCCGCCTTCAACGCAAGCGCGACGGCGGAGCGGCCGATGCTGGCGCATCTGATGTCGGCACAGGGGCCGCTCGCCCGCCACGTCGGCGACGTCCGTCTCGCGCTGGAGGTGATGAGCCAGCGCGATCCGCGCGATCCCTGGTGGGTGCCGGCGCCGCTGACCGGACCGAAGCCGAAGGGCCCGATCAAGGTCGCGCTGGCCAAGATCCCGGAAGACATGGCGGTCGATCCGGCGGTCAGCGCGGCGCTGCGCCAGGCCGCCGATCACCTGGAGCGCTCCGGCTATCGCGTCAGCGAGGTCGAGGTGCCCGACATCAACGGCGTCTGGCAGACTTGGTGCGACATCATCACCAACGAGACGGTGGTGATGCAGGAGGCCGGCATGCTGAAGGTTACGTCGGACGACTTCCACAAGGCGTGGGGCGGCATGAAGACCAAAGCCAACGCGCTCGATCTCAAGGCCTGGATGCAGGCGACAGCCGCCCGCAACGGCCATATCCGTGCCTGGCAATTGTTCTTCGAGGAGTATCCGGTGGTGCTCGCGCCGACCACGGTGAAGCCGACGCCGGGTCCGCGCGACGACACCGTCAGTGCCGAACGCGTGCAAGAAATCTTCTGGGGCGAGATCCGCTTCATCTCCGCGATCAACGTGCTGGGGCTGCCCGGCGCCGTGGTGCCGGTGGCCGTGCACGATGGCAGGCCGATCGGCGTGCAGCTCATCGCGGGCCGCTACCGCGAGGATCTCGCGCTGGACGCTGCCGCCGCGATCGAGAAGCGCGCCGGCGTGCTGACCCACCGGCTCTGGGAGACGATGGCCTGAACTTGCTCTCGGGGCCTTCGCGCGGTACGTGCGAAGCCCCGCGAGAGGGGATCGTTCAAATTTTAGCCAATTCACCAACAAATATTAGGGTTACTTCCTCTATCTCTAGGCGAATTATTGTCCGCTTTACCACCCGCCTCTAACAGAGGGCCGGCGGACAACGCACATGCCTCATACAGGCCAATAAGTGCAGCCCGCTCCACGCGGAGGTGGTACGATGCGCAACGAGACGATTGCTATTCACGCCGGCTACGAGCCCGAAGCCACCACGCACGCGGTTGCCGTGCCGATCTACCAGACCGCGGCGTACGCCTTCGACAGCGCCGATCATGGCGCGGCCCTCTTCAATCTCGAGGCCGAAGGTTTCCGTTACAGCCGCATCGCCAATCCGACCAGCGCGGTGCTGGAGAAGCGCATCGCCCAGCTCGAAGGTGGCGTCGGCGCGCTCGCGGTCGCGACCGGCCAGGCTGCGTTGCATTTCGCCTTCGTCAACGTCGCCGACCACGGCGGCAACATCGTGTCCGTGCCGCAGCTCTACGGCACCACCCACACGCTGCTCTCGCACATCCTGCCGCGGCAGGGCATCACCGGTCGCTTCGCCGAGAGCGACAAGCTTGATGCAATCGAGAAGCTGATCGACGAGAACACCCGGGCGGTGTTCGCCGAGACCATCGGCAATCCTGCAGGCAATGTCTGCGACATCGAGGCGCTGGCCAGGATCGCGCATGCCCACGGCGTGCCACTGATCGTCGACAACACCGTCGCCACGCCCATCCTGCTCAAGCCGTTCGACTACGGCGCCGACATCGCCGTGCATTCGCTGACCAAATTCCTGGGCGGTCATGGCACCACGCTCGGCGGCGCCATCGTCGATTCCGGAAATTTCCCCTGGGCCAGGCACGCCGATCGCTTCCCGGCCTACAACAAGCCGGACGCCTCCTACCATGGCCTCGTCTATGCCGAGCGCTTCGGCAAGACCGCCTATATCGAGCGCGCGCGCAGCGTCTATCAGCGCACCATGGGTTCGGTGCTGTCGCCGTTCAACGCCTTCCTGTTGCTCCAGGGCATCGAGACGGTGGCGCTGCGCATGGAGCGCCATTGCGAGAACGCCCGAAAGGTCGCTGAATTCCTGCGCAACGATCCGCGCGTCGCCTGGGTCAACTACACCGGCTTCCCGGATAGCCCCTATTATCCGCTGGTCCAGAAGTATCTCGACGGCAACGCCTCCTCGCTGTTCACCTTCGGCATCAAGGGCGGCATGGAAGCCGGCAAGAATTTCTATGATGCGCTGAAGCTGATCACCCGCCTCGTCAATATCGGCGATGCCAAGTCGCTGGCCTGCCATCCGGCCTCGACCACGCACCGGCAAATGTTGCCGGAGCAGCAGCGCACAGCTGGTGTGCTGCCGGAGACGATCCGCCTCTCGATCGGTATCGAGCATGCCGCTGATATCATCGAGGACGTCGACCAGGCGCTGGAGAAGGCCTGTCCGGCCGCGCGTCTTCAGGCCGCGGAGTAGGCAATCCGGCCGATGAGCGTCTTGATCGACAGGGATCAAGGTATCGCAAGCCCGGCACTGGTGCCGGCCGAGGGCGATCTCGCGCGCGATCATGCCGGTGCCGAGCTCAACATCGGGCTGATCAACAACATGCCGGATACGGCGCTGAAGGCGACCGAGCGGCAGTTCATGAAGCTGCTCCAAGCCGCTGCAGGGCCACGCCGCATCCGCTTCCATTGCTTCTCGCTGCCGTCGGTGACGCGCTCGCCGGAAGCGAAGTGGCATGTCGAGAGCGAATATTCCGATCTCTCCGATCTCAAGCGCGAGAGGTTCGACGGGCTGATCGTGACCGGTGCCGAGCCGGTCGCGCCCGAGCTCGATCAGGAGCCGTACTGGCGCGATCTCACCGAGCTGGTCGACTGGGCCAGGACCAATACCCGCTCGACGATCTGGTCATGCCTTGCCGCACATGCGGCGGTGCTGCATCTCGATCGCATCGAACGGCAGCGGCTGCCGGCCAAATGTCATGGCATCTTCGACTGCGCGACTGTGACCGGCGACCCGCTGACGCGTGATGCGCCGGCGCCGCTCAAGGTCTCGCATTCCCGTCTCAACGAAGTCACTGAGGGAGATCTCACGCAGGCCGGCTATCAGGTGCTGACCCGGTCGGCGCAGGCCGGCGTCGACGTCTTCGTCCGGCAGTATGACAGCCGATTCGTGTTCTTCCAGGGTCATCCCGAATATGACGCGCTGTCGCTGCAGCGCGAATATTTGCGCGACGTCGGCCGCTTCCTCGCGCGCGAGCGGGAGGCCTATCCGGCGTTCCCCGTGAGTTATTTTGACGCAGCGACGGAGGAAAAACTTGCGCGCTTCGAAAAGCGGGCGAGGCACCAGCGGCATCCGGCACTGACCAATGAATTGCCGGCGCTGACTTTGCGCACCGATATTGCGGCCGGCAGCGCCGCGGCCGCGCTTTTCCGCAATTGGCTGCAATATCTCGACACGGACGCGGAAGCTCCGCTGCTGGCGCGTTAACCCAAGGCTGTAGGTCACGCGTTAGGATTACCCAGGCGTTAAGCTTGCCTCAGACCGCGCGCAAATGTTTCAGTAGAGAAATATGAAATCACAGGGAATGCACCCGTGCTGTCGGCTCTCAACGGACGCTTGAGCAATCGGCTGGCCCGGCATTTCCGCGCCGCGCCGCACCGCTTGCCGGCGCACGCGCCGATGGTGAGCTTCACCTTCGATGACGCCCCCGATAGCGCCGCAGGCGAGGGGGCCTCGCTGCTGGAAGCGCATGGCGGGCGCGGTACGTTCTATCTCGCCGGCAGCCTGATCGATCGGCCCTCGGATCATTGGCATGGCCTGTCGAACGATGCGATCGTCCGGCTGCATCGCGGCGGCCACGAGATCGGCTGCCACACTTTCTCGCATTCGCGCGCGGTCGATCTCGACGAGAGCGCGATGGCGCGCGAGATCGAACGGAACCGCAGTTATTTTCTCGGCATCGATTCCTCGATCCGGCTCGAGAATTTCGCCTATCCGTATGGTCTTGCCTCGGTCTGGCGCAAACCGCAGCTCGCCCAGAACTTCCGCTCTGCGCGAGGCATCCTTCCGGGTGTCAACAGCGATGTCATCGATCTCCAGTTCCTGCGCGCTTCGCCGTTGGTCAATTACGAGATCGATATGGCGGGCGTGGACCGTTATTTCGACGAGGCGGTCGCAAGCGGCGGCTGGCTGATCTTCTATGGCCACGATGTCGTCGACGCGCCGAGCCCCTATGGCTGCACCCCGGCCTTGTTGCGCCACGCGCTGAAGGCTGCGGAAAAGCGCAACATGCCGATCGTGACGGTCGCCGAGGCCCTGCGCCGGATCGGGGCGTAGCAGACTCTTCCCTTCTCCCCTTGTGGGAGAAGGTGGCGCGAAGCGCCGGATGAGGGGTATCTCTCCGCGAACTCCAATGCCGAACAGGAACCGGGGCTAGATACCCCTCACCCGTCTCGCCGCTTCGCGGCCACCCTCTCCCACAAGGGGAGAGGGAAAGAGCCGCGCCCGCCGCGCAAACAGTCTTGCAACGCCCGCGCCGTCATGCGACTGGCGTTATGACGAATCTCGCAAACCCCCGACACGCCACGCTCATGTCCGCCCCTTCCACCGCTCCGCTGCCAGCGCCGGCCGATGGCTGCGATGCGCTGTCGGTGCTGCATTCGGTGTTCGGCCTGCCGGGGTTCCGAGGCGCGCAAGGCGAAATCATCCGGCACGTGACCGACGGCGGCAATTGCCTGGTGCTGATGCCGACCGGCGGCGGCAAGTCGTTGTGCTATCAATTGCCGTCGCTGTTGCGTGAGGGCTGCGGTATCGTTGTCTCGCCGCTGATCGCACTGATGCGCGACCAGGTCGCAGGTTTGATCGAGGCCGGCGTCAATGCTGCCGCGCTCAACTCGTCGCTGACATCGCAGGAGGCCTCCGACATCGAGCGGCGCCTGATCGCAGGTGATCTCGATCTGCTCTATGTCGCGCCGGAACGCCTGGTGACGCCACGCTGCCTGTCGATGCTGGCGCAGGCCAAGGTGGCGCTGTTCGCGATCGACGAAGCGCATTGCGTCTCGCAATGGGGGCATGACTTCCGGCCCGAATATGTCGGCCTGTCCATCATCGCCGAGCGCTTCCCCGACGTGCCGCGCATCGCGCTGACCGCGACCGCCGACGACCTGACGCGGAAGGAGATCGTCCAGCGACTCCAGCTGACAGACAGCCCGCAATTCGTATCGAGCTTCGACCGGCCCAACATCCGCTACGAGATCGTCGACAAGCGCAATGCGGTGTCGCAGCTGAAGGAGTTCATCCGGGAACGCCATGCCGGAGACGCCGGCGTGGTCTATTGCCTGTCCCGCAACCGCGTCGAGGAGGTTGCTGCCGCACTCGCCGAGGCCGGCATTGCAGCGCTGCCCTATCACGCCGGGCTCGATGGCCAGGTGCGCTCGCGCAATCAAGATCGCTTCCTCAATGAGGACGGCATCGTCATCGTCGCGACCATCGCTTTCGGCATGGGTATCGACAAGCCCGACGTGCGCTTCGTCGCCCATCTCGATCTGCCCAAGAGCATCGAGGCCTATTACCAGGAAACCGGGCGTGCGGGGCGCGACGGCAAGCCGTCGGCGGCGTGGATGGCCTACGGCCTATCCGACATCGTGCAGCAGCGCCGCATGATCGACGAGTCCAGTGGGTCCGATGACTTCAAGCGCGTGTCGATCGGCAAGCTCGATGCGCTGGTCGGGCTCGCCGAGACCGCGCAGTGCCGGCGCCGGCGGCTGCTCGCCTATTTCGGCGAGACCTCGCATGGCGAGACTTGCGGCAATTGCGACAATTGCCTGACCCCGCCGCAAATGCGCGACGGCAAGGTGTTGGCGCAGAAGCTGCTATCCTGCGCCTATCGCACCGGACAACGTTTCGGTGCGATGCATCTGATCGACGTGCTGATCGGACGTCTGACCGAGAAGGTGACGCAGTTCGGCCACGACAAACTGTCGGTGTTCGGCATTGGGCGCGAGCTCAACGAGAAGCAATGGCGCACCGTGCTGCGGCAGCTGGTGGCCATGGGCCATTTGCAGAGCGACAGCGAAGCCTTTGGCGCGCTGAAGCTGACGGAGACCGCGCGCGGCGTGCTGCGCGGGGAGACAGAAGTCTGGCTGCGCGAGGAGGCGCCGGGCACCCGGGTCCGGTCAAGCCGCGCAAAATCCCGCCGCGGCGACCTCGCGCCGGCGGCCAGCGCACCGAAGGGCGACGTCGATCCCGAATTGCGCGCGCGGCTGCGCTCCTGGCGCTCGGATATCGCGCGCGAACGCGGCGTGCCCGCCTATGTCGTGCTGCACGATGCCACCATCGACGGCATCGTCCGGGCCTGGCCGACCACGCTGGACGAGCTGCGCAATGTGCCGGGGATCGGCGACAAGAAGCTCGAGCACTACGGCGACGAGCTGCTGCAGATCGTCAGGACGCGGTAGGAAGTAGCGCAGCGGTTGTCGGCGCGCTCAACTCCCTCCATACGTCATCCCGGACAAGCGCAGCGAAGCGGAGCGCAGATCCGGGATCCATACCGCGTGATCTATCTTGGGGCACGCGCGGAGAGGGTCTCGGGTCTGCGCTTACGCTTGCCCGGGACGACATCGGAGTGGAGGCGCGAGGTGCTGCCTACTTCACCCGTTCCGGAACGCATACCCATAGCCGTTCAGCGCCGGCGCGCCGCCGAGATGGGCGTAGAGTATCTTCGCGCCCTTCTCGAAATGGCCCTTCCGGGTCAGGTCGATCAGGCCCTGCATCGATTTGCCTTCATAGACGGGGTCGGTGATCATCGCCTCTAACCGCGCGGTGAGGCGGATTGCCTCCTTGGTCTCCTCCGACGGCACGCCATAAGCGGGATAGGCGTAGTCCTCGATCAGCACGACGTCGTCTGCCACGATGTCCTTGCCAAGCTCGACGAGCTTTGCCGTGTTCTGCGCGATCTCGAGCACCTGTGCCTTGGTCTGCGCCGGCGTGAACGACCCATCGATGCCGATCACTTTTCGCGCGCGGCCGTCGGCGGCAAAGCCGACCAGCATGCCGGCATGGGTCGAACCGGTCACGGTGCAGACGATGATGTAGTCGAACTTGAAGCCGAGCTCTTTCTCCTGGTTGCGCACTTCCTCGGCGAAGCCGACATAGCCGAGCCCGCCAAATTTATGCACGGAGGCGCCGGCCGGGATCGCGTAGGGCTTGCCGCCCGCGGCTTTCACGTCCTCGATCGCCTGCTCCCAGCTCTTGCGGATGCCGATGTCGAAACCATCGTCGACCAGGCGCACGTCAGCGCCCATGATGCGCGAGAGCATGATGTTGCCGACGCGGTCATAGACGGCGTCCTCGTGCGGCACCCAGGCTTCCTGCACCAGGCGGCACTTCATGCCGATCTTGGCGGCGACCGCCGCGATCATGCGGGTGTGGTTCGACTGCACGCCGCCGATCGAGACCAGCGTGTCGGCATTCGACGCGATTGCGTCGGGGATGATGTATTCGAGCTTGCGCAGCTTGTTGCCGCCATAGGCGAGGCCCGAATTGCAGTCCTCACGCTTGGCGTAGATCTCGACATTGCCGCCGAGGTGCTTCGACAGCCGTTCCAGCTTCTCGATGGGCGTCGGGCCGAAGGTCAGCGGATAGCGCGCGAATTTGTTCAGTCTCATTGGATCATCCCGATGGGCGTTGGTGTCTGGGATGTGGCTAGCATTGCACAGCAAGAAGGTGCTCTCGAATATTGCGCCCATGTTGCACATAATCTTGCAAATATTATCTTGAGACCTAATATTCCTTCCGTAGTAGCATCAATTTCCGGAAGCTTCTTCCATGTCCGCCCGTCTCGACCGTATCGACCTCAAGATGTTGAGATTGCTGCAGAATAATGGCCGGCTAAGCAACGCCGAGCTGGCCGAAACCGTCGCGATCAGCCCCGCCACCTGCCACCGTCGCACCCAGCGCCTGTTCGAGGACGGCTTTATTGCCGCGGTCCGCGCCATGGTGGCGCCGAAGAAGGTGGCCAAGGGCACGCTGGTGATGGTCGGCGTCGTGCTCGACCGCTCGACCCCGGAGAGCTTTGCGACCTTCGAGCAGGCGATCACGAGGCTGAAATTCGTGCTCGACTGCCACCTCGTCGCCGGCGACTTCGACTACTTCCTGAAAATCCGTGTCGGCGACATGGAGGACTTCAACCGCATCCATGGCGAGCAGCTCATCGCGCTGCCCGGCGTTCGCCAGACCCGCACTTTCTTCGTGATGAAGGAGGTCGTCGACAACGCGCCACTGGAGTTTTGAGCCAGAGCGTTTTCCAGCGAAGTGGAAACCGGTTCGCGGCATGAAAACGCGTCAAACAATAATGCAGAGCTATTGATGCGCGATACGCATCGTGAGAGATTCGTCCGATGCAGCCGCTTCCCTTTCGCCCGCATGAACCTGTCGCCCCGGCCTACCGGCGCGGCTGGGTCGACGAGGCCGTAGCTGCGATCGAAGCCGACCAGTGCCGCACGGCCGACACCCACCTGATCCGGCTGATCGTGCCGGCGCTGGCGGGCATCGACCTCTATCTGAAAGACGAGTCCACGCATCCGACCGGCAGCCTGAAGCACCGGCTGGCGCGCTCGCTGTTCCTCTATGCCCTCTGCAACGGCCATATCCACGAAGGTACGCCCGTTGTGGAGGCGTCATCGGGCTCGACCGCGGTGTCGGAGGCGTATTTCGCGCAGATGATCGGCGTGCCCTTTTACGCCGTGATGCCGCGCACGACCTCGGCGGAAAAGATCGCCGCGATCGAGCATTATGGCGGCAATTGCCATCTGATCGACGACGGCCGCGCGCTCTATGCGGAGGCTGCCGCGCTCGCGACCCGGCTGAGCGGCCATTACATGGACCAGTTCACCTTCGCCGAGCGCGCCACCGACTGGCGCGGCAACAACAACATCGCCGAATCGATCTTCACCCAGCTGAAGGGCGAGCCGCACCCGCTGCCGGACTGGATCGTGATGGGGGCGGGCACCGGCGGCACCTCGGCTACCATCGGCCGCTATTTGCGCTATCGCCAATATCCGACGCGGCTGTGCGTCGCCGATGTCGAGCATTCCGCGTTCTTCGACTGCTTCCGCTCGCAGGACCGCTCCCATGTCTGCGAACGTCCCTCGCTGATCGAAGGCGTCGGCCGGCCGCGGTGCGAGCCGTCGTTCGTGCCGGGCGTGGTCGACCGCATGATGAAGATTCCGGATGCGGTCACGATTGCCGCGATGAACGTTTTGTCGCGCCGGCTGCGGCGTGCGGTCGGCGGCTCTACCGGCACCAATTTCCTGGCGCTGTGCCGGCTCGCCTCGGAGATGCGCAAGGCAGGCCAGACGGGATCGCTGGTGACGCTGATCTGCGATTCCGGCGAGCGTTATCGGCAGACCTATTATGAGCCCGCCTGGCTCGCCGCGCGCGGTCTCGATCCGGCGCCGTTCGAGGCGGCCTTGTCGTCGTTCCTCGACACCGGGCAGCCGCTGGCGCTCGCGGTCGACGATATCGTCAATCCGCAGAGCCCATGACGCCCCGAAGGCTTCAGATCGGCGCCTCTCCGTCGTTTGCGAAATTGCACTGTCGTCACGGCAACTTCACTTGCCTTGCGCGCGTACGCGGGCGAGCTTTCCATCTTCTCAACGAGGAGATCCTGCCGTGCGCCTTCCCATTCTCGATCCGAAAGAGCTGAGCGACGAACAGAAGCCGCTTTATGCCGACATGCAAGCCGGCATCAAGGACCATTTCAAGGGCTTTGTGAACATGCGCGACGACGGCGCGCTGCTCGGCCCCTGGAATCCCTGGGTCCGCGAGCCGCGCTTCGGCAAGCCGGTGTGGGAGCTGGTCAAGGCGATCGCGTCGAACCCGCTGCTGCCGGCGCCGGTGCGCGAGGTCGCGATCCTCGTCACCGGTTCGCATTTCCGCTCCGGCTACGAGCTCTATGCCCATGTGCTGGTCGCCGAGCAGCGCGGCCTCACCGACGAGAAGCTTGCGACCATCGTCGCGGGACAGCGGCCGGTCGATCTGACCAAGCAGGAAGCGGTTGCCTACGACATGGCGTCTGCGCTGGTCAGCGGCGGCGTGTTGCCCGAGCTGACCTATCGGGCTGCGGTGAAGGAATTCGGCGAGCACGGCGCGGCCGAGCTGTCCTATCTCGTCGGGGTCTATTGCATGGTCTCGGTCACGCTGAATACGTTCGACGTGCCAGTGCCGGAGTAGCCGGTACCCTAGTTGCGCACTGCATAAAGCGGCGTGCGCAGCGTCATCTGGTAGGACGGCTTCGGCATCCACGCGATCTGTGCGGTGATGCCGAACAGGCGGTTGTCATTGTCATCCATGCGGTCGAGGTCGAGGCGCAAGATCGGCTGGGTGAACGGCTCCGCAAGCGTCCGGCCTGCGAGCTGCCCACCGCCGAACGACTGCACGCCGAGGCGTCCGGTGAATTTCCAGTTGCTCGGCCATTGGTAATAGCCGCCGGCGTAGAGGATTGTGTTCGGCCTGATCCGGGCAACAAGGCTGGCAATGTCGGTGTGGGTGTATTGCACGCCGGCGAGCCAGCCGCGCGTCTCGTCCTTGTCGAGCGCGTAGTCGAATTCCAGGATGTTGTTGAACGAATTCGTCATGCCCTGCTCGTTCGGCACCGATTGGGTCAGCGTGGATTGCAACGTGATCGTCGGGATCCTGCCGCCGTTCTGCTGGTAGAGGTCGGCCTGCACGCCGATGTTCCAACTGGTGATGTCGAATGTCGACCAGCCGCCGCCGATATCCGTCGTCGAACCTGATACACCGCCATAGAGCGATACGCGATCGCTGACGTCCACGGTCAGCGGCAGGTCGACGGTGATCGATTTCGCGGCCGGCAAGCCATTCGGCAGCGTCGCGCCGCGTTGTGCCGCCAGCGCTTCGAACGCGGCCGAGAGCGAGGTGTTGCCGAAGCCGAGCCCGAGCGTGCCCGCAGGGATCGTTGCATAGGTCGTGCGAAGATCGAGGTAGATGTTCGGGACGACGGACTTTGCCGCCGTGTCCTCGTCCCCATCGGCGGCGTAGACAGCGCCCGCCGGGATCGTCAGACACAGCAGTCCTGTTGCGACAGCGCGCAAGACCGAGTCGGACGTTGGGCTGCGGTGGGACACGTGACAATCCGACGCGTGGCGATCTGGTGACGGAACCGCCCGCTAGATGGAACGTGATCGTTCGTGTGGTCAAGGTCTATCTGCGGACCATGGACGATGCGCATGCGCGCGGTTACCCTGCCGTGATCGCGCTGACACACACTCGCCCGCCACAGTGCAGGCCGGACAATGGAGGACGACAGCGATGAACACGTCACGCCGCATCTTGCTTGCCGGACTAGCGGGGCTCGCCGTGGCTCCATCCGCAGCCCCCGTCTTCGCTGCGACACAAGCGGACCACGGCGCGACGGTGGCCGAAGAACGCTTTGCCCGCACGATCGCCGCAGCACATGCGCCTGATATCGCCTGCGCGCACCAGGCCGAGCGTTACGCCGACGCGCATTGGCGCGAGTATCTTGTGGCGGCGCGCGCTGTGCTCGACGCACGGGCGTAGTCGCGCCTCATTTCTCCACCGCGCGCCTGACCTGCTCGCCGATCTGCGACAGCACGAGCTGCGCCTGCGGCAGGATCGCACCCATGGCGTGGAAATTGTGGACCATGCCGTCATGGCAGGCGTGCTCGACCGCGACGCCCGCGGCGAGCAGCTTGCGCGCGTAGGCATTGCCCTCGTCGCGCATCGGGTCGAACTCGGCTGTGTGGATGATTGCGGTCGGCAGACCTGAGAGACGCGTCGCGCGCAGTGGGGAGATGCGGGGATCGGCGGCATCCAGGCCCTCGGGCAGGTAATCTGACAGATCGGCCTCGATGGTGGTGCGGTCGATCAGATGTCCCTCGGCGAAGGCTTCGCGCGAGGGCGAGGTCTCCTCGAAATCCAGCACCGGGCAGATCAGGCATTGTGCGACGATGGAGAGGCCGGCGCTCTGCGCCTCCTCCTGGCATACGATCGCAGCGAGCGTCGCACCGGCGGAATCGCCGCCGACCACCAGCCGCTCGGCGTCGATGCCGAGAGATGAAGCTTTGCGCGCGACCCATTCGGTGGAGGCGATCGCGTCATCGACAGCAGCAGGAAATTTGTGCTCGGGCGCGAGGCGGTAGTCGACCGAAACGAGTCGACAGCCGGTCGCATGCGCCAGTGCCGCCGCGATACGGTCATGCGTCGCAATGCTGCCGGCGACGAGCCCGCCGCCATGAAAGAACACGAAGCCCGGCGCGCGCTCGCCGGCAGACGCCGGCGAATAGAGCCGATAGGGCAGCTCGCCGCCAGGGCCGGGCAACTTGCCGTCCGAGGCCGTCACATCCGGCGCCTCGGTGCGCGCGAGCTGCATCAGCTTCGCCAGCGATTGTCGCCGCGCCTCGACGCTCGGCCGGCTCCGCGCCTGCGGCGTAGCCGCAGCCATCATGGTCAACAAGCGCTTTGCGAGCGGATCGAGCGGCATGGCAAACTCCGTGAAGGGCCTGACACTATAACCTCCCGGTATGCGAGAGTTGGTGCTTCCCGGCAGCAAATCGTTTAGAAATTGGGACAATAGTGCCTGGATATTTTTCGAGAGGAGGCCGGTCATGGCCGAGATCAGGAAGCCGATCGAATATTCGCCGAGTTGGACCTTCTTCGAGGGCAAATGGCATGACGGCAACGTGCCGATCATGGGGCCGCGCACGCATGCGGCCTGGCTCGGCTCGGTCGTGTTCGACGGTGCGCGCGCATTCGAGGGCGTGGCGCCGGATCTCGACCGTCACGTCGCCCGCGCCAATCAATCCGCGATCAATTTTGGCCTGAAGCCGGTGGTCGATGCCGGCACCTGGCTTACGCTCGCAAATGAAGGCATCGCGCGCTTTGCGCCGAACGCCGAGCTCTATGTTCGTCCGATGTACTGGGCGCAGAACGGCGCAGGCGGCGGCGTGCTGTTCGATCCTGAAACCACCAATTGGTGTCTGTGCATCTACGAGGCGCCGATGCCGAAACCGGTCGGCAGCGCGATCACGCTTTCGCCGTTCCGCAGGCCCACCGCCGAATGCGCGCCGGTCGAAGCCAAGGCCGCCTGTCTCTACCCGAACAATTCGCGGGCGCTGGCGGAAGCCGCCTCGCGCGGCTTCCAGAACGCTCTGATGCTCGACATGCTCGACATGCTCGGCAATGTCGCGGAGTTCGGCAATTCCAACGTGTTCATGGCGAAAGACGGCGTGGTCTTCACGCCGGTGCCGAACGGCACCTTCCTCAACGGCATCACGCGCCAGCGCGTGATCGGCCTGCTCCGCGGTGACGGCGTCACCGTGGTCGAGAAGACGCTGCGCTATGCGGATTTCCTTGCCGCCGACGAGATCTTCTCCACCGGCAATTTCGCAAAGGTCGCGCCGGTGATTCGCATCGACGCGCGCGAGCTGAAGCCGGGCCCGCTCTATACCAGGGCGCGCAAGCTCTATTGGGATTTTGCGCATGCGGTGAAGCTGGCGGCCTGACGGGAGCTAGCCCCGCCGCCGAAACCGGCTGAACTGAAACGCCTGCGTCGAATGCCACGGCGTGTGGTGCGTCTCGTTGCGCGTCTCGACCAGCTCGAACTCCGGCCCGAGCTCCGCCGAAAGGCTCGTGCTGTCATGCCGCTGGACCGGCAGGCCGCTGCATTTCTCCGGGCCGTCGGGCGCGAATGTCGCGATGATCACGTGCCCGTCCGGCGCAACCGCCGACCGTAAGCGCTCGACGTAAGCGGCCCGGTCGTGCGGATCGGTCAGGAAGTGAAACGCGGCGCGATCGTGCCAGACGTCCCAGATCTTCGCCGGCCGCCATGCGGTGACGTCGGCGACGATCCAGTCGACCGTTGAGGCGGCCGCGCCGATTCGCTTCTTCGCTATGTCGAGCGCGTTGGCGGAAAGGTCCAGCACGGCGAGATTGCGCTGTCCGTCCTGAAGCAGTGCATCGACCAATCGCGATGCGCCGCCGCCGATATCGATGATGGCGGCGTCATGGTTCGGGCTGGCCGCACGAATCATCTCGAGCGAGATCGCCGGGTTGTCCTGAAACCAGCTGACCTCGGCCTCGCCCTTGGTGGCGTAGACATTCTGCCAATGCGTGGTTCGGTCAGACATGGTGGGCTCCGGCCTTGGCCGGTATCGCGGCGACGTGGCTATGCCGCAATCAATCGGTCGTTTGCGCGCCCGCCGCATGCGGACGCGCCGGTGCGGACGAGAGACCTACTCGTCCTTCTTCGACATCTTTTCGAGGCGTTCCTGCATGTCCTTCATCTGCTGGCGCAGGTCGTCGATGTTGGTGTCCTTGGCCGGCTCGGCGCTGGCGTCCGGTTCTGGCTCCGCCGAGCCCGCGGGACGGCCTGCGGTGGGGACAAACGGCTTGAACATCGAGAAGGTCTGCTGGAACAGCTCCATGTTGCGGCGGACCTGTTCCTCCAAGGGCGCAAACGGAGTTCCGGACAGCGAGTTGGCGATCTGCTTGCGGAACTTCTCCTGCTCCTGGGTCAGCGTCGCGATCGACTGCTCCAGATATTTCGGCACCACCATCTGCATGCTGTCGCCGTAGAAGCGAATCAGCTGGCGCAGGAAGGTGGTCGGCAGCAGGTTCTGGCCCGCCTTGTTCTCCTGCTCGAAGATGATCTGGGCGAGCACGGAGCGCGTGATGTCGTCGCCGGTCTTGGCGTCGTAGACCAGGAAATCTTCGCCATCCTTGACCATGGCGGCGAGGTCTTCCAGCGTCACGTAAGTGCTCGTTCCGGTGTTATAGAGCCGGCGGTTCGCGTATTTCTTGATGGTCGTGGGTTGGTCTGATTTCGCCATGGGCTCTCACTTCAAAGACGCTGAGAACGGGAACCTGCAGGGCCAATGCCGCAGGGCGGGAAGAGTACGCAACGCAACAAAATAAGCATTTTCAAAGGGGGCACGCTACCGTTTTGTGCGGCACGGTTAATCGCACAGCAAAAACGTGCTTGCGAAATCGCCAAGAACGCTATTTTGAATGCGCTGCGGCATGAATTCGGTCGCCAGCCGATTGACATGCCGCAACGACGTTAACAGGATGCCGTTCGAGACTGGCGAGCCATTTCCCAGCCCCGTCTGCCCCCATTCAACCCCAGGAGATGCCCATGTCAGACGATGTCGTCATCGTCAGCGCCGCCCGCACCCCGGTCGGAAGCTTCAACGGAGCGTTCGCGACCCTTCCCGCCCACGATCTCGGCGCGATCGCCATCAAGGCCGCGCTGGAGCGCGGTGGCATCGAGCCCGGCCGGGTCTCCGAAGTCATCATGGGCCAGATCCTGACCGCGGCTCAGGGCCAGAACCCGGCCCGCCAGGCCTCGATCGCCGCGGGCATTCCGGTCGAGAGCCCGGCCTGGGGCGTCAACCAGCTTTGCGGCTCGGGCCTGCGCACGGTCGCGCTTGGCTACCAGGCGCTGCTCAACGGCGATTCGGAAATCGTGGTCGCTGGCGGCCAGGAATCCATGAGCATGGCTCCGCACGCCCAGTATCTGCGCGGCGGCGTCAAGATGGGCCCGGTCGAGTTCGTCGACACCATGATCAAGGACGGCCTGTGGGATGCCTTCAACGGCTACCACATGGGCAACACCGCCGAGAACGTCGCGCGGCAGTGGCAGATCACCCGCGCCCAGCAGGACGAGTTCGCGGTCGCCTCGCAGCAGAAGGCCGAGGCCGCGCAGAAGGCCGGCAAGTTCAACGACGAGATCGTTCCCGTCACCATCAAGACCCGCAAGGGCGACATCGTCGTCAGCGCCGACGAATATCCGCGCCATGGCGCAACGCTTGACGGGATGGCGAAGCTCAAGCCCGCCTTCGAGAAGGAAGGCACGGTCACCGCAGGTTCGGCCTCCGGCATCAATGACGGCGCTGCCGCCGTGGTGCTGATGACCGCGAAGCAGGCCGCCAAGGAAGGCAAGAAGCCGATCGCGCGCATCGTGTCCTGGGCGCAGGCCGGCGTCGATCCGAAGATCATGGGCTCGGGCCCGATCCCGGCCTCGCGTGCCGCGCTGAAGAAGGCCGGCTGGAGCGTTGGCGATCTCGATCTGATCGAGGCCAACGAAGCCTTTGCGGCGCAGGCCTGCGCCGTCAACAAGGACCTCGGCTGGGATACCTCCAAGGTCAACGTCAATGGCGGCGCGATTGCGATCGGCCATCCCGTCGGCGCCTCCGGCGCGCGCGTGCTGGTGACGCTGCTGCACGAGATGCAGAAGCGTGATTCGAAGAAGGGCCTCGCCACGCTGTGCATCGGCGGTGGCATGGGCATCGCGATGTGCATCGCGCGCGACTGAAGATCACCGACGCGTGCGCTGCACGCGTCAGTGAGTGCGTTGCACGCGACTAAAAAGGCGGCGGTTGCAAATCAAATATTCTTCGCAACCGCGCAAGCCTCGACTAAATACAAACGCCCGGCTCAATGCCGGGCGTTTTGTTCTTGATGTCCGTCAAAGCAACCGCATAATCCGTACCTAAAAACGATCGCTCAGAAACGTCCGAAGAGTCCAAGGGAAGGAATACGACATGGCACGAGTTGCATTGGTGACGGGTGGTACCCGGGGCATCGGAGCTGCGATCAGCAAGGCGCTGAAGGCGGCCGGCTACAAGGTCGCGGCGAGCTATGCCGGCAATGATGTGGCGGCGGAGAAGTTCAAGGCCGAGACCGGCATCGCCGTCTACAAATGGGACGTCAGCAATTTCGATGCCTGCGCCGAAGGCGTGAAGAAGGTCGAGGCCGAGCTCGGCCCGGTCGATGTGCTCGTCAACAATGCCGGCATCACCCGGGACACCGCCTTCCACAAGATGACGCTCGAGCAGTGGAACGCGGTGATCAACACCAATCTCGGCTCGCTGTTCAACATGACCCGCCAGGTGATCGAGGGCATGCGTGCGCGCAAGTTCGGCCGCGTCATCTCGATCTCGTCGATCAACGGCCAGAAGGGCCAGTTCGGCCAGGTCAATTATTCCGCGGCGAAGGCCGGCGACATTGGCTTCACCAAGGCGCTCGCAATCGAGAACGCCAAGGGCGGCATCACGGTCAACGCCATTGCGCCTGGCTATATCAACACCGAGATGGTGCAGGCCGTGCCGAAGGACGTGTTGGAGAAGAACGTGATCCCGCAAATCCCGGTGAACCGGCTCGGCGAGCCCGAAGAGATCGCGCGCGCGGTCGTATTCCTGGCGGCCGACGAGGCTGGCTTCATCACCGGCTCGACCTTGACCATCAATGGCGGTCAGTATCACGCCTGATATGGCGTCAAGCCTGTAGCGTTGGGCGTGACAAGGCGATAGTGAAGACGAACATGCCCGGCCTCGTGCCGGGCATCATCGTCCTCAGAGCCTTTGATTCATGACCCCGCGCACCGCCACACTGATCGGACTGACCGCGATCCTGATGTGGTCGCTGTTGTCAGTGATGACGGTGGCGACCGGAAAGATCCCCGCGTTCCAGCTTGCGGCGATGACCTTTGCGATCGGCGGTCTCGTCGGCCTGCTCACCTGGATCGGCCGCGGCGACGCCGCGAAAAGCCTGCGTCAGCCGCTCATCGTATGGCTCGTCGGCGTTGGCGGCCTGTTCGGCTATCACGCGCTGTATTTCCTCGCGCTGCGCTTCGCGCCGCCGGCCGAAGCCGGCCTTCTGAACTACATGTGGCCGCTGCTGATCGTGCTGTTCTCGTCGTTCCTGCCGGGCGAGCGGCTCGCCGCGCATCACGTCATTGGCGCCGTGCTCGGCCTCGTCGGCACCGTGCTGCTGTTTGCCGGCAATACCTCCGGCTTCGCGCCGGGCGCGGTGCCGGGATTGGTCGCGGCATTCGTCGCCGCCTTCGTCTGGGCGACTTATTCGGTGCTGTCGCGGCGATTGAAGGCGGTGCCGACCGATGCGGTCGCGGGCTTCTGCCTCGCCACGTCAGTGCTCGCCGCGCTGATGCATTGTCTGCTTGAAACGACGGTGTGGCCCGAGACGAATTTGCAGTGGCTCGCGGTGATCGCACTCGGCGTCGGTCCCGTCGGCGCTGCCTTCTACGCCTGGGACATCGGCATGAAACGAGGCGATATCCGCGTGCTCGGCGCCGCCTCCTACGCGACGCCGCTGCTCTCGACCGGCTTTCTCATCGCCGCCGGATTTGCCAAAGCCAGCGCCAGCATTGCGATTGCCGCAATCCTGATCGCCGGCGGCGGCCTGATTGCGGCAAAGGACATGGTGCTGCGGAAGCGATGAGGCGCATCAAAGCGCCGGCTGCCAGCCCAACGGGCGGTACTTCGCTTCCGGTATCTGTCCGAGCTCTGAGCGCCGCAAACGTTGCGGCGTCAGGCCATAGAATTCCTGGAAGCTGAGGATCAGCGGCCGCCATTTGTCGGGATCGATGCGGTTGTCCACGCCGTCCATCATGATGTCGGGATGCGCATGAACACGGGTGATCCGGAGCTCGATCGCCACGAGACGGCTGCGCCAGACTGCATCGTCCTGCGCCATCCCGTGCACATGCGCGACCTTCGCTTCCATCTGCACCGGGCATTCGGCAACGCGCGGCGCACTGACTGTCTCGCCGGCTAACGCCGTCAGGTCGCTCAAGCCGAACTTGTCCTTCTCGTGCCGGTAGCCACGATAGAGTTTGCCTGGCGGCACGGGATCCGAGCCCGTGGTGCGGGCGAGACGGTCGACAGCAGCGACGAGGTCCGCAGACGGCAGATTGAGCACGCATTCGCCTGTGCGCATCATGTTCTCGGTCGTCTTGGAATTGCTTGCGAGCCCGAGCATGCAACGCCATCCCACCCACCACGCCGACGACATCGGCGCGAGATTGTAGGTGTCGTCGTCATTGGTCGACCCGATGAGGACGACCGGCGTTCCGAAATATAAAATGGCCGGGTCGATCTGGACGGCGGCGGGATCGAGTGTTCCATGCATCGTGCGCTCCTATTGATTGGAAGCGCAGTCCTAATGGGGGAAAGGCATCGAACCCACCCGATTCCAGATCTGGCGTTACGGCTCCCAGCCCCGCGGCGCGAGCTCGAATTTTGCGAACTCGAAGGCGGGCGCCACGGTGCAGCCGACCAGCGTCCATTCGCCGGTGGTCTCCGCCATCTGCCACGCATCCGCCGGGACGATGGCCTGCGGCCGCTCGCCGCTCACGAGGTCCGTGCCGAGCCGCACCTCGTGCTGGGAGCAGCCCTCATGCGCGATGCGCAGCATCAAGGGGCTTCCGGCATAGTAATGCCAGGTCTCGACCGCATCGATGCGATGCCAGTGCGAGCGCTCGCCGCGCGCGAGCAGGAAGTAGATGAGGGTCGAGCGCGAGCGGCCATTGGCGTCGGTGGTCTGGTCGCGAAAGGTCTCGCGATAATGTCCGCCCTCGGGGTGCGGGCGGAGCTCAAGGCGCGCGATGATCTCGGCTGCAGTCGGCATCGATCCCCGTCAGGACTTGGTCTTCAGGACTCGGTCTTCAGGACTTGTGCTTCAGGACTTGTTTTTGCGCTCGCGCAGCTCGCCGAACACCGCGGCGGCAGCCGCGCCCTTCATGTGTAGCCTGGCTGCGACCGACGGTTCATCGGCGCGCAGGAACACGTTTGCTCGCTTCTCATCACCAAGCAGTGAGGGAATGGTCGGCTTGTTCTCCGCCCGCAGCCTCGTCACTTCCGCCGCGCGCGCCTGGAGGGCCGCATTGTCGGGATCGACGGTCAGCGCGAACTTGACGTTGGACGCCGTGTATTCGTGGCCGCAATAGAGCTTGAAGTCGTCGGGCAGGGCGCGCAGCTTCAACAGCGAGTCCCACATCATCGGGTAACTGCCCTCGAACACGCGGCCGCAGCCGATCGAGAACAGCGTGTCGGCGGCGAACAGGGTCTTCTCGGTGTCGAACACGTAGGAGATATGGTCGAGTGTATGGCCGGGCGTTTCCAGCACACGCCCGAGCAGCGTGCCGACCTTGACCACATCGGCATTGGCGACGCGCAGGTCGACGTCTGCGATCTTTGTCGTCTTGTCATGCGGCGCGACGACGCGGCAATTGAATTTCTGCTTGAGTTCGGCGACGCCCCCGACATGATCGCCATGATGATGGGTGATCAGGATGTCGGTGAGCTGCCAGCCCTCGCGCTCGAGCGCCGCCAGAATCGGACCGGCCTCCGGCGCGTCGATCGACGCCGTCGCCTTGGTTTCCACATCGTGGATCAGATAACCGAAATTGTCGTTTAAACAGTTGAAAGTACGAATTTCGGCGGCCATGTCATCTCCATCGCGCTCAGCCCCGTCAGACAAATATGGCGTTAACGCTGCGCAGGCAATGCAATATTCCGCGCGCAGCCGCCGCCTTGTGCATGTTACATTGCCGTCATGACCATCGACGTCGTCGACCTTCGCGAGTTCTATTCCCGGCGCCTCGGCATCGTGGCACGGCAGATGATCAATCGCGGCATCCGGGAGCGGTGGCCGAATGCCGATGGCCAGCGCGTGCTCGGCATCGGCTATCCGACGCCCTATCTCGGCCTGTTCCGCGAGGACGCGGAGCGCTGCATCGCCTTTATGCCGGCGGCCCAGGGCGTGTTGAAATGGCCCACTGGGCGGCCCGCGCTGGCTGCGCTGGTCGATGAGTTCTCGCTGCCGCTTCCCGACGCCGCGGTCGACCGTATCCTGCTGGTCCATGCGCTCGAGATGTCGGACGACCCGGCCGCGCTGCTGCGGGAGGTCTGGCGGGTGCTGTCGCCGTCCGGCCGCGTCATGGCGGTGATCCCGAATCGGCGCGGCGTGTGGACGCGCAGCGACAACACGCCGTTCGGCCATGGCCGTCCCTATTCGCGCTCGCAGATCACGGACCTGTTGCGCCAGACTTGGTTCACGCCGACTGGCTGGGGCGAGGCCTTGTTCATGCCGCCTTATGCGGGCCGCTGGGTGCTGAAGTCGGCGCAGATGTGGGAACGTGCCGGCGCTGCGCTGTCGCTGCCGTTTGCCGGCGTCCACATCGTCGAAGCGACCAAGCAGGTCTATCGCGCGATCCCCGCCAAGCGCGAACGGGCGCGGCTGATTCCCTCGTTGAAGCCGGTGCTGGTGCCGTCCTCGACGGTGACGCGGACCTGAAAACAAATCGTCCCGGCGAGGCCGGGACGATGCAGTCCATGAAGACCGGAAGATTTGGTGCGGCTTACTCGCTGGGGGCGAGATCGTCGCCGGAAGCGGCAGGAGCTGCCTCGCGCTCGGGGCGCGGGCCGTTATGCGGCCGGCGGCGCCGCCGCGGGAAACGCTCGCCACCGCCGCCATTGCCACCTTCGAGGCTGCCCGGAGTGCCGCTCGTCTGTGGCTGCGCGCCGGTGATGAACGACGGCAGGCGGTCGACATTGCCGGCGTCGGCGACGACAGGCTGCGGCTGGTTCGGCGGTTGCGGCTGGTGCTGCTGATATTGCGGTTGCGGACGATGGTCGCGTTCGCGGTGCTCGCGCGGCTGCTGCTGGTCGCGAACATAGGGCTGCTGGTTATTGTCGCGCTGCTGATAGTCGCGATTGTGATCGCGCTGGCCGTCACGCTGATAGGGCTGTTGCTGCTGCGGCGGCTGCGGAACAAAGCCTGGCTCCTGGCCGAAATTCGAGAAGTTCTCGCCGTCGTCCTCGCCGTCGTCGCTGCTGGTGCTGATGGGCTCGTCGCCGCGCGGCTGCTGATTCTGGCGGAACTGTTCCTGCGCCGCCGCGATCAGGCGGAAATAATGCTCGGCATGCTGGTAGTAGTTTTCGGCGGCGACCGGATCGCCGGAGGAGCGCGCGTCACGCGCCAGCTGGAGATATTTCTCGGCGATGTGGGAGGCGGTGCCGCGGATCTTGATGTCGGGGCCGTTCGATTCGTAGACCCGGGTCATCGGGTTCTGGCCGCGCCGGTTATTGTTGTTGTTGTTATTATTATTGTTGCGGTTGCGCATCCGCTGCTTGTTCTGACCGTTTCTCATGTCCTGCCTTTAATTACAGCCCTAAAGGTTGCACGCACTACTGATTGCCACGAGTGACCTGATGACAGCGGTTCACATGCCCCACGCGCACCGCGCGCAAGAGCGGATTAAACCCTGCCGATGTTCGTCGACCGTCGCGTTCAACAAAGACGCGTTCCCCACCGCCAGCATTCATTGCCAGCGAACCCATTCATATCGCTTGCCGAAACAAGCCCTGCTTTGTTGCGTAAGTCTTCAAGCGCAATATCAGGCTTTCGTTCACGTTGCGGTCGGAAAGCAGCGTACCTCAATGGGCCATCGCGCTTAACAGGACCTGCGGCTTGGAACCTTAAATCAGTGAAGCTCTCGCCTGAGAGCCCGGCTTTCGCCCGTAGGTCTACGGGGCCGACACCGATGTGCTGATCGGAAGGTAGTCGTTCCCAGGGGATATTCCAAGAGGTTTTTTAGAGCCCAATCCGGCTTTTATCGGGGCATTTTTCGGGCCGAGACCGCCCTGGGAATGCCCGCCAGGTCGGCCTTGGGCGGCGTGTCGATCGATAACGCGGCCGCCGCCATCAAGGTCTGGATATCGCCGGCCTGGCCCTGTCCGGCTTCGACGATCAGGGTGCCGCCGGGCACGAGCCGTTCGGCCGCCTGCGGAATCAGCGCGCGGTAGGCGTCATAGCCGTCATTTCCGCCGTCGAGTGCCAGATGCGGATCGTGCTCGCGCACCTCGACGCTCAGTTTCGGAATTTCCCCGGCAGGAATATAGGGCGGGTTCGACACGATCAGATCGAACGGGCCATGAAGCGCCGACGCATAGGAGCAGGCGACGAACGCCGCGCGATCGGCAAGGCCGAGGGCGGCGGCATTGCCTTTTGCCGTGCCGAGCGCAGTGAGGCTGAGATCGGTGCCGACGCCGAAAGCATCTGGAATCTCGTGCAGCAGTGCGAGCAGGATCGCGCCTGATCCGGTGCCGATATCAGCAATACGTAGGCCCTGTCCCGCGGTCGTGCGTTCACGAAAAATCTCGAGCGCCAGCTCCACCACGGTCTCTGTGTCCGGCCGCGGCACCAGCGTCGCCTCGGAGAGGCGGAACGGCAGGCCCCAGAATTCCCGCGTGCCGAGAATGCGGGCGACCGGCTCATGTGCAAGCCTTCGCTGCGCATATGCTTCGAGCCGCGCAGCCTCCTCGGGTGTGAGATGTCGTGCCGCCTGCGCGATCAGGCCGGTCAGATCGAGCCCCAGCGCGGCGCCGACGAGAAGGCGCGCATCGAGAGACGGCTCTTCGATGCCGGCCGATTGCAGCCGCGCCACGAGCGCGCGCCGCGCACTCTCGATGCTGTGTCCGGAATCGAAACCTGTCGCCAATGGAGCCATCCTGCCTGGCATCGTGGATAGATCGGCGGCATTGCTTGCGTCAACGGAAAGCAGCGCGTTTGATCGCTCTGCTCAGCCGAGGAGGGCATCCATGACGGCCTATGACGATCAGAATGTGTTCGCAAAGATCCTGCGCGGCGAGATTCCCTGTTTCGAGGTGTTCAGGGATGACCGCAGCTTCGCCTTTCTGGACATCATGCCGCGCTCGCCGGGGCACACGCTGGTCATTCCGAGGGCGCCGGCGCGCGGTGTTCTCGACATTGCGGATGACGATCTCGCCGCGGTGGCGCGAACCGCCAAACGGATCGCGATTGCGGCGATGAAGGCGTTCGACGCGGAAGGGATTATCCTGCAGCAGTTCAGCGAGCCGGCCAGCGGGCAGGTGGTCTTTCACCTGCACATGCATGTCATGCCGGTCTGGGCTGGCGTCGAACTGCTACCGGCGCAGACGCGCAAGGAGGAGATGGCCGTGCTAGCCGGTCATGCCAAGCGGATGATCGCGGCAATTGGTGGCTGATGAGCGACTGACTAGACGCCGAGATAGCGCTGCAGCAGCTCCGGCTGGGCCTTGAGCTCCTGCGCCGGCCCCTCGTGGACGATGTGGCCGTTGTTGATGATGTAGATCCGCGTCGCCAGTGCCAGCGTTGCCGCCAGATTCTGCTCGACCAGCACGATGGTCTGGCCGGCGGCCGCGAGCTCGCGACAGGCCTTGACGAGATCGTGGACGATGACGGGCGCCAATCCTTCGAACGGCTCATCCAGCAGCACTATCTTGGGATCGCGCACCAGCGCCCGCGCAATCGCGAGCATCTGCTGCTCGCCGCCGGAGAGCTCGGTGCCGCGGTTGCCGCGTCGCTCCTTCAGTCGCGGGAACATTTCGTAGATGCGACCGAGCGGCCAGCGTTTCGGGGCGGTGATGCCGGCGAGGACGATGTTCTCCTCCACCGACAGGCTGCCGAAGATGCGGCGTTCCTCGTGCACGAGCTGCATGCCCGCCTGCGCGATCTTGTGGCTCCTGCGGCCGGCGATATCGGTGCCGTCGAACTTCACGCTGCCGCTGCGCGGCGTCACGACGCCCATCAGGGTTTTCAGTGTGGTGCTCTTGCCGGCGCCGTTGCGGCCAAGCAGCGCCACCACCTCGTGACGTTCGACATGCATGGCGACGTCGAACAGGATGTGGGAATCCCCGTAATAGCTGTTCAGGCCGTTGACCTCGATCAGGCTCATGCGGCGATCTCTCCGTGCACGCCGCCGAGATAGGCTTCCTGCACTGCGGCGTTGGTCTTGATTTCCTCAGGCGTGCCGGAGACCAGCACGCGACCCTCCTGCAGCACGGTCACGCGCTCGACCAGCTCGAACAGCGAATCCATGTCGTGATCGATGATGATCATGGTGCGGCCACGCGCGATCGATTTGAGCAGCTTGACGGTCTCGACCCGCTCGCGCGGGCTCATGCCGGCGAGCGGCTCGTCGAGCAGCAGCAGGCGCGGCGATGTTGCGAGCGCAAGGCCGATCTCCAGCCTGCGTTTCTCGCCATAGGCGAGCTCGGACACGGGCGTGTCGGCACGGCGGGTCAGGTTCACCAGAGCGAGCGTGTGCTCGACCTGCTCCGTCAGGCCCTTGACGCCGGAAAGTGTGCGGAACAGATCGAGTCGGAATTTTCCGCGCAGCTCGGCGAGGGCTGCGATCGTCAGGTTCTGCCGCACCGTCAGGCCCGTGAAGAGCTGGTTGACCTGATAGCTCTTGGTCAATCCGAGCTGGCATACTTCAGTGACCTTCAAGCCGGTGATGTCGCGGCCTCCGAACACAATCTGACCCGAGGTCGGCGGGACCTCGCAGGTCAGCATCTTGAAGAAGGTGGATTTGCCGGCTCCGTTGGGGCCGATGATGCCGCGCAGCTCGCCCTGATTGACGCTGAAGTCGATGTCGCTGTTGGCAACGAGGCCGCCGTAGCGCTTGGTGAGACCGGTGGCTTTCAGGATCGGCCCGGAATAGGCGGGATGCTCGACCTTCCTCGCCTGCATCGGCGCCGGGGCAGGTGGCTGCGTGACTTCAGCATCCGGCTCCGCTTCCGTCCGCTTATGCTTGCCGAACACGAGGCCGTAGAGATCGACGAGGCCGCCGATGATGCCGCCGCGCAGGAAGCAGACCAGCAGCACGAACACGACGCCGAGCACGAGCTTCCAGGCCGCTCCCAAGCCGAGCGCGGACTGGAGGAAATCTTGAAGGAACAGCCAGACGGTTGCGCCGACCAGCGGGCCGAACAGCGTGCCCCTTCCGCCGATGGCGGTCTGCATCACGAGCTGGCCGGAGGTGTCGAAAGTGAAAGCGTCCGGCGGCATGAAGGCCTGGAGCACGCCGAGCAGGCCGCCGGCGAAGCCCGCGTAAGCGGCGGCGATGACGAAGGCGGTCAGCTTGTAGCCGTGGATGTTGTGGCCGACGGCGCTGGCGCGCAGCGGATTGTCCCGGATCGCGCTCAGGATCGCGCCGACCGGTGAGCGCACGATCCTGAGCGCGATGATGATGCCGATGAAATAGCACAGCGCGATGAACTGATAGAGCGACCAGCCATCGGTGAAGTGGATGGTGGTGAAGCCGAGATTGAAGCTCGGGGCCGGCACGCCCGGCAGGCCGTTCTCGCCGCCGGTGAAATCCGAGAGCGGATTGAACTCGACGAAGAAGAACACTTCCGCGATCGCCACCGTGATCATGGCGAAGTAGATGCCGGTGCGGCGCAGCGCAATCAGGCCGATCAGATAGCCGGTCGCCGCCGCCGCGATCATGCCGATGACCAGCGCGCCGAGCACGTTGCTGAAGCCGGCGCGGGTCAGGAGGTAAGCGGCAACGAAGCCGCCGGTGCCGTAAAAGGCGGACTGTCCGAACGACAGCAGCCCGGTGAAGCCGAACAGGATGTCGAAGCCGAGGCCGAACAGGCCCCAGACCAGGATCCGGTTCACCGTGTTCGGCGCAAAGCCGAGATGAGGCAGCACGAAGGGAGCCACGATCAGGCCGATGGCCGTCAATGTCTCGATCAGGAACGGGCGTTGCTTGAGCATCAGCGGATCACTTACTCGCGGCCCGGGACGCCGAGCAGACCATGCGGTCGCACCACGAGCACGAGCGTCATCGCCGCAAACAGCATCACATAGGCGTAACCGGGGTTGAACATGGAGGTGACACTGATGATCTCGCCGGCGATCAGGCCGCCGAGGATCGCGCCGGGGAACGAGCCGACGCCGCCGATCACCACCACCACGAAGGTCTGGACCAGGATGTCGTCGCCGATGCCCGGTGTCAGCGACACCACCGGCGCGTTGACGATGCCGGCAAAGCCGGCTGCCATTGCGCCGATGCCGAACACGACCATGAAGACGCGGTAGACGTTGATGCCGAGCGAATCGACCATCACCGAATCCTCGATGCCGGCGCGCACGATCATGCCGAGCCGAGTGCGGTAGAGGATGATGAACAGCGCGCCCAGTGCGACCGCGACGATGCCGACCACCGCGAGGCGGTAGGTCGGATAGAACATGAAGCCGAGATTGGTGATGCCCTGGAACAGCGCCGGCGGCGGCACCAGCTGCGACTGGCTCGAAAAGATCAGGCGCACGAGCTCGACGAAGCAGATGCCGAGCCCGAAGGTCACCAGCAGCTGATCTTCGTGCGGGCGATGATAGAAGTGGCGGATGATGACGCGTTCCATCACGACGCCGAGCAGCATCACGAACAGCGAGCCCGCGATGACGGCGAGGATGAACGATTCCGTGTACTGGTAGGTGACGAAGCCGGCATAGCCGCCGATCATGAACATCGCGCCATGCGCGAGATTGAGCACACCGAGCGTGCCGTAGATGATGGTCAGGCCGGAGCTGATCAGCGCGAGCAGGGCGCCGAGCGCGAGCCCGTTGAAAAGCTGCGAAACGAGATTGGGCCAACTAATCATGCGACGATCGCTGTTGTGACGCGCGAAGGGCTTGCGTCAAAAAAGGTGACGCCGCAGGTCCAGAGGCGGCCTACGGCGTCACAGGGGTTAGCTCGGGATCAGGTGTAGTCGCCGAGATGGCAGCCGAATGCGTCCGGCTTCTGCATCAGGCCTTCACCCGGGACGATCTCGACGACGTCGTACCAGTCTTCCTTGTTCTTCATGTCTTTCTGCTGCTTGCCCTTGACGATGATCACCGGGCGAATGCACTGGTGATCCTCGGGGCGGTAATGCACGTCGCCGACGAGGGAGGGGATCGTCTCGCCCTTCTCATAGGCCTTGATCACGTCGGGCGGATTGAAGCTGCCGGCTTCCTCGCACATGCGGGCCCAGTGAGCGAAGCTGACATAGGCGTTCTCGGCGCCCCATTCCGGCTTGTAGCCGTACTTCTTCTCGAAGGTCTCGTTGAACATTTTGGCCAGCGGGAACTTGTCTTCGATCGTCCACCAATAGTCGGTCGCGGCGTAGACGCCTTGCATCAGGCCGCCGGTTTCACGCGCGATGAACGGCACCTGGTAGGGAACCACCAGCTTCATCTTGTCGAGCACGCCGAACTGCTTGGCCTGCTGGGTCGAGAGCACCGCGTCATGACCCCAGTTGACGTTGATCAGGACGTCGGCGCCGGAGTTCGCGACGTTGAGCAGATACGAGGAATAATCGGGCGCGCCGAGCGGCGCGACCTGGTTGGTCACGGTGGTCCAGCCGGCGCTCGCCAGGAAGTCCTGCATCGATTTGGTGACGGTGTGGCCGTAGGTGTAGTCCGGCGTGAGATACGCGGCCTTCTTGCCCTTGCCGAACTGCCGCACCATCACCGGGCCGATCGCCGCCGCCGCGGTCTGGCCGAAGAAGTTCTGACGGACGCCGTAGCGCACGCAGTCCTTGCCGGTGGTATCGTTCGAGCCCGAGATGCCGCATACGAACAGCACATGCTCGCGCTGCGCGAGCTTGTTCAGCGCGACCGCAACGGCGCTCGACGTGCCGCCGGTGATCATGATCGCCTTGTTCTCGCTGATGAAGCGCTGCTGCGCCTGCACCGCTTCGTTTGGCTTGGCCGCAGAATCCGCGACGCCGAACTTCAGCTCCTTGCCGAGCACGCCCTTGCTGGTCTTGGGCGAGATCTTCTTGATCAGCTCATGGCCTTCATTGATGTGCTCGATCGCGAGCTGATAGCCCTTGAGCTCGTCCTCGCCCTGCACGGCGTAGGTCCCGGTGCGCGGCACGGAAATTCCGATGAAGGCCGTGGAACCCGACACGCCCGCCGGATAGGAGCCGATCGCCGGCTTGTCCTCGGCTAAGGCCGGCATCGCCGGCAGCACCGTGCCGCCGATCAGGCCCGCTGTGGTCTGGAGCAGGCCACGGCGCGAAAGGCCGCGGCGGATGAGATCGTCAGTCATGGTCGTTTCCTCCGAACATCGTTCTTGTTTGCAGGCAAAACACGACCTGTCCGGCGGCAAGCCGGCCTCATAGGCCTGCCTGCGCCGGGCACGTCACATCCGCGTGTAGCTCTCGGCCATAAGCATTGCTTGTGAACGCCTTCTGTCAATTTCGTCTTTGGTCGAACGACGAAAATTATGTCGTGAAAACATATCGGAGCACGATATATATTAGCCTTTGTGAGTACGGGGCTGGCGGGTTCGGCGAGCGAGATGGCGCGGCAGACGACAGTGGCAGGTGCCCGGAAGCGACGATCCTGGCCGCGGGAGGCGGAGCGGCCTGAGGCGGCGTGGCCCGCGGAGGGCAACGACCAGCGCGCGACGCCGCAGTCCGGCGAGCCCTCCCGCACGTCCGAGCCACGCAACCGGCCGGCCGGCGAGCGGGGACCGGCCGTCGGCTCCGTTCCGGCCAAGCGCGCGCCGGCGCCGATGAAGAGACTGAGCGTGCGGGCCCAGAACGTCCTGAAGGAGCTCGCGGTCGAGCTCACCGGCGAGCAGCCGCCGAAGGGCGACTGGTCGCCTTCACGCGAGCTGCTGCGCGCCCTGACGGCCGAGCGCCTCGCGACCGCGCGCAATTGCGGTCCGCATACGATACGGGAGATCGTCGACTGGGCGCAGGGCTGTGGCGTCACCATCAAGCCGGTGCTTCCGCCCGGCGGCTCGCTGTCGCAGATGTGGTCGGAGCTGATCGCCAATGCGTCGGCCGGCGCCTTGACCAGTGCGGAGATCGCCGGCGCGCTGCAGCGCTCGATCCGGCGGAAGAGCGTCCGCATCCCGATCGCATTTCAGGTCATCCTGGTGAAGATCCTGTTGTCCAGCTTCGAATAGGCGGTCGGATAACTGTGCATCCGTGACACCGGCCGGTTGGTCCGGCTGCGGCCGCTTGCTACTTTAGGCTATGTCTCCCGCGACGCGGGGCGGCATGGTCGAGGTGGCATGGTTCAGGCGAAGAAGGCGCAGCGGTCCAAGGTGGTGACGTCGGCCAGGCGCACCGGCAGCGCGATGCGTGATTCCGATTACGCAGCGCTGGCGCAGTTTCGCTACCAGATCCGGAGCTTTCTGGCATTCAGCGAGGCGGCGGCTGCCGAACAGGGATTGACGCCGACGCAACACCAGGCGCTGCTTGGCATCAAGGGTTTTGTCGGCCCCGGTCCCGCGACCGTCGGTGATGTCGCGCGCTTCCTGCTGGTCCGGCATCATTCCGCTGTCGAGCTGATCGATCGATTGGCCAAGCTCGGGCTCGTCAGCCGCGGTGCCGATCCGGAGGACGCCAGGCGCGTACATCTCAAGCTGACGAAGAAGGGCGAGCAGAAGCTCCAGGCGCTCTCGCGGAAGAATCTCGAGGAGCTCCGCCGTGCTGCGAGCCCGGCGCTGAGTCGTCTGTTGAAATCGTTCGGAGAGTCCAGCGAGGCCTGAGCGCCGCGCCGCCCGTCACGCTGCCGCGCCCTCCGCGGCGAGCTGTGCGGCCTGGTGCTCGGTGGTCAGCGCATCGGTCAGTTCGCCAAGCGCTTCGCCCGCGATCACCTGCGGCAGCTTGTAGAGCGTCAGATTGATGCGGTGGTCGGTGACGCGCCCTTGCGGGAAATTATAGGTGCGGATGCGCTCGCTGCGGTCGCCGGAGCCGACCTTCTCCTTGCGCTCGGCCGAGCGCGCGGCATCGAGGCGCTGCTGTTCGGCGTCGTAGATGCGCGAGCGCAGGATGTTCATGGCGGAGGCGCGATTCTTGTGCTGCGAGCGGCTGTCCTGCATCATCACCACGATGCCGGTCGGAATGTGGGTGATGCGGATCGCCGATTCGGTCTTGTTGACGTGCTGCCCGCCCGCGCCTTGCGCGCGCATGGTCTCGATGCGCAGATCGTCGTTCTTGATCTCGACGTCGACCTCCTCGACTTCGGGCATCACGGCGACGGTGGCGGCCGATGTATGGATACGCCCCTGCGTCTCGGTGTCGGGCACGCGCTGCACGCGGTGCACGCCGGATTCGAACTTCAGCTTGGAGAACGCGCCGCGGCCCTGCACCTCCGCGATGATTTCCTTGTAGCCGCCGACGGTGCCTTCGCTGGCCGAGATCACCTCGACCTTCCAGCCCTGCAGGCTTGCGAAGCGTTCGTACATCCGGAACAGATCGCCGGCGAACAGCGAGGCCTCGTCGCCGCCGGTGCCAGCGCGGATTTCCAGCACGACGTTGCGGTCGTCCATGGCATCCTTGGGCAGCAGCGCGACGCGGATTTTCTGGACCAGCTCCTCGATCTTCGGCGTCAGCTCGTCGCGCTCGGCCTCGGCCATGCTGCGCATCTCGGCATCGGTCGCAGGATCGGCGATCAGCGCCTCGGTGTCGGCGAGTTCCTTGAGCGCCGACCGATAAGTCTTCACCGCCTCGATCAGCGGGGTGATCTCGGCGAGCTCGCGCGTGACCTGCACGTAGCGCTCGGAAGAGAGCTGTCCCAGCGATTCGGCCTCGAGCGAAGCGTGATGCGCGAGCAGGACGTCAAGTTTGGCTTCGGGAAGTGACGACATCGGTTTGGTCTCAACAGGCGGAGGGGAGGCGAGGCGGCGAGCGGCAGGCCCGCTACAACGCCAGGCCTTCGGCCTCGGCAAATTCCGTCAATTTCTGCCGGATCGAGACGCTGCCGGTCGGCGCATCCAGCAGCGGCCCAAGCATCGCTTCGGCCTTCTTGGCGTCGAGGTCGATCACCATCGCCTTGACCGGGCCGAGCGCGGTCGCTGACAGCGACAGCGAACGGTAGCCCATCGCGATCAGCGCCAGCGCGCCGATCGGCTTCGAGGCCATCTCGCCGCAGAGCGACAGTGATTTCTTCGCGGCGAGCGATTTTTGCGCGATGTCGCGTAGCGCGCGCAGGATCGGCGCCGACATGGTGTCGAAGCGTTCGGAGACCTTGGCATTGCCTCGGTCGACCGCGAACAGGAACTGGAACAGATCGTTGGAGCCGACCGAGATGAAGTCGACCTTCTTCAAGAGCTCGTCGAGCTGGTAGAGCAGCGCCGGCACCTCGACCATGGTGCCGATGTCGATGCGCTCCGGCAGCGTGTGGCCGTGCTGGCGCAGATAAGTCAGCTCGCGCTCGACCAGCGCCTTCGCCGAATCGAACTCGGCGACCTCCGAGATCATCGGGAACATGATGCGCAGCGCGCGGCCGCCGCCGGCGCGCAAGAGCGCGCGGATCTGGCCACGCAACAGGCCGGGACGGTCGAGCCCGAGCCGGATCGCGCGCCAGCCGAGCGCGGGATTCTCCTCGATCACCGTCTCCATATAGGGCAGCGCCTTGTCGCCGCCGATGTCGAGGGTGCGGAAGGTGACGGGTTTCTGGCCCGCGGCATCCAGTACGGTGCGATAGAGCGCGAGCTGATCGCTGGTGCGCGGCAGGCTCTGGCCGACCATGAATTGCAGCTCGGTGCGGAACAGGCCGATGCCGGCGCTGCCGGTGTCCTCGATATGCGGCAGGTCGATGGCGAGACCGGCATTGATCAGCAGCTCGACCTTCTGGCCGTCCTTGGTGACGCAAGGCCGGTCGCGTAGCGCCAGATATTGCGCCTGGCGCCGGGCGCGGAAGCGGACGCGCTCGGCAAAGGCCGCCTCGATCTCCTGCGACGGCCGCACATAGATCGTGCCCGACGTGCCGTCGACGATGACGGCGTCGCCGGGATCGGCGATGCCCGGCGCATTCGGCACCTCGCCGACTGCGGGAATGCCGAGCGCGCGCGCCACGATCGAAACGTGGGAATTGGCGGTGCCTTCCTCCAATATGATGCCGCGCAGGCGCTTGCGGTCGTAGTCCAGCAGCGCCGCCGGTCCCATCGCGCGCGCGATGACGATGGCGTTGTCGGGCAGTTGCTCGCGCGAGGGCGCGTGGTCCTGGCCGACCAGCTGCCGCATCAGGCGGTAGCCGAGATCCTCGAGATCGTGCAGCCGGTCGCGCAGATAGGGATCGGTCACGCGCAGCATGCGGGCGCGGGTGTCGGACTGGACGCGTTCGACCGCGGCTTCCGCCGTGAGGCCGGTGGCGACCGCCTCATGCAGCTTGTGTGACCAGCCCTGATCGTTGGCGAACATGCGGTAGGCTTCGAGCACGTCGCGATGCTCGCCGCCCTCGGCGACGTCGCCGCGCTCAAGCATCCGGTCGAGATCCGAGCGCAGCTTGGCGAGCGCGGTGTCGAGCCGCTTGATCTCCTTCGGCAGATCCTCGGCGATGTAGTCCTTGATGACGACGCGCGGCTCGTGCAGCACGACATGGCCGAGCGCAATGCCTTCCGAGAGGATCGCGCCGGCCTTCTGCGTGGAATGGCGCGCGGCCGGCTCGAGGCCCGGCTGAGCGAGCGCGGACAATTCGCCCGACGCAATCAGCTCCGCCAGCACCATGGCCGTCGTCTGCAGCGCCTCGAGCTCTTCCTCGACATAGGTGCGCTTGGCGCGATTCTGCACCACCAGCACGCCGAGCGTATTGCCGGCGCGCAGGATCGGCACGCCGAGGAACGAGTGGTAGATCTCTTCGCCGGTTTCGGGGCGGAACGAGAAGGCCGGATGGCTCTGTGCGTCGTTCAGGTTGAGCGGCGTCGCCTCGCTGGCGACGAGACCGACCAGACCCTCATGGGCACTCAGCACGGTATGGTGCACGGCCTCGCGGTTGAGGCCTTCGGTGGCGTAGAGCTCGAGGGTGTTGTCGACGCGCAGCACGTAAACCGAGCACACCTCGGCCACCATGTTGGCGGCGATCAGCACCACGATCTTGTCCAGCCGCTCCTGGGCCGAGACCTGCTCCGCCATGGTTTCGCGGAGCCGTCTCAACAAGACGCGGGGACCTCCCGACGCGCTCCGCATGAACCGTCAATCTCCTCCGTCTGCCCGACCCGGCGATATTGGCCGGCGGCTGGCCTAAAATTCCAGAAAAACAATCAAATTGTCCGTCCGGCGCAGGCGCAAGCCACCGCTTGCACCGAATCAGCAGCCTGAACTGGGACACAGTCTGCGGCAGCCCACCCTGTTCGCCGTATAGCGAATTGAGGCTTGTTTTGCCAAGCAAAACGCCTGCCAAACGCGAAGGTGTGTACACTTCGCGTTTGCTGCAACCGCTAAGAGAAAATTAGTCTAAACCTGATCGAGGCCGTAAAGTGTATGCAGGGTGCGCACCGCAAGCTCGGTATAGGCGGTGTCGATCAAAACCGAGAATTTGATCTCGGAGGTTGTAATGGCCCGGATGTTGATGTTCCGTCCGGCGAGGGCCGAAAACGCCTGAGCGGCGACGCCGGCATGGCTGCGCATGCCGCTGCCGATCACCGAGATCTTGGCGACGTCGGTGGCGGTATCAAGCCTGATATAGCCGATTTTGGCCTTGGCGGCGGTAATCGTGTCCTTGGCGCGGTTGTAGTCGGCGGCCGGCACCGTGAAGGTGAGGTCGGTGGTCTTGCCGTCCTCGGACACGTTCTGAACGATCATATCGACGTTGATATTGGCATCCGCGAGCGGGCCGAAGATCGACGCCGCCACGCCGGGCTTGTCCTCGATCTGGCGCACCGAGATCTGGGCCTCGTCCTTCGAAAAGGCGATGCCGGTGACGACGTGGCTTTCCATGATCTCCTCCTCGCTGCAGATCAGCGTGCCGGGCGGCTGGTTGGCATGCGGGTCGATGTCCTCGGGCTTGTCGAAGCTCGAGCGGACGAAGATCGGCATGTTGTGGACCATGCCGAGTTCCACCGAGCGCACCTGGAGCACCTTCGCGCCCTGGGAGGCCAGTTCCAGCATGTCTTCAAACGCGATCTTGTCGAGCCTTTTGGCCTTCGGCACGATTCGCGGGTCGGTGGTGTAGACGCCGTCGACGTCGGTGTAGATGTCGCAGCGGTCGGCCTTGACGGCGGCGGCGATCGCCACGGCCGAGGTGTCGGAGCCGCCGCGGCCGAGCGTGGTGATGCGGTTGGTCTTGGGATCGATGCCCTGGAAGCCGGCGACGACCGCGACCTCCTTGCGATCCCTGAAACGGGTGATGATCTCGCTGCCGTCGATGTCCTCGATCCGGGCCGAGGCATGGGCGTCGCTGGTCTTGATCGCGATCTGCCAGCCCTGCCAGGAGCGGGCCTGGATACCCATGCCCTGGAGCACGATGGCGAGCAGGCCCGAGGTCACCTGCTCGCCGGAGGCGACGACGGCGTCGTATTCGCGCGCATCGTGCATCGGCGAGGCCTCGGTGCACCAGGCCACCAGCTCGTTGGTCTTGCCCGACATCGCCGAGACGACCACAGCCACTTCATGGCCGGCGTCGACCTCACGCTTCACATGGCGTGCGACGTTGCGGATACGTTCGATGTTGGCGACGGACGTGCCGCCGAATTTCATCACGAGGCGGCTCATGACGACGCGTGCATTCCCTCATAAGGATCAGTATGGTGACCCGCAATGGACCGGTGCTTGCGGACACCGACCGCGCGTATACATAGCGGCGGGGCCGGGGGCAAGCGGGTTCCTGCGGGGCAGGCTTGAGGTCGCCTTTGGGGGCGTCGCCTTTGGGGGTAATGGGTTAACCGAGATCATGGCGCGTTATATCGACGAGATCCTGCAGCCGGGCGAGCGGGTGCTGTATTCGACCAATGCGCACTGGATCTTCTATTTTCCGGCGATTGTGGCCTGGATCGTAGTCTTGGCGCTGTTCGTGGCGTCCCGGCAAACCATTGTTGAAGGCCTCGTCCTGCTCTGTCTCGTCGCGTCCGGCCTCGTGGCTCTGGCAGCGCTCTACTGGACCGTGAAGGGCTGGTTCCATCGCTTCACCACCGAGACCGACGTCACCAACCTCCGGGTTGTGCACAAGACCGGCTTCATCAAGCGCCGCACCTTCGAGATGGCGCTGGACAAGGTCGAGAGCGTCGACGTCGATCAAACCATTCTTGGACGAATTCTCAACTACGGCGACGTGACCATTCGCGGCGTCGGCGAGGGCATTGAGACGATCAAGACCATCGCCTCGCCACTCGCCTTCCGTAGTTCGATCACCACGCGGTAGGACCGCGCGTAACCCATGAGCATGCAGCAAGATACTTCCGCAACCGCACCCCGCGCGCCGGGCTCGACCGTCGATGCCGCCGAGATCGCGAAATTCTCAAAGCTCTCGGCCGAATGGTGGGACCCCAAGGGCAAGATGGCGCCGCTGCACCGGATCAATCCGTTGCGGCTCGGCTATATCCGCGACGCCGCCTGCCGCAAGTTCGAGCGCAATGTGCGCAGCCTCAACTGCCTCGGCGGCCTGCGCGTGCTCGACATCGGCTGCGGCGCCGGCCTGTTGTGCGAGCCGCTGTCGCGGCTGGGTGCGCAGGTCATCGGCGTCGATCCGTCGGCCAGCAACATCGCCGCGGCGAAGCTGCATGCCGACAAGAGCCATCTGTCGATCGACTATCGCTGCACCACGGTGGAGGAGATCGATCCGCGCGAGCGTTTCGACATCGTGCTGGCGATGGAGGTGGTCGAGCACGTCGTCGACGTCGGCGTCTTCCTGAAGCGCTGCGCCTCGATGCTGAAGCCCAACGGCCTGATGGTCGTGTCTACCCTCAACCGCAATTGGAAGAGCTTTGCGCTCGCCATCGTCGGCGCCGAATACGTCCTGCGCTGGCTGCCGCGCGGCACCCACGAGTGGAACAAGTTCGTCACCCCCGACGAGCTGACCAAGTATCTCCTCGACAACCGCCTCGTCATCACCGAGCAGACCGGCGTGGTCTACTCCCCCTTCGCCGACAAATGGACCCTCTCGTTGGATATGGACGTGAACTACATGGTCGTGGCGGAGCGGATGGTGTGAGGGGGTGAGCGAGGCGCGAGCATCGCTCCTATGACGTTGCGCCGATTGACCTGTTGCCGCGCCCTCGGCAGTTTGCAGTCATTCACCCCGTAGTGCAGTCACCCCCCGCTCACACACCCCATGCTCACCGTCACCAGCCTCTGGATTCCCTTCACCGTCATTGCTGCGCTCGGCCAGGTCGCGCGCAATGCGATGCAGCGATCGCTGACGAAGCCGCTGGGGACCTGGGGCGCGACCAATATCCGCTTCCTGTTCGGCTTCCCGTTCTCGCTGCTATTCTTAGGGCTTGTGCTGATCGCGACCGGCGATCGTCTCGGCATGCCGCCGACCGTGTTCTGGCCGTGGCTGCTGCTCGGTGCGCTCAGCCAGATCGTCGCCACCGGGCTGATGCTGCTCGCGATGAACGACCGCTCCTTCGTGGTGACGACAGCCTATTTGAAGACCGAGGCGATCCAGACTGCGATCTTTGGCTTCGTCTTCCTCGGCGATCACCTGACCTGGCTGAAGGTGTTGGCGATCGTGATCGCGACCGTCGGCGTCGTCATCACCGCGCTGCGGCCGGGCGGCGAGAAGAGTTTTGCGGAGCTGAAGCCGACGATCACCGGCCTGGTTGCGGCCGCGGCCTTCGCGCTCTCCGCTGTCGGCTTCCGCGGCGCGATCATCAACGTTCCCGGCGTCTCGTTCGTGACCTCGGCCTCGTTCACGCTGGTGCTCGGCCTGTTCGTGCAGACGCTGATCCTGACGATCTATCTGCTTTGGCGCGCGCCAAAAGTGCTTCAGTCGATCCTGGGGCTGTGGAGGCCGTCACTGCTGGCGGGCTTCATGGGGGCCTTCGCCTCGCAATTCTGGTTCCTGGCGTTTGCGCTGACGGCTGCCGCCAATGTCCGCACGCTCGCGCTGATCGAGGTGCTGCTCGCGCAAGCCGTGGCGTATTACTCCTTCAAGCAGCCGATCGCGCCGCGCGAGATTTTTGGCATCGTGCTGATCGTGGTCGGCGTGGCGCTGCTGGTGGGATTCTGACGCGCTTTGCGCGTCAATTCCTGTCTTCCGGCAGCGTCGGCAGCGGCGAGACCTCGATGCCCTCGTCGATCAGCGATTTTGCCTCGTCGGGCGAGGCCTCGCCGTAGATCGGACGGTGCTCCTTGTCGCCGTAATGCATCGCGCGGGCTTCGTTGGCAAAACGCTCGCCGACATTGTCGGCGTTCTTGACGATGTGGTCGCGCAGCTCTTTCAGCTTGGTGCGGAGCTCGCGCTCCTGCGCCATCATCAGCGAGGTGGATCCAGACTGCGCCGCTTCGGGCGTTGGCGTCGTGGTCGGCTCCGGCGGCGGTGTCGCGCTGCCGCGCCCCTTCTTGCCGACGATGCGCGGTGCCATGATCGCCTTGTCGACCTTGGCCGAGCCGCAGATCGGGCAGGTCACGAGCTTGCGCTTCACCTGCGAATCATAAGCCGACGAACTCTGGAACCAGCTCTCGAACGCGTGCTTGCGGTCGCAATGGAGCGCGTAACGGATCATACCGATCCCCGCACCAGGTGCAGATGATCCGGCCCGGCCTTGGGATCGGAGACGCCGAAGCGGCGGCCGTGCTGGAGCGAGGGGATCGCGCGGCGTGCGGTCTCGACCCTGGCCGGGTCGATCTTGGCCATGATGATGCCGGGCTCGACACCGCCCTCGGCGAGAATCTCGCCCCAGGGATCGATGATCAGCGAGTGACCATAGGTCTCGCGCTTGTTCTCGTGCAGGCCGGCCTGCGCAGCTGCGAAGATGAAGCAGCCCGTCTCGATCGCGCGCGACCGCAGCAGGATGTGCCAGTGCGCCTCGCCGGTCTTGCGGGTGAAGGCGGAAGGAACTGTGATGAAGTAGGCACCACTTTCAGCGAGCGCGCGGTAGAGCGCGGGGAAGCGCACGTCGTAGCAGATCGTCAGCCCGACGCGGCCCCAGGGCAGGTCGGAGATCACGGCGGTCTCGCCCGGCTGGTAATTGGCGGATTCGCGATAGCTCTCGCCGTCCGGCAGCTCGATGTCGAACATGTGGATCTTGTCGTAGCTCGCGAGCACATTGCCCTCGGGCCCGATCAGGAAGGAGCGGTTGACCGCCTTCTCCGGCGAAAAGCGCAACGCCAGCGAGCCGACATGGACGTGGATATTCAGCTCGGCCGCGAGCGAGCGATACGCCTTCAGCGAGGCGTCGTGCTCTTCGCTCTGGAGGTGCTCGAACAGCGCCTTGCGGTTCAGCTGCATCATGTTGCTGACCTCGGGCGTCTGCACGTAGTCGGCGCCCTTGGCAGCCGCCTCCCGGATCAGTTTCGTCGCCTGTGCGAGGCTCGGCTCGGGCATCAAGCCGGTGCGCATCTGCACCATGGCGGCGGTGAAGGTCCTGCTGTCGCTCATGAGGCCGCCTTGACGCTTTCGAGGAGGCCGTCCAGCTTGCCTTCGCGGTCGAGCGCGTAGAGGTCGTCGCAGCCGCCGATATGGGTTCCGCCGATCCAGATCTGCGGGAAGGTCGAGCCCTCGCCGGCGCGGTCGTACATCTCGTCGCGCCATGACGCGTCCTTGGCGACGTCGAATTCCGTGAAGCTCGCCTTCTTGCGGGTCAGAAGCGACCGGGCTGCGGAACAATAGCCGCAGCCCGGCCTGGTGTAGATCTCGACAGCAGCGGTCATGGCGTCCAGCGCTTTCATGTCATGAATTTGTTGAATTATATGGGAGTTTAGCGGCTCTCGACAACCCGGGCAAAGACCAGCACGTCGACCTGGGCTGCCTTGGCGCGCAGCAAGGCCCGCGCGCAGGCATCCAGCGTCGCACCTGAGGTCAGGACATCGTCGACCAGGACGATGCGCCGGCCCTGGATCTCGGCCTGACGGTCCGGGGATACCTGGAATGCGCCTTGCACATTGGTGGCGCGCTGGGCTCGCGACAGGCCTATCTGCTGCTCCGTGTGGCGCACCCGGCGCAGCACCTCGCCCCGCACCTTGATCCCGCTCTGTCGCGCGATGATGTGCGCCAGCGCACCGGACTGGTTGTAGCGGCGGCGCCAGGCCCGGCGCCAATGCAGGGGCACCGGCACCAGCATGTCGGCGCCGGCAAGCAGCTCACCGCCCGCGCGTGCCATCCAGCGGCCCATGGCGGGCGCGAGATCCGTGCGGTCCTGGTATTTCAGCGCATGCACCAGCGTGCGCGCGACGTCGTCATAGCGCACCGCCGCGCGTGCCCGCTGGTAGGCCGGTGGACTCGCGATCGCCTCCATCGACAGCATGTCGGGGCCGGGATCATAGACAAAGGGAATACCGAGCCGCGGGCAATAGGGCCGCTCGATGAACGACAGCCTTGCCCAGCACGCCGCGCATACACCCTCGCCATCCACCGGCTCGCGGCAGGAGACGCACAAGGTCGGTAGCGCAATGTCGAGCGCGAGCCTTGGCAGATGCGCCAGCACACCGCGGCAGGCCTTGAGCGCGCCGCGCAGATGGCTGGAAATGGAGCGTGATGGTGATGCCTCGGCGTCCATTGGGCAAGGCTAGCCCCGTCCTGCGCCACGCTCAAGCCAACGGGCTGCTCTTGTCTGTGCCCGGCCTACGGCCCTTTCGGCAGCACGGGCCGGAAGAACGATCGCTCATAGCGACGGAAGCAGCGCGTTTGCCTTGCGAAGTCGATCGCCTTCTGGACGTCCGGATCTTCGGCGCTGTCCTTCCGATATTGTTCGTACGCCGCGAAGCTCGGGAAGCTGAACATCGCGAGGGCGACGTCGCTCGCCCCTTCCGATGGCAGGAAGTAGCCGTGGTGGATGCCGCCGAATCTTGGCACTAGTTCCAGCCACATCCTGCCATAAGCTTCGAATTCGGCGAGCTTGTCCGGGGGGATCTCGTATCGCAGGTAACAGGTGATCATCGTCTGATGCTCCAGTGCGCCACAAAGCTGGCGCGCATTGTTGGCTTGGAACGCGAGGGCCGGTGCGGCGTCCACGAGGAAGGCTAGCGCCACATGCAGTGGATTGCCAGAACCGGCATGATCGGCGTAACCAGCGCCATGGCCACAAACCCACAAACGCCGCCCGCCTTGTTCGATCGTGCTTTGCTGCACGCGCGGCAGCGCCGTGCGCAGGCGCAAGGTGCCGTGAGCTTCCTGCTCGATCGGGTGGCCGAGGACATGTCCGACCGGCTGGCTGCGGTGATGCGCGAATTTCACGCGCCGGCTGATCTCTGGACGCCAGGCGAGGGGCTGGCGGCGTTACGAGCGCGATTGCCGTCATTTCAGCAGATCGCGCTTGGCGAGACCGGCGAGGAGAAGCTGCCCTTCGCTCCCGAAAGCCTCGATCTCGTCGTGTCGGCGCTGGCGCTGCAATTCGTCAACGATCTTCCCGGCGTGCTCGCGCAAATTCGCCGGGCACTGAAGCCGGACGGGCTACTGCTCGCCGCGATGATCGGCGGCGACAGCCTGACCGAGCTGCGGCAGGCGTTTGCTGCGGCGGAAGTCGAATGCGAGGGCGGCGTGTCGCCGCGGGTGGTGCCGTTCGCGGATCTGCGGGATATCGGCGCGCTGTTGCAGCGGGCGGGTTTTGCGCTGCCGGTCACCGACGTCGACCGCGTCGTGGTGCGCTATTCCAATGCCTTTGCCCTGATGCAGGATCTTCGCCGCATGGGTGCGGCCAATGTGCTGATCGAGCGGCGGCGCACGCCGAGCCGGCGCGCGACCCTGCTGCGCATGGCCGAAATCTATGGCGAGCGCTTTGCCGACGCCGACGGCCGCGTCCGTGCGACCTTCGATATCATCTGGCTCTCCGGTTGGGCCCCGCATGCGAGCCAGCAGCAGCCGCTGAAGCCGGGATCGGCGAAAGCGAGCCTGGCGGACGCGGTGAAGAAGGCCGGGGAGAGCTGACACGTGTCCCGGACGCGCTGCAGCGCTCTTGCGCTGCTGCGCAGAGCCGGGACCCAGTCTGCCGTTAGCGCCTGGGCCCCGGCTCTGCAGCGCACCGCTGAAGAAGCGCTGCGCTGCGTCCGGGGCAGGCAAGCCTCACATCAGCAAGTCAATCAAATGCGGGATCAGCGGAATGTCCGCCGGCGGCATCGGATAGTCGCGCAGCTTGTTGGCACGGACCCAGGCCAGCTTCTGGCCCTCCCGCGCCATGACCTGGCCTTCCCAGCGCCGGCAGATGTAGAGCGGCATCAACAGATGAAAGGTCTCGTAGCCGTAGCTCGCGAAGGTCAGCGGCGCCAGGCACGGCTCGGCGACGGTGATGCCGAGCTCCTCATTGAGCTCGCGGATCAGGCTCTGCTCCGGCCGCTCGCCCGGCTCCAGCTTGCCGCCGGGAAATTCCCAGAGGCCCGCGAGCGTCTTGCCCTCGGGGCGCTGCGCGATCAGGACGCGCTTGTCGGCGTCGACCAGCGCGCACGCTACCACCAGTGTCAGTTTGAGATCAGCCATCAGCTTCAGCTACGACCTGTAATCGCCGTTGATCGCGACATATTCCTTGGTGAGGTCGCAGGTCAGCACGCGGTCGCGGCCCTTGCCGAGGCCGAGCGACACCTTGATCGCGATCTCCGGGGCCTTCATCGCTTCCGACACCTGCGCCTCGTCGTACGACGGATCGCGCGCGCCGCTCTTCGCGACGCGGATGCCGTTGAAGGAGATCGAGAGCTTGTCGCGGTCGGCCGGCTCGCCGGCCTTGCCGACCGCCATGACCACGCGGCCCCAATTGGCGTCCTCGCCGGCGATTGCGGTCTTCACCAGCGGCGAGTTGGCGATCGACATCGCGATCTTGCGTGCCGAGGCCTTGGTCTTGGCGCCCTCGACGGTGATCTCGACCAGCTTGCGCGCGCCTTCGCCGTCACGGGCAACTTGTTCGGAAAGATTGGCGAGCACTTGGTTGAACGCCTTGACGAAGGACTTCAGGCGCGGATCGCTGGCACGGCTGATCTTTGGTGCGCCGTGCTCGGCGGCAGCGCCGGTGGCGAAAGCCAGCAGCGTATCGGAGGTCGAGGTGTCGCCGTCGATCGTGACGGCATTGAAAGTGTCCTCGACGCCGGCCTTGAGCAGCGCCTGCAGCGCGGCGGGCGCGATCGGCGCGTCGGTGAAGATGAAGGATAGCATCGTCGCCATGTCGGGGGCGATCATGCCGGCGCCCTTGGCCATGCCGTTGATGGTGACCTTGGCCTTGCCGAGCTTCACGGTCGCGGTCGCGACCTTGGGGAAGGTGTCGGTGGTCATGATCGCCTTGGCGGCCGCGAGATAATCGCCGGCCTCAGTGGTCTCGGCGAGGCGTTCCAGCACGCCGTCGAACTTGGTCGCGTCCAGCGGCTCGCCGATCACGCCGGTCGAGGCCAGAAAGATCTCGCTCTCGCTGCAGCCGACGGCCTTGGCCGCGATCTTCGCGGTCAGCGCCGTGGAGCCGCGGCCGGTCTTGCCGGTGAAGGCGTTGGCATTGCCGGAATTGACGACCAGTGCGCGTGCCTTGCCGCCTTTGAGCTTGGCGCGGCACCATTCGACCGGCGCGGACGGGCACTTCGACTTGGTGAAGACGCCGGCGACCGCGGTGCCCTTGTCCATGATCGCCAGCAGCACGTCGGTGCGGTTCTTGTAGCGGATGCCGGCCTCGGCCGTCGCGAGACGGACGCCCGCGATCACCGGCATGGCGGGAACGTTCTTCGGGGCGAGCGGGGAGGCGGTTGAGGACATCGCGAGGTGCCTTGGCTTGTGCCTTGGTGAGGTCTGGATATGCAGATGGCCGGGACATCAAGTGCGAAGACGTGCTTCGCACTTTCGGCCCGGCCATTGCGATGCTTAGATACTCTTGGCGTCACCGAAGTGACAGCGAATTTTTACTTCTTGGCGGGGGGCGCCATCTTGCTGTCGGAGGGCTTGGTATCGGCCGGCTTGGCGTCGGCCGCCGGCTGGTCCGTCCGCTCGACCTTGGCTTCAGCGCGGAGCTTGGCGACGTAGTCGGCCTGCGCCTTGCGGGTGACGTACTGCTCGATCTGGGCCTTGACCTGGTCGAACTCAGGCGCCTTGCGGTTGCGCTTTTCCTCGACCTTGATGATGTGCCAGCCGAACTGCGACTTCACGGGATCGGAGATCTTGCCCGGCTCGAGCGCGAACGCGACGGCCGAGAATTCCGGCACCATCTGCTCCTTGGTGAAGAAGCCGAGGTCGCCGCCGTCGGCGGAGCCGGGATCCTTGGACTTCTTCTTGGCGAGCTCGGCGAAATCGGCGCCCTTGTCGAGCTCGGCCTTCACCGCCTTGGCCTCGTCCTCGGTCTCGACCAGGATGTGGCGGGCGCGCACTTCCTGCTCGCCGGTGATCTGCTTGGAGGCCTCCTCGTAGACCTTCTTCATGGCGTCGTCGTTGGTCGCGGCCTTGCCTTCCTGGGCCAGCAGGCTGTCCATCAGCAGGCGATTGCGGGCGAACGCCATCCGCTTCTTGAATTCCTCGCCGTCGGCGACCTTCTTGTCCTCGGCGGCCTTGGACACGATCTTCATGTCGATCAGGAACGACAGGACATTCTCGTCCTTGGTCGCGGGATCCATCTGGGCGAGGCTCGGTCCGAGTTCCTCCTCGGCCATGGCGACGTCGCTCTTCTTGATGTCAACGCCATTGACCTTCGCCAGGACCGGATCGTCGGCGGCCCGGAGCGGACCAGCGAACGCCAGGGACAGCGCCAGGGCAAAGCAGCCAGCCAAGGCGGACGCGTGGCGGAAACGCTGGCCGGTGGTGACCGGGAACGAGGTGGTCATGCAAAATCCTTATGTTGAAGCAGGGGCTGCTTAAGCGGGGCGGACACTCGCCCAATTCAGGGGGGCTTGGCAACGCGAAAAGTCTGTCAAAATGATGAATTAGCCGCAATGCGCCTGCCGTTGACAAGGCCCTGACCGGGCCATATCTCTGCCCGGTCGCGACCATGGCGATGGCGTTTATTTTGCTGCGTTTTTGGCCGTTGAACCCAGACTAGCCCAATTCCCACCCATATGGCGGATGACCCCGCAGTCCGGGCTCTGACGCCGACAGGCGTCACGGTGAGTTGATAGGCAGGCGGGTGACAACTTCTTGGCTGCAACGCGGTTAAATCGCGAACACAGGAACTAGGCATGATCGGCGCGCTCGCCCGCAAGTTTTTCGGCTCCGCCAACGACCGGCGGGTGAAGGGATATCAGTCCCGCGTCAACGCGATCAACGCGCTGGAGCCCGAGGTCTCGAAGCTCTCCGACGAGGCGCTCAAGGCCCGCACCGCTGACTTCAAGAAGCAGCTTGCCGAGGGCAAGACGCTGGACGATTTGCTGGTGCCAGCCTTCGCCACCGTGCGCGAAGCTGCCAAGCGCACGCTCGGCCAGCGCCATTTCGACGTCCAGCTGATCGGCGGCATGGTGCTGCACGAGGGCGACATCGCCGAGATGAAGACCGGCGAAGGCAAGACGCTGGTGGCAACGCTCGCGGTCTACCTCAACGCGCTCGCCGGCAAGGGCGTCCACGTCGTCACCGTCAACGATTACCTCGCCCGCCGCGACTCCGCCTGGATGGGCCAGATTTACGGCTTCCTCGGCCTGACCACCGGCGTGATCGTCCATGGCCTCGACGATGCCGAGCGCAAGGCGGCCTATGCCTGCGACATCACCTACGGCACCAACAACGAATACGGCTTCGACTATCTCCGCGACAACATGAAGTACCGGCTCGAGGACATGGTCCAGCGGCCGCATTTCTATGCGATCGTCGACGAAGTCGACTCCATCCTGATCGACGAAGCGCGCACGCCGCTCATCATCTCCGGCCCGCTCGACGACCGTTCCGACTTCTACAACACCATCGACTCGTTCCTGCCCAAGCTCGACAAGAGCGACTACGACGTCGACGAGAAGCAGCGCACGGTGACGCTCACCGAAGCCGGCATGGAGAAGATCGAGAAGCTGCTGCGCGATGCCGGCCAGCTCAAGGGCGAGTCGCTCTACGACGTCGAGAACGTCTCCGTCGTGCACCACATCAACCAGGCGCTGCGCGCCCACACGCTGTTCACACGCGACAAGGACTACATCGTCCGCGACGACGAGGTCGTGATCATCGATGAGTTCACCGGCCGCATGATGCAGGGCCGCCGCTATTCCGAAGGTCTGCACCAGGCGCTGGAAGCCAAGGAGCACGTCCAGGTCCAGCCGGAGAACCAGACGCTCGCCTCGATCACCTTCCAGAACTATTTCCGGATGTACGAAAAGCTCGCCGGCATGACCGGCACGGCGCTGACGGAAGCCGACGAGTTGTTCGACATCTACAAGCTCGAGGTCGTGGAGATCCCGACCAATCTGCCGGTCGCACGTCTGGACGAGGACGACGAGGTCTATCGCACCCAGAACGAGAAATACGCTGCGATCCTGGCCGAGATCGAGCGCGCCAATGCGCGGCTGCAGCCGGTTCTGGTCGGCACGGCCTCGATCGAAAAGTCGGAGGTGATTGCCGAGTACCTCAAGAAGCACGGCTACCGGCAGATCGACTTCGGCAACGAGAACTCGATGCAGAAGCTGTACGCCGCGGCGCGCGCCAACAAGCCGGCAAAGCTGTTCGCGGTGCTGAACGCGCGCTTCCACGAGCAGGAAGCCTACATCGTTGCCGAGGCCGGCGTTCCCGGCGCGATCACGATCGCGACCAACATGGCCGGCCGCGGTACCGACATCAAGCTTGGCGGCTCGCTCGACATGCGGATCCAGCAGGAGACTGCTGATATCGCGGACGAGGCCGAGAAGGCCAGGAAGATCGAGCAGATCAAGGCCGACATCGAGCACTTCCGCGAGATCGTGCTGAAGGCCGAGGAGACCGTCGAGATCGAGCCGGCAAAGGGCTCGAAGCCGGCCAAGACCGTCAAGAAGCCGGGCGGTCTCTACATCATCGGTTCGGAGCGGCATGAATCCCGCCGCATCGACAACCAGCTCCGGGGTCGTTCCGGACGTCAGGGCGACCCCGGGCGCTCGAAGTTCTTCCTGTCGCTGGAAGACGATCTGATGCGCATCTTCGGCTCGGATCGTCTCGACAGCATGCTCCAGCGTCTCGGCCTGCAAGAGGGCGAGGCCATCATCCATCCCTGGATCAACAAGGCCTTGGAGAAGGCGCAGCAGAAGGTCGAGGCCCGCAACTTCGACATCCGCAAGAATCTGCTCAAGTTCGACAACGTCCAGAACGACCAGCGCAAGGTGATCTTCGACCAGCGCGTCGAGCTGATGAAGGACGACAGCGTTGCCGAGACCGTCACCGACATGCGCCACGCCTTCATCGACGATCTCGTTGCCAAGCACGTGCCCGAGCATGCCTATGCCGAGCAGTGGGATGTCGCCGGCCTGAACGAAGAGCTGAAGCGCGTGCTCGATCTCGACCTGCCGGTCCAGGACTGGGCCAAGGAAGAGGGCATCGCCGACGAGGAGTTGCTCAAGCGCATCGAGACCCGCGCCGACGAGCACATGGCAGCCAAGGTCGGGCAATGGGGTCCCGACGTGATGCGTTACGTCGAGAAGACCATTCTGCTGCAGACGCTCGACCATCTCTGGCGCGAGCACCTGATCATGCTCGACCATCTGCGCCAGGTCATCGGCCTGCGCGGCTACGGCCAGCGCGATCCGTTGCAGGAGTACAAGACCGAAGCCTTCAATCTCTTCCAGGAGATGAGTGCGCACCTGCGCGAGGCCGTCACCGCGCAGCTGATGCGGGTCGAGATCGTCCCGCCGGAGCAGGAGGCGCCCATCCTGCCGCAGATGGAAGCGCACAAGCTCAATCCGGATACCGGCGAGGACGAAATGGCGCTCGCCAGCGTCACGCTCGCCCCGCAGGCCACGGACGCCGCGCTGCGCGATCCGAAGAACCCTGCCAGTTGGGGCAAGATCGGCCGCAACGAGGACTGCCCCTGCGGCTCAGGCAAGAAGTACAAGCACTGCCACGGGCGGTACGCGTAAGCGGTTTAGCTCTCTGTCGTGCCCCGCGAAGGCGGGGCATCCAGTACGCAGCGGCCTCTCGGCTCAATCACGACCCTCTCGGAATACTGGATCGCCCGATTAAATCGGGCGATGACAGGTGTGCGTGTGGCGCGCAATTCTCGTAGCGGCGAGAAAGCGTAAAGCCGCCCCTCAATTCGAGCTATCGATCAAGCTCTCCAGCAGCCGCTTGAGCTCGCTGGTCGGCTTGTCGCCGTAGCTCTCCAGGATGTGCTCCTCCTGGTCGACCGCGAGCGAGTTGAGCTTCTTGCACAGCACCTTGCCGCGGTCGGAGATGAACATCAAAACCTTGCGGCGGTCGTTCGGGTCCTGCACGCGGTAGACCAGCGTGTCGGAGACCATGCGGTCGATCATCTTGGTCAGCGTCGGATGGTTGAGCAGCACAGCGTCCGCAAGCTCGCCCATCGAATGGCCGTCGCCATCCGACAGCACTTTCAGGATGCGCCATTGCTCGACGGGAACCCCCTCCTTGCTCAACCGCAGTTCGAGCTGCCGGTTGATCTCCCGGTTTGCTTGCGCGAGCAGGTAAGCGAGGTGTTCGGTGATTGGAGCGTTCATTTTTGCCACGGCTAAGACTTCGTCTTGACCCAAATGAGTGAATGTCTTGCAATCAATGCTGCTTCTATATGCACTTCAATTCTTGAATATTCAATATTTTCAAAATAGGATGATTGCACAACAAAAGGGCGGGTGCCGCGGCCGCCTGCTCAATGTGCTTTCAGGTCTGGTACCAGACAGGAGTTGGCGTGCGCGCGACGGTAAACTTCCCGGCACACGGCGGTCCGGCGTTGCCGCCGTCCTTGCTGTTCAGGAATCTGTCGTCATCGGCGGCTGATGGTGCGTTGTCGCCCAACGATCATGCCTTTCTTCGGCGTCGCGGTACGAACAAGCTGCGCGTCGGCTGCTTCATCTGCTGCACCGGCTCGCCCGGCATCTGGGGGCCATGCGCCACCAACACCGCGCAGCTCGCGGTCGCCGAGATCAACAAGCGTGGCGGCATTTTGGGACGCGAGATCGAGCTGTCGATCTATGATGCCGGCGGTCCGCTCGACAGTGTCCTGAACCGCGCCGAGCAGGCGGTCGTCGACGATGAGATCGATCTCGTCGTCGGCATGCACACCAGCGCGGTTCGTGTCGCGCTCCGCAAGATCACCACCGCGAACCGGATCCCCTACATCTACACGCCGGTCTATGAAGGCGGCGAACTGACGCCAGGCGTCATGGCGATCGGCGAAACGCCGCGCTGGCAGAGCCGTCCTGCGATCCACTGGCTGGCCGACGTCAAGAACGCGGCGCGCTGGTACCTGATCGGCAGCGATTATGTCTGGCCATGGCAATCGCATCGCGCGGTGAAGCGGTACATCAAGGAAACCGGCGGATGCGTCGTCGGCGAGGAGTTCGTTCCTCTTGGCGAGGACAACCACGAGCCGCATCTGGAGCGGATCCGCGCCGCAAGACCGGACGTCGTCCTGATCTCGCTGATCGGCACGGACAGCATCACCTTCAATCGCGCGTTCGGCGAGTGCGGTCTCGCCGCGACGACGTTGCGGCTGGCCGGCGCGATGGACGAGACGGTGCTGCTCGGCATCGGCGCAGACAACAGCGAGAACATGTTCTGTGCCTCCGGCTATTTTCCCGGTGTCGGGTCGCGCGCCAATGACGATTTTCAAAGCCGTTATCGCCAGATGTTCGGACCGAACGCCGCGCCGATCGGCTCGCTAGGCCAGTCCAGCTACGAGGGCCTGCGTTTCCTTGAAGCCGTCGCGAACAAGGCCGGTTCGTTGGCGATGGGGCCGATGCTCGCGGCGGGGCGCAACATCGATTACGGCGGCGCGCGCGGCCCGGTGGTCGTTCGCAACGGTCACGCCCGGATGCAGATGTATCTCGCCGAGGCCGATGGCCTCGACTTCAAGCTGATCAAGCCGGTCTGACGCCACGCGTGGCAATCAGCGCATGATCCGCTCTAAAATAATACTTGAAAAGGAAAATATTTCCGTCTCTAGTATCAACGCGATGCCGACTGGCCCGCGCCGTGCAGGCCCGAGCCCAGCGGCTGTCCGTTCAAAGCCAGGGATCAAGAAGCCTCAAGGAGCGCGCCGTGACAGTTGTCCTTCCCACGCCAGCCCAACTTCGCAGCGTCGCCGAGCAGTGCGGTCTCGCACTGACCGACGCCGACGTGACATCGTTCCGTGGCCTGATGCAGGGCTCGATCGATGCCTACAACCTCGTCGGCGCGATGCCGGACGAGGTGCCGGAGGTGAAATATCCGCGGACGCCGGGCTACCGGCCGTCGGCGGAAGAAAATCCGCGCAATGCCTGGTATCGCAAGTCGAGCGTGAAGGGCGCCGCCAGCGGCAAGCTCAAGGGCAAGACCGTTGCGCTGAAAGACAACATCATGCTGGCCGGCGTGCCCATGATGAACGGCTCAACGACGCTGGAAGGCTATATCCCCGATTTCGACGCCACCGTCGTCACGCGCATCCTGGATGCCGGCGGGGAAATCCTCGGCAAGACCCACTGTGAATCCTTTTGCATGTCCGGCGGCAGTCACACCAACGCGGTCGGCGCGGTGCATAATCCCTACAAGATGGGCTATTCGGCCGGGGGCTCGTCCTCGGGCAGCGGCGTTGTCGTTGCCTTGGGCGAAGCCGACATGGCGATGGGCGGCGACCAGGGCGGCTCGATCCGCATGCCGTCCTCGTTTTGCGGCACCTACGGCATGAAGCCGACCTGGGGCCTCGTGCCCTACACCGGCATCATGCCGATCGAGATTTTCGTCGATCACACCGGTCCGATGACGGCGACCGTCGCCGACAACGCGCTGCTGCTCGAAGTGCTCGCTGGCGATGACGGCTACGATCCCCGCATCAAGGCGCCGAAGGTGGAGGAATACACCAAGGCGCTCGGCCAGGGCGTCAAGGGAATGAAGATCGGCATCTTGAAGGAAGGCTTCGAGCAGGCGACTGCCGAGGCCGCCGTCAATGAAAGCGTGCGCGAGGCCGCAAAGCGTTTCAAGGATCTCGGCGCCACTGTCGAGACCGTCTCTATCCCGATGCATCTCGCCGGTCCCGCGATCTGGACACCGATTGGTACCGAGGGCATGACCCAGACCATGATGTATGGCGACGGCTACGGCTTGAGCCGGTCCGATCTCTATTCGACTTCGCTGATGGACTTCCACCGCGGCTGGCGCCGGCAGGCGGACTCGTTGTCCGAGACGACAAAGCTGTTTCTGTTGCTGGGCACCTACATCAACAACACCTTTGGACCACGCTACTACGGCAAGGCGCTCAACATTTCCCGCCGCCTGACTGCGGCCTACGACAAGGCGTTCGGCGAATACGACCTTTTGCTGCTGCCGACGACGCCAATGAAGGCGACCAAGCTGCCGGAACCGACGGCCAGCCGCGAGGACTACGTCGCCCGTGCCCTGGAGATGATCTCAAATACCGCGCCGTTCGACATTACCCATCATCCCGCGATGTCGTTGCCCTGCGGCATGGTCGACGGGCTGCCCGTCGGCCTGATGCTGGTCGGCCGCATGTTCGAGGAATCCACCATCTACCGCGCCGCGCACGCCTTCGAGCAGATCGGCGACTGGAAGAAGATGTGAGAGAGGAATTAGTGCAGACGAACGGAACAGCATCGCATGGCTAACGCGTTCGTCGCGGCTTTCGAGATCCTGAGCTTCGGCGCGATCATCGTCCTGATCGTGCTGGGGCTCGGGATCATCGCCAGCATGATGGGCATCTTCAACTTTGCGCAGGGCGAGTTCGTCCTGCTCGGGGCCTACATCACCTATCTCGCCTACGCCAAGGGCCTGCCGATCTGGACCGGCATGGTTGCAGCGCCTTTCCTGGTCGGTGCGCTCGGCTTCGTGCTGGAGGCGCTGATCATCCGCCGCTTCTACGCCGCGCCGATCGTGGCGATGCTCGGCACTTACGCGCTCGGCCTCATCATCCGCGAATCCGTGCGTGGCCTGATCGGCGGCTTCTATCTCACCGTGCCCGAGCCGATCGGCGGCTCGATCGACATCGGCACCATGCATATCTCGGCCTGGCGCTTCACCATCATCGTCATCACGCTGCTGGTGATGGTCGGCTGCTATCTCCTGCTGTCGCGCACGAGTTTTGGTTTGCGCATGCGCGCCACGCTGGAGAACCCGTCGCTGGCGCGCGCATCCGGCATTTCGACGCCTCTGATGTACGGCGCCACCTTTGCTTTCGGCTCCGCACTGGCCGGCCTTGCCGGCGCGCTGATCGTGCCGGTGTTCAGCCTCTATGCCGATCTCGGCATCCGCTTCCTGATTCAGGGCTTTGTCGCCGTCATGGTCGGCGGCGTCGGCTCCTTCATCGGCCCCGTCGCCGGCGCCGGCGTGATCGGCACGCTCAGTGCCGCGCTGCCCTGGGTGATGGCGCCCGTGGTCGCCGATGTCCTCGTTTTCGTTCTCGCCATTGCCTTCATCAAATTCCGGCCGCAGGGCCTCATCGCTGGAAAAGGGGTTTAGTCACATGTTTGATCGTCAGCTCTCGCGCCGCCGCTTCCTCTCCAATTTTGCTTTTGCCTCCGGCGCGGTCGCAACCGGGGTGGGAAGCTGGGTGATTCCGGCACCGTGGGCCAATGCGGCCGAAGCGCCGATCAAGGTCGGCATCGCAACCGATCTCACCGGTCCGATTGCGTACGCCGGCACGGCGGACGCCAACGTCGCCAAGATGCTGGTCAAGCAGATGAACGATGCCGGCGGCCTGCTCGGCCGACCGCTCGAGCTCTATATCGAGGACACCGCGTCGAATGAATCGGTCGCTGTCGGCAACGTGCGCAAGCTGATCCAGCGCGACAAGGTCGACATGGTGCTCGGCGGCATCACCTCGTCGATGCGCAACGCGATCAAGGATCCGATCGTGGCGCGCGGCAAGACGCTCTACATCTATCCGCAGCTCTATGAAGGCAAGGAGTGCACGCCCTATCTGTTCTGCACCGGGCCGACCCCGGCGCAGCAGTGCGACGAATTCATCCCCTGGCTGATCAAGAACGGCGGCAAGAAGTTCGCGCTGCCCAGCGCCAATTATGTGTGGCCGCACACGCTCAACGTCTATGCCCGCAAGGTGATCGAAGCCAATGGCGGCGAGGTCGTGTTCGAGGAATATTACCCGCTCGACCAGGTCGACTTCTCCGCGACCGTCAACCGCATCATCTCCAACAAGGTCGACGTCGTCTTCAACACCGTCATTCCGCCGGGCGTCGGCCCGTTCTTCAAGCAGCTCTATGAAGCCGGCTTCCTCAAGAACGGCGGGCGCCTGGCCTGCGTCTACTATGACGAGAACACGCTGAACATCAATCAGGCCGCCGAGATCGAGGGACTCGCGAGCTGCCTCGACTATTTCAAGGTGCTGACCAAGGAGAACCCGTTCGACGCAAAAATCCAGGCGGCCTACGAGAAGGACTTTCCGGGCAACTTCCTGTTCGCCGCCGGAAGTGCCGCGACCGGCACCTATCGTGGTCTGAAGCTGTGGGAAGCTGCGGTGAAGGAAGCCGGCAAGGTCGACCGCGACTCGGTCGCCGCCGCGCTCGATCACGCCAAGATCGCGGAAGGGCCGGGCGGACCGGCCGAGATGGTGCCGGGCAAGCGCCACTGCAAGATGAAGATGTACACCGCGGTTGCCAAAGCCGGGAACTACGAGATCGTCGGACGCAGCGACGGTCTCGTCGACCCCAAGGAATGCTAAGGTCAAATGCCGAAGTCGATGGGCGCAGTGAAACAGGCGATCCCCGCCGAGATTGGCGGGGAGACGGACGCGGCAATGGCTGAACGCGAAACGGCGGCACAAGCCGCCGCGGAACGAAAGATACTGCCATTCGTAGAGGGCGTGGCGCTCGTCGCCGCGCTCGTCGCGCCATTTGTGCTGCAGGACTACCTCACGGTGTTTGCAACGCGCGTGATCATCCTGGCGCTGTTCGCGCTGTCGTTCGACCTGGTCTGGGGCTATGCCGGCATCATGAGCTTTGGCCAGGCCCTGTTTTTCGGCTCGGCCGGCTATGGTGTCGCGCTGCTCGCGCGCGATCTGGATATCACCAACATCTTCCTGGTGCTGCCTGCGGGCACGCTGATCGGCCTCACCTTCGCGTTGCTGCTCGGCGGCTTCCTGCTGCTGGGCCGGCACCCCTCCAGCGTGATCTTCGTGTCGCTCGGCACACTGACCGGCTCCTACGCTGCCGATCGCCTTGCACGCGGCTGGTATTATCTCGGCGGCCAGAACGGCATTCCTTCGATTGCGCCGATGACGCTCGGCGGTTACGAATTCTCGGAAGGACCGGCGTTCTATTATCTCGTCCTCGGCATCCTCATCGTCGTCTACCTGCTCTGCCGCTTCCTGATGCGCTCGCAGTTCGGTCTCGCGCTTGCGGGCCTGCGCGAGAACGAGCAGCGCATCGCCTTCTTCGGCTACAAGGTGCAGCATCTGAAGGCGATCATCTTTGCGATCGGCGGCGCCATCGCAGGGCTCGCCGGGAGCCTTTATGCGTTCCACGAAGGTTTTGTCTGGCCCAATATGGTCGGCGTCGTGGTCTCGACGCAGGTAGTGCTCTACGTGCTGTTCGGCGGCTCGGGCACGCTGATCGGTGCTGTCATCGGCGCGGTCATCGTCGAGGGCGTCAGCTTCTGGCTGTCGGACAATTATCGCGACATCTGGCCGATCATTCTGGGACTGTTGCTGCTGCTCGTGATCCTGTTCCGGCCGCTCGGCCTGATCAGTTTTGTCCTCGGCGAGCGCGAGCGGGTCGGCAGCTTCGGTGCCAAGCCCAAGGAGACTAAGGAGAAGCGCAATGCCGCTTCTTGAAGCCGCGGGCATCTCAAAGATATTCGGCAAGCTCACCGCGCTCGACGACGCAGCATTGACCGTCGGCGAGAACGAGTTTCACGGCCTGATCGGCCCGAACGGCTCCGGTAAGAGCACGCTGATGAAGTGCATTGCCGGCGCCGAGGTGCCGACACAAGGCAAGGTGAGCTTCGTCAACACCGACATCACAGCGTTCACGCCGACCGAGCGGGCGCGGGCCGGCATGAGCCTGAAATTCCAGATCACGAGCGTGCTGCCGTCGCTGACGCTCTACGACAACATCCTTCTCGCGCTGCAGGCGCAGTCCTCGCTGCTTGACCTCGTGTTCTCGCGCACCAGGAATGCGCTGCATGATCAGGTCATGACCATGCTGACGCAGTTCCGTCTCGCCGACCGTGCCTTCGATGCGGCGGCCGCGCTGTCGCACGGCCAGCAGCAATGGCTGGAGATCGCGATGGCGCTCGCCGGCAAACCCAAACTCCTTTTGCTGGACGAGCCGACCGGCGGCATGAGCCTGGAGGAGCGTCGCGTCACCGGCGAATTGCTGCAGCCGATCAAGCGGCATTGCTCGCTCGTCATCGTCGAGCACGACCTCGATTTCATCCGCGACATCTGCGATCGCCTCACCGTGCTCGACCAGGGCAAGGTGCTGGCATCGGGCACCGTGTCCGAGATCCAGGCCAACAAATCCGTTCAGGAGATTTATCTGCGCCGTGCCTGAATTTTTGGACATCAAGCATCTCGACGCCGGCTATGGCCGCAGCCAGGTCCTGTTCGACGTCAACATCGGCATTCCCTGGCGCGGCGGCGTCGCGGTGCTCGGGCGCAATGGCGCGGGCAAGACCACGCTGATGAAGACCATCGTCGGCGAATTGCCGGCGTGGAAGGGCGAGGTCGGCTTCGATGGCCGCGACATCAGCCGCCGCCGGCCCGAGGAGCGCGTCCGCGCCGGCATCGGCTACGTGCCGCAGGAGCATTCGGTGTTCGCGCGCCTCTCTGTGCGCGACAATCTCGCCGTCGGCTCGCTCCTCAACAAGGATGCCACCGCCGTCGACCGCGTGCTGGCCATCTTTCCGAAACTCGGCCAGCGCCTCGACCAGCCTGCCGGCACGCTCTCCGGCGGCGAGCGTAAGATGCTCGCCATCGGCCGCGCCATGCTCGGCGATCCAAAACTGCTGCTGCTGGACGAGCCGACCGAAGGCGTCTGGATCGGCGTGATCGAGGAGATCACCGAGCGCCTGATCGAGCTTGCGAAAGAGATCGCCGTCATCATCGTCGAGCAGCACCTCGACCTCGCGCTGCGCGTCGCCGACTACGCCTACGTGCTCGACCGCGGAAGGGTCGCGCTGCAAGGCGCGGCCGGCGAGGTGAGGGGCAATCCGGAGTTGCTGCGGTATCTGGCGCCGTAAGCGAAAATCCCGCTTACTTCACCGCGCCAAACCGGCTGTCGAACGAGTTCGACGACACCACAGGTGCTGCACCGGCCATCTGCGCGCCGTCAGCCGCACTATCTCTCACCGACGGTTTCAGCGCGGGCCGCGTTGCTGCAACCTTGGTCTCGGCAGGCCTTGCCGGCTCAACGGGCTTTGCGGCCGCCACAGCATTATCCTTGGACTTGTCGTGGCCGGGCACGAACCGCGTCACTGCGGCTTTCAGCCTGGAGGCCGTGCTCGGCGCTGCGGGCGCGGGGGTCACCGACGCGGTCGCTTGCGGCGCTGAGGCGGTCGCCGTCGTGTCCGCAGTGCCGAGGCCCATCTTGCGGCCGAGATTGGAGAAGAAGCCGCCGGATTTCTCGGCCGAGGCGACGCGGGTGTTGGTCGCGGGTGCGACCGCAACGACAGGTTCTTGCTGCGGAGCTGCCGCGGCGGGCTCGAGGTTCGGCTTCGGTGGGTTGACGGTGCCTGGGATCGTGCCCGGCGCCTTCGACATCGCCAGCATCTGCAGCGTATTGCCTTCGGCGCCTTCCGACAGGCCGGTCGAGCCTTCCGGAATCTTCGCGGCAAAGATCTTGTTCATGCCGCCGTCGATACCGGTGTTCATGCGCGCCACCGGCGTACCCTTGGAGACGAGCTTGTTGTATTCGGCCTCGTCGCGCTGCTCTTTCTCGCGCACGGCGCTGGCGATGTCCTCGGGGATCACATAGGCCGGGCACTTCGCCGAGGCATCGAACACGGGATCGCGCTTGGCATCGGGTGCCTTCGCGGCATCGAACACGTACTTCTTCTCGCAGAAGTCGACCTTCGGCTCCTGTCGCGTCACCTCGAAATGATCATAGCCTTCCTTGATCATCTTCCAGAAGGCCATGTTCGGATTGTTGCGGTGCTTGGCCATGTTCACCGGCGTCATCTTGAACGGATACGCCTGGAACTGGAACGCCTTCTGGCCGCCGAAGAAGGACTCGCGCCCCAACGAATAGATCTCCGCGATCTGCTCGTCCGTCATCGCGTAGCAGCCGCGCGACGAGCAATCGCCATGCACCATCAGCTGCGAGCCGGTACGGCCGAGCGCCTTGTCGAACGCGTTGGGGAAGCCGGTGTTGAACGAGAGGTAATAGGCCGACTGCGGATTCATCTGGCTCGGATTGATCGAGTAGAATCCTTCTGGCGCCTGGCGATCGCCTTCGCGCACCTTCGGACCGAGGTCGCCCGACCAGCGGCAGATCGGATAGGTCTTGAGCAGTGCGAACTGGCCGGAGCGGGTCTGCTTCCAGATCTCGAGCTCGGCCTCCGACTTGAACAGGCGGATCAGGATCGGCGATTGCAGATCCATGTCCTTCTCGCCCATCGCGGCGACGAGCTTTGGCGAGACCGGCTGGTTGGCCTTGGCGTTGGTCGCGAGCGAGACCTGGTCGGTGTCGCAGCCGGCCAGCACAATGCTGGCGGCAAGCGCGACCGAAGCCAAAAGCGCACGAGCAAGCGAGCTAGCAGTCAAGACGAACCCCACAACGTTCCGGGCAAGGAGCGCGAACCCCGATCTTTGAAGCATGGCCTGACCGGATGTCCGGACTTGATTCAGACCAAGCCCCAGCGCTGATGCCCTGAAGCCATTGATTAAAATTCTAACCTCCGCGCCTGGGGGTCGCAACCCGACCGGGGATCACGAGCCCGTTGGCCGACAGGCGTGGTCAACAGAGACTTAAACTGGGCCGGAACTGGGACTGAATTGGGCTTTGCAGCCAAACCGCTACTGAGATCGCCGATTTGGGCAAAAAAAGGGTTAATGCGGGGTTACAGGGGCGGTCCGGGCGAAGTCCAGTAGGGTGGGCAAAGCCGGAAGCGCGCCCACCATTCCCTGCCGTCCGACCGGCTGGTGGGCCGAATCAACCCAGTTTCCGACCGATATCGAGGAATTTCTGCCGGCGCTGCTTGCGGATCGCGTCGCCGTCCAGGCCTCGCAGGTCGTCGAACGCCTTGGCGATGGCATCGCCCGTGGTGGCGATCATGGTGGCGGGGTCGCGGTGGGCGCCGCCGACCGGCTCCTTCAGAATACTGTCGATCACCCCGAAGCGCAGCATGTCCTGGGCGGTGATCTTCATGTTGTTGGCGGCTTCCTGCGCCTTGCTGCCGTCGCGCCAGAGGATGGAGGAGGCGGCTTCCGGCGAGATCACGCTGTAGATCGCGTGCTCCAGCATCAGCACCTTGTTGGCGGTGGTGATCGCAATCGCGCCGCCCGACATGCCCTCGCCGGTGATGATGGCGACATTCGGCACGGTCAGCGCCATGCAGGCATCGGTCGAGCGCGCGATCGCCTCGGCCTGGCCACGCTCTTCGGCGCCGATGCCGGGATAGGCGCCGGCGGAATCGGCGAGCGACAGCACCGGCAGGCCGAACCGCTCTGCCATCTCCATCAGCCGCACGCATTTGCGGTAGCCTTCCGGCCGCGCCATGCCAAAGTTGTGCTTGATGCGGCTCTCGGTGGAATCGCCCTTTTCCTGGCCCATCACGCAGATCGCTTCGCCGCGGAAGCGGCCGAAGCCCGCGACCAGCGCCTCGTCCTCGCCGAACTTGCGATCGCCGGCGAGCGGGGTGAATTCGGTGATCAGGCCCTTGATGAAGTCGTTGAAATGCGGCCGCTGCGGATGCCGCGCGACCAGCGTCTTCTGCCACGGCGTCAGGTTCTGATAGAGGTCGGCCAGCGCCTGCGCCGCCTTGTCCTCGATCCGTCCGATCTCCTCGGCGATGTCAGTGCCGGAGGCAGCTAACGTCCTGAGCTCGTCGACCTTGGAGTCGAGCTCGGCGACGGGCTTTTCGAAGTCGAGATAGCTGCGCATCTGGTCTGGCATCAACTCAATATAGAGGGACGGGGCGGAGAGGCGAAGCGAGGTTGGCTTCTCATAAAGAAGTGTAGCTTCTTCAAGCACTTGACTTGTGCGCTCCCGGGGGCGCGCCAAATCGCGAATGAGGCCACGGCTCTTTCTGCGGAGATGTGGCCGAAGTCAAGGCGGTTTCGCGGCTGTCGTCCCGACCGGATCTCGTGTCCCGGACGCGCTGCAGCGCTTCTATAGCGCTGCCGCGCAGAGCCGGGACCCAGCGAGCATGGCCCCGGCTCTGCGTCGCATCGTTTCACGCTGCGCCGCGTCCGGGGCACGAGACCTCCTTACTTCTCCGCCAGCGGATGCAGATCGCGCACCAGGCTTTTCAGCCGCTCCTCGACCACGTGGGTATAGATCTGGGTCGTCGAGATGTCGGTATGGCCGAGCAGGGTCTGCACGATGCGCAGATCCGCGCCGTTGTGCAGCAGGTGGCTGGCAAAGGCGTGGCGCAGCACGTGCGGGGAGACTAGCCGCGCCTGAAGCCCCGAAGCCACCGCGAGCTCCTTGAGGTCGCGGGCAAAATGCTGCCGCGTCAGATGCCCGCTCTCGCCGAACGAGGGGAACAGCCATTTCGTGGTCGCGACACTGCCCTTCGTCTCGCCCTTTTTGTTTTCCTTGGCCGCCTCCGTCGCGCTGAGATAATCCGCCATCGCCTGCCGCGAGGCCTCGTTGAGCGGCACCAGCCGTTCCTTGTCGCCTTTGCCGCGTACCACGATCATGCGGGCGTCGCGCTTGGCCGCCGTGCGCGGCAGCGACACCAGCTCGGAGACGCGCAGGCCCGTCGCATAGAGCACCTCGAGCAGGCAGTAGAGCCGCAAAGCGCGCAATCGCTGTGACGGCGAGGCGTCCGCCGCCTCGCTCATCTCCTTGGCGCGGCGGAGCATGCGGTCGACATCGGCGATCGACAGCACCTTTGGCAGGCCGCGGCCGCGCTTGGGCCCGGACAGGATCGCCGCGGGATCCTCAGTTCTGATGCGTTCATTGAGGAGAAAGCGGAACAGGTGCCGCATCGCCGACAGCCGCCGTGCGACGCTGGAGGATTTGAAGCCGCGCGCATCGAGGTCGCCAAGATAGTCGCGGAGTGTTTGCGTCTCGGCGTCCACAAAGCTGTGGCCGGCGCGGCCGAGAAACTCGGAGAAATCGGCGAGGTCGCGGCGATAGGCGTCGAGCGTGTTGGGGCCGGCGCCCTGTTCCGCCGCGAGCATGTCGAGGAACAGGCCGGTGAGCTTGGCGTCGGAGGGCTTGGCGCCGGAGGGCTTGCTGGCGGAGGATTTGCGCATGCCCCGGAGGCTAGCTCCTATTTCTTGAGAAATTTATCCGGCGGGATCGTCACCGTCATTTCTCGCGGCTTCGGATTGACGAAGTTGGCCAGCGCGAACACCACGCCATAGACGATGCCGGCGAGCACGGCGACGACCGTCAGGAAGCGGAACAGACTGGGCATCGGGCAAGGTCTCGGAAGAGGTCTCGAACAGGCAAATTAACCAATGAAATCATCCAACATGTTCGCCGTTTCGTGGCAAGAGTCCTCTGGCGAGGGCCCCGGGGTGGTCGTATACGTGGCCGGGATGCCGCCTTTGGCGGCAGATTGAACGAGATCCAGAGCAAGATCGAATGTCCGACGCCGCGTTGCCAGCACAAGCGAGCCCTGAGGCCGACATCCTGTCGGCGCTGGGCGCGCGTTCGATCGTGCTGGTCGGCATGATGGGCGTCGGCAAATCGACCATCGGCCGGCGATTGGCGACGCGGCTTGGCCTGCGATTTCTCGATGCCGACGTCGAAATCGAGGTGGCCCACGCCGGTATGACCATCCCGGAAATCTTTGCAGCCCACGGAGAGCCCTATTTCCGTGACGGCGAGGCCCGCGTGATCGCGCGCCTGCTCGAGGGCGGGCCGATCGTGCTGGCGACCGGCGGCGGCGCCTTCATGCGCGAGGAGACGCGGAGCCGCATCGCGGCAAAGGCGATCTCGATCTGGCTGAGGGCCGATCACGACGTCATCATGCGCCGCGTGCGCCGCCGCGCCGACCGGCCTCTGCTTCAGACCCCCGACCCCGAGGGAACCGTGACGCGCCTGCTCACCGAGCGCGAGCCGGTCTATGGCAAGGCCGATCTCACCATCGCCTCGCGCGATGTGCCGCACGACAGAATCGTCGACGAGACCATCGAGGCGCTGCGGGCCCATCTTTGCGGCGAGAGCGCGTCTCAACCTCCAGCCGACGTCGCGAGTGCCGTTCGATGACCGCGCCCCCAAAGCATTCCGACCCTGTCAATGTCGATGTCGCGCTGGAGAATCGCGCCTACGACATCGTCATCGGCCGCGGCGTGCTGTCCTCGCTCGGCGAGCGGGTCGCCGCTTTGCGCCCCGGCGTGCGCACGGCTGTTGTCACCGATCGCACCGTTGCAAAATACTGGCTCGAGCCGACCGAGGCCTCGCTCGCCGCTGCCGGCATTCCGACCTCGCGCGTCGTGGTCGAGGAAGGCGAGATCTCCAAGACCTATGCGGGTCTGCAAAAGGTCAGCGAAGCCCTGATCGCCGCAAAGATCGAGCGCAACGATCTCGTCATCGCGCTCGGCGGCGGCGTCGTCGGCGATCTCGCCGGCTTTGCGGCGGCGATCCTGCGCCGTGGCGTCGATTTCGTGCAGGTGCCGACCTCGCTGCTGGCGCAGGTCGATTCCTCGGTCGGCGGCAAGACCGGCATCAACTCGCCGCAGGGCAAGAACCTGCTCGGCGCGTTCCACCAGCCGGTGCTGGTCATCGCCGACACCGCCGTGCTCGACACGCTGTCGCCGCGGCAATTCCGTGCCGGCTATGCCGAGGTCGCCAAATACGGCGTGCTCGGCGACGAGGCCTTCTTCACCTGGCTGGAGAATAATCACGCGGACATCTTCAAGGGCGGCTCGGCGCGCGAGCACGCTATCGCGACCTCCTGCCGCGCCAAGGCGGGTGTCGTTTCGCGCGACGAGCGTGAGACTGGCGAGCGCGCGCTGCTCAATCTTGGACACACCTTCGGCCATGCGCTGGAAGCCGCAACGGGTTTCTCTGATCGCCTGTTTCACGGCGAGGGCGTTGCGATCGGCATGACCCTGGCGGCACAGTTTTCCGCAAGTCTCGGCATGATCGCCGAGGCCGACGCGGCCCGCGTCGAGCGGCATCTCATCGAGGCCGGCCTGCCGACCCGCCTGCAGGACATCGCCGGCTTCGCGCAGGAAGGCCTCGCGGATGCTGACGCGCTGATGGCGCTGATGGCACAGGACAAGAAGGTCAAGCGCGGCAAGCTCACCTTCATCCTGCTGGAGGCCGTCGGGCGTGCCGTCATCGCCAAGGATGTCGAGCCGGCGCCGGTGCGCGACTTCCTGCAGAACAAGCTCGCCCTCAAGGCGCGAGACGCTGCTGAACGGCGCTAAAACAAGGAACCAGAGTGGTTCATGGACTGGCTCGGCTTCACCATCGTCATTATCTGCCTGCTCGTCTCGGGCTTCTTCGCCGCGAGCGAGACCGCGCTGACCGGCGCCTCGCGCGCCAGCATGCTGCGGCTCTCCAGGCAGGGTAATCGCGACGCCGACGTGGTCTCGCAACTGCTCGACATGCGCGAGCGCCTGATCGGCGCGCTGCTGCTCGGCAACAACATCGCCAACATCAGCGCTTCGGCACTGGCGACCTCCATCTTCACGGCCTGGTTCGGCGATGTCGGTGTGCTCTATGCCACCGGCGTGATGACCGCGCTGGTCGTGATCTTCGCGGAAGTTCTGCCCAAGACCATCGCCATCAACGCGCCGGACCGGATGGCGCTCGCGGTCGCGCGCCCGATGCGGTTGACGATGTACGTGCTGGGGCCGCTGCTGCGGGTGGTGGAAGTCATCGTGCGCCTGCTGATGCGCCTGTTCGGCCTTGCCGGCGAGCATCAGGCGATCCTGTCGCCGACCGAGCGCCTGCGTGGCGCGGTCGACCTCTTGCACCACGAGGGCAAGGTCGAAAAGCACGACCGCGACATGCTCGGCGGCCTGCTTGATTTGCGCGAGCTCCAGGTCTCCGATGTCATGATCCATCGCACCGAGATGATGATGATCAACGCCGATTTGCCGGCTGAGGAGTTGGTGAGTGAGGTGCTGGCGACCGAATACACCCGTATCCCGCTCTGGCGCGAGAAGCCCGAAAACATCATCGGCGTGCTCCACGCCAAGGATCTCTTGCGCGCGATCCGCGCTGCCGACGGCGACACTTCACGCATCGATGTTTCCACCATCGCGCTGCCGCCCTGGTTCGTGCCCGAGATGCGCACCGTCTCCGAGCAGCTCAAGGCATTCCGCCGGCGAAAAACCCATTTCGCGCTCGTCGTCGACGAGTACGGCGAAGTTGAAGGTCTTGTGACGCTGGAAGACATTCTGGAAGAGATCGTCGGCGACATCTCCGACGAGCACGACGTCGTGGTCGCCGGCGTGCGGGCCCAGCCGGACGGCTCCGTGGTGGTCGACGGCTCGGTGCCGATCCGCGACCTCAACCGCGCCATGGACTGGCGGCTGCCCGATCAAGAGGCGACGACGGTCGCGGGCCTCGTCATCCACGAGGCGCAATCGATCCCCGACCGTGGCCAGAGTTTCACCTTCCACGGCTTCCGCTTCCGCGTCCTCCGCCGCGAACGCAACCGTATCACCGCACTCCGTATTTCACCGGTCCCGCGCGACGCGGAGGTGGAGGAAGCCAAGCCGCGACGGGCAGGGAAGTCGTTTTGACGCACGGTGTCATCGCCCGCCTTGTGCGCGCTTGCGCACTGGGGCGGGCGATCCAGTACTCCGCGGCCGCGATTATGTGAACGAACTGCCGCCGCGGAGTACTGGATGCCCCGCCTGCGCGGGGCATGACGGTGGAGATTACGTTCCGCCTTCCCCCGGGGCCTGCGCTTGGATCGCCAGCGCATGCACGCCGCCGGAAAGTTCCGCGGTCAGCGTCGCATTTATCATACGGTGCCGGTCGACCCGGCTCTTCCCTTTGAAGGCCTGAGATACGATATAAACCCGAAAGTGCGTCTCGCCGCTCGGCCGATGGCCGGAATGGCCCTCATGCAAATGTGACTCATCGACGACCTGCAGGCTTTCCGGCGTGAAAGCTTCCTGCAACTTGTTGCTGATAATGTCTTTGGTAGCCATGTTTGCCATTAAGGTACGCGATCGCACTCCGTCAATGCCGATAGGCCGCCTTGGCGGCCGTTCTTGAGCGATAGGCCGCCTGGGGCGGCCGTTCTTAAGAACGCCGAAGCGAAGCTTCGGCTACGGGTTCCAAGCTAATTGCAATGTCAAGACTTGAAGGTTTTTGCATTGCGTAGTCAAAGTCTGCCATGCCGATCGATTCATCAAAGTTCTTCGACTCCATCCGCGTGAAGCCGCGGGGCAAGCAGCCCGAGGTGAAGCCGCGCGATACCGTGGTCGCCTGCGAATGGACCGGGTGTCAGAACAAGGGCGCGCACCGCGCGCCGAAGGGACGCGATAACCAGCGCGAGTACTGGCACTTCTGCCTGAACCACGTCCGCGAGTACAATCAGAACTACAATTTCTTCTCCGGCATGAATGCCGACGCGGTCGCGCGCTACCAGAAGGACGCGCTGACCGGCCATCGCCCGACCTGGAAGATGGGCGCCAATGGTGGTGTCAAGAAGGGTGCGGAAGCCGAGATCGACGGCGCCTTCGATCCGTTCAGCATGTTCGCGGAGCTCAACGGCCGCACCGGCTGGCGGAAGGGCCCTGAGGCCGCCCAGCCCAAGGTCGAAACCCGCAAGGTGATGAACGCCGAGCGCAAGGCGCTCCAGGTCATGGGCCTCGGTCCAAGTGCGACGCTCGCCGACGTCAAATCCAAGTACAAGGCGCTGGTGAAGCAGCACCACCCCGATGCCAATGGCGGCGACCGCTCCACCGAAGATCGCCTGATCGAGATCATCAAGGCGTATAATTATCTGAAGACGGTGGTGCGGGAGGCCTAACCTACAAGCTCGGGGAAGGCGAATTCGCAGACCAATCCCTCCGGCTTCCACTGCCGGGTGATCCTTCCGCGCAAGGTCCGGATGATACCGTCGACGGCGCCGATTCCGAAGCCATGGCGCGTCGGCTCGTCGACCCACGGACCGCCGCTCTCGGACCAGCGTAGCACGAGAGGCTCTGCGTCGCTGCTTTCCCAGCGAACGTCCAGCCGACCCGCTGGCGTCGCCAGTGAACCGTATTTGGCGGCGTTGGTGGCCAGCTCGTGCACGGCGACCGCAATCGATTGGGCGAGCGTCGCCGGCAGGCGGATGTCGTCTCCAGCGATGCTGACACGTTCGCCGTCCGGGCTTGCGTATGGCCGGAGTTCCTCTTCGACGATGGTCTTCAGACTGGCACCGGTCCAGCGCGACGCCGAGAACAGCCTCTGCACGTTGGCAAGTGCTCTAAGCCTGCCTTGAAACGCGGCTTGGAATTCTGCCGCGGTCTCGGCCTTGGTCAGCCGCAGCATCGCCTGGGTCACCGCGAGCAGATTATTCGAACGATGATCGACCTCGTAGGCGAGCAGCATCATGCGCTGCTCGGCCTGCTTACGGGCCGTGATGTCGACCAGCATGTTCACCGCGCCAACCAGTCGGCCGCGTTCGTCGCGCAGCGGGGTCGGATATGGCATGAAGCAGATCCGCGATCCGTCCGGCCGTTCGGCCACAGCCTCGACGTCGCGCACCGGCCGGTTCTGCTTGAGCGCGATAGCCATCGGGCATTCATCGTGGGGGAGCGGCGTGCCGTCCGGCAGATAAAGCTTCCACGTCACGCACCACATCTCGCCGATTTCTGGAGTGCGTCCGGCAAAATCGATGCAGGCTTGATTGAAGAAGGTGATGCGGCCCGTTGCGTCGGTGGTGTAGATCGCGGCGGGCAGCGCCTGAAGCAAGTCCCGGAACCGCCTCTCGGAATCCGCTCCCGCTTCGACCCGGCTCGCCGCATAACCGGCGGCGATCTGGCCAATCCTGGCCTCGTCCGCTTGTCCAAACAAGTCCAGCATTGCGTTCCTCACGGGGAGAGATCAGGCAATGCGCTGGACGCGCATATGTTCCAAGGCGCTCGTCAGGGACGTGCAGACCCACCTCAACCCAGCGAGCGATTAGAACCTCGTCGGCACGACGACGGAGCGGGGCTCCGCCGTCGCCTTGCCCTTGCCCCTAGTTGCCGGACGCCTCCGGCATCGCCCCCACATATGACGAGCTCGGCCGGATCAACCGTCCCGTCCGTTGCTGCTCGCGCGCATGTGCGGTCCAGCCGGCCGAACGTGCCACCGCGAAGATCGGCGTGAACGCCTGCCTTGGGATTGCCAGCGCATCGAGCAGGATCGCGGTGAAAAACTCGACATTGGTCTCGAGCGGCCGCTCCGGATTCTTCTTGCGTAGCGCTGCGCGGATATAGGCCTCGACCTCGCCGGCAAACGGCAGGTCGGTACCGTCAGAGGCGAGCGCCTCGACTGCAGTCTTGAGCACGTCGGCACGTGGGTCGCGCACGCGATAGACGCGGTGGCCAAAGCCCATCATCCGCTCGCCGCGCGCCAGCGCCGCATCCACCCAGGGCTGGATCCGCTCGCGCGAGCCGATCGCATCGAGCATTTCCAGCACCGGCTCCGGCGCCCCGCCATGCAGCGGACCGGTGAGCGCGCAATAGCCGGCGGTCACTGCCGCGAACAGATCGGCCTGCGTCGAGGCCACCACGCGCGCCGTGAAGGTCGAGGCATTCATGCCGTGGTCGCTGGCGGTGACGAGATAGGCATCGAGCGCGGTGATCTCGCGTGCGGCAGGGCTGCGCCCATGCAGCATGCGCAGCGTATCGGCGGCGTGACTCACGTTCGGATCGGGCGCGATCGGGTCGAGCCCTTTTGCGCGCCGGACCAGTGCGCCCGCGATCACCGGAAACGCGCCGACGATCGTGGCCTCATGCTCCAGCCCGTGCTCGGCGCGCAGGCCCGCGACCGCGGCACGAAAGCCGTCGACGATGCCCATGCCTTGGGTCGCCGGCAAGAGCTCGGAGAGCCGCGCGAAGGCACGTTCGCGTGCCGCGCCCAGGCTTGCCCGGACATTGGCTTCGGTGAGGGTCGTCTTGCTGGCGCCGTTCCAGAGCCGGGCTGTGACGCCCTCAAAGCTCGATTTGGCGGCAAGGCGGCCGACATGCTCGCCGGCGATGATGAGCTCGCCGCGCTCGCCGTCGACATGGCTCAACGCGGTCTCGGCGGCGGGAACGCCGTCCAGCCCGATCTGGCTTTTGGTGAGGTGGATGTTCATGGCCCAAATCTCCTTTGCACTGCCCAAGGGAAAATCGGACCTCTCGACAGATTGATCAATCTTGATTACATTAATCAATATGAAAAATTCGGACGGTCTCTATCTCTCTGCCCGGGAAGCTGCGGCCGAGCTCGCGATCTCGCCGGCTTCCCTCTATGCCTATGTCAGCCGTGGCCTGATCCGCTCCGAGCCGACGCCGGATTCGCGCAAGAATCGCTACCGCGCCGAGGACGTCCGCGCCCTGAAGGAGCGCCGGGTGCCGTCGCCGGAGCCGCGCGGCTTGCGCAGCTTCGATGCCGATCTGCCGGTGATGGACACGGAGATCTCGACCATCACCGAGGAGGGCGCGATCTACCGCGGCGTCAACTGCGTCGATCTCGCCGAGAACGACACGCTGGAGCACACCGCGACGCTGCTCTGGGACGTCTCCGACGTCGATCCCTTCGCGCCGGACAATCAGCCTGCGATGTCCGAGGAGATGCGTGCGATTGCGGAAGCCGCGCGCCGCGCAGCTCCGATCGATCGCGCCATCGCGGTGCTCGCGCTCGCGAGCAGCGCCGATACCCGCGCGTTCACCCGCGCGCCCGATGGCCGCGCGATGGTCGGCGCGCGCATCGTCCGGCTGCTGGTCGCGACCATGCTCAATGCGGAGTCTTCATCCGAGCCGCTGCATCAGCAGATCGCGCGTGTCTGGGCAGGCGACAACAAGCACGCGTCCGATCTGATCCGCCGCGCGCTGGTGCTGCTGGCCGATCATGAGCTGAACGCCTCGACCTTCACCGCGCGCTGCGCTGCCTCGACCGGCCTCAATCTCTACGACTCCGTCATCGCGGGTCTCGCCGCGCTGAAAGGCCCAAAACATGGCGGCGCCGGCGTGCTGGCCTCGCAGCTCGTCAAGACCCTGGTCGACCGCGACGTCGAGCCGATGGTGCGCGAGCGCGTTGCGCTCGGTGAGCGTTTTCCGGGCTTCGGCCACGGCGTCTACAAGCGCGGCGATCCCCGCGCGAAGTCGCTGCTGAACGCCTTGGCCCGCGCCGGCGCGCCACGCAAATTCACCAAAGAGGTGCCCGAGCGGATCGCGGAAGCGACCGGAGAATTCGTCAATATCGATTATGTGCTCGCGGTGCTCGTGCACGCGCTGCGCCTGCCGGGAGGCAGCGAGCTCGCCTTGTTCGCCATGGCCCGCAGCGTCGGCTGGATCGCGCATGCGAGCGAGCAATTGCAGTTCGGCAAGCTGATCCGGCCGCGGGCACGGTATGTGGGGCCGGCGCCGGGACGGAGATCGGCGCTCGTGGAGAGGCCTTAGGGACAGCCAGTGGCTCTAGGAACCAATTGCCACTTATTCCCGTTCCGCTACAGTTCAGGCTTATTTTTCTTCTGATCGCGCCATGTTACATCGCCGCGAATTGGACTATTGCCCGCCTGCGCCACGTCCTTCGCCAGCCCGGCCAGGATTTGTCGAGCTATTAATCAAACTGAGGCGAAACCCGCTTGAATGCTGGAGCGCGGATTTTTTTGAGGAGCCAATAGCCAAGCTTCGCCTGCCGTTCGCTGATGCTTTTCTGGTTCATGACCCCCAAGCCATCAAGCGCGTGCTGATGGATAATTCAAGAAACTATCAGAAAGATACGATCCAACGCCGCATTCTCTCGTCTGGACTGTCCGATGGCTTGTTGAGCGTCGAAGGAGAGCGTTGGGAGCTTCAACGACGAATACTCGCACCCGTGTTCGCTCGCAGAACCGTCAACTCTTTCACGAAGGCCATGTTGTCGGCCGCGAACGGACTGGCCGCAAGATGGACAAGCTTGGAGCCTGGCGCCACGGTCGACGTCGCTGCAGAGATGACTCTGGTCACTTTGAACGTGCTCGCAGTCACGATCTTTTCTGGCGGGATCGGCGGCGACTTCGATGAATTTCGAGTGGCGATGAATGCCTATTTCAGCGTGATCGGCCGCATAGGGATGCTGGATCTGTTCGGCGTGCCCAAATTCGTGCCACGTCCGGGTTATCGCCGCTTGCGTCACACGATGGCTTACTTCGAAGCGGTGATCGACACGATCATACACGCGAGGTACCAAAGGCTTGCGGCCCTTGCCGCACACGACGGGCCAGATGATCTTTTGACGCTGCTGTTACGTTCGCTGGATCCGTCGACCGGACGGCAACTCAGCCCGACAGAGGTTCGCTCGAACATCCTCACTTTTCTTTCGGCGGGACATGAGACAACTGCCAATACACTCGCCTGGTCGATCTTTCTGCTTTCACAGGTACCGGAGTGGCGATCGCGCGTCGTGGAGGAAGCACAACGGGAATTGTCGAACCCGAGGGATGACCTGGCCGACCGGCTGATCGTGACCAAGGCGGTGATCGAGGAAACGCTTCGCCTCTACCCGCCGATCGCCGCACTCAGCCGGGCCGCGGTCGATGCCGATGTGTTGGGTGAAATCCCGGTCAAGCCGCGGTCTCTGATTGTGATAGCGCCCTATGTTCTCCATCGACATCGCGGGCTATGGAGCCGTCCGGATGCATTCGACCCTTCCCGGTTTCTACCGGAGGCCCGCGGCCGAATTCCACGTTTCGCCTATATGCCCTTCGGGGTTGGGCCTCGGACCTGTATCGGTTCGTCTTTTGCCCTGCAGGAGGCTGCAATCGTACTTGCTGTCTTGACCCGTCATTTCGAGATGCAGCTGCTGCCGCACGCCGAGGTCTGGCCCCTTCAGCGCATTACGCTACGTCCCGCAAAGGGGCTGCCGATGCGACTCATCCGGAGGAGAGCGCTTTAGCGCGGCGACCGGAGAGGCGCTTAATTGCTTTCCGTATCGTCGGCCCCCGGGCACGCTTCCAGCATCTTCGATCTCCCCGGGAGCAATTCGTGTCGCAAGCCGCCCTGCCTAGCCGAAGCCGAGCCGTTCGCTCGCGCGCCGAACTCACGTCAGCCATTGCAACGGCATACGAGCGCATCGAAAGGGACCAACACCGCAACTGCTGGGTCTATGTGAGGCCGATGGCGGAGGCGCTGGCGGAGGCCGAAAATCTCGCGGGGCGCGGCGCGCAGGGCGAATTCCTACCGCTCCTCGGTGTGCCTTTCGGCGTGAAGGACAACATCGACGTGGCGGGCATGTCGACCACCGCGGCCTGCCCATCATTCGCTCATGTTGCCGAGCGGTCGGCTCGGTGCGTCGAGCGCCTGATCGCAGCGGGTGCCATCTGTCTCGGCAAGACAAACCTGGATCAGTTCGCCACCGGGCTCTCCGGCGCGAGGTCACCTCACGGCGCCTGTCCGAGCGCCGCCGACGATCGCTATGTCGCGGGTGGATCGAGCTCGGGCTCGGCCGTCGCCGTTGCCTCCGGCCATATTGCTTTTTCGCTCGGAACCGACACCGGCGGCTCCGGCCGGATACCGGCAGGTTTCAACGGCATCATCGGGGTCAAGCCGACGGTCGGCCTGGTTTCATCCCGTGGGCTGGTCCCGAACTGCCCGACGCTCGATTGTCCGTCGATCTTTTGCAATTCAGCCGCCGAGGGCAAACTGTTGCTGGGGCTCGTCGAGGGCTTCGACGACGAAGATCCATACAGCCGTCAAGCGCCCGGCCTGTCATCGGTCTTTCCCCGCGAATTCCACTTCGGACGTATTTCCGCTCGTCAGCTGAATTCATTCGGTATGCCCGAATGCGACGCGCTGTACGAACGGGCCTGCGAGAGGCTCGTGCGGTTGGGAGGCCAAGCCATCGAGATTGACTTCACGCCTTTCACTGAAGCCGGCGAAATGCTGTTTTCGGGGCCATGGATCGCCGAACGCTACGCGTCGATCAGCAGGCTCCTCGACATCGATCATGGTGAGCTGCTGGAGGTTACGCGCAAGGTCCTGCGCTCCGCGGCGCAGTTCACCGGGGCGGACGCATTCGCGGCACAACACCGTCTCTTGAAGCTGCGGCGGCAGGTCCGGTTGTTCTTTGAAGAGATGGATGTGCTTGTGGTGCCCACCGCACCGCGTCCCTACACCATTGCGGATATGCTTCAGGACCCCATCAAGCTCAATAACAGCCTTGGTTACTACTCCTACTTCGCCAATCTTCTGGACCTCTGCGCGGTAGCGCTTCCCAATGCAGCGCTCCCCACCGGCATGCCCATGGGCGTCACCCTGCTGGCGCCCGCATGGCACGACCATGCCCTTCTGGATTTTGCATCGCGATGGCAGCCTGACGAAGGCGGAGCTCTGTTCGGTCTCAAGGTCTATTCGCCGGCCGCCGGCTAGACGAGTTCGAGATCGAGGGCGCGCAAATTCAGGATGACGATGAGGCCCCTGTCGTAGCGGATGACGCCTCTCGCCTGCATGCGCGAGAGCTGCACCGTCACCCATTGTCGGGTCGCCCCGATCAGGTTGGCGAGATCGCTGTGGGTGAACGGAATGCCGATCACGATCTGGCGGCCCTGCTGCGATCCGTAGATCTTCGACAGAAAGATCAGCAGGCGCTGCAACCGCTCGGTCACCGACCGCGTGCCGAGCATCTGCGCCATCGCCGAGTAGCACCTGGCCTTGAACGCCAGCGCATCCAGAAGAGCAACCGCGATGGTTGCCGATTGAAGTGCAAGTTCGCGCAGGGTGGCGCCGGGCAGAAACAGGAGCCGGCTGCGCTCAACTGCAACCGAAGACCACATATGCGCGCCGGCTCCGAACAGGTCCGGCCCGCCGATGAAATTGCCAGCAAACCAGTAGGCGAGCGTCACCTCGCGCCCGGAAGGGGCTGCGTAATAGCTGCGGATCCGGCCGGACTCGATCAGATAGATGCCGTTCTGCGTGTCGCCCTGGCGCCAGATATGCTTGCCGGTTTCCAGCACCTCCTTGCGGCCGATGGCAAGGACGCGACGGCGGTCAGCCTCACCTAAGGGATCGAGGAAGCCTGGCAATGAGCTGACCAGAGTATCGGACTCCGCCAGCATGATCCCGGCCGTAGTCCTGAGAGTTGCCGCTGCCATCTGCCCGCTCCCTCGTAGCCGGGCGATGCCATTCAAGAGCCATGCCAGCTCGCGCTATGAGGACACGCGCTAGGCGACCGTTTCCATTTGCTCGAACGCCTTGCGGCCTTCGCTCCGGATCAGATCGAGGCAGTCCCGCTTGAGGGCGAGATAGGCGGGGTCGGTCAGGATGGCGCTCGAGCGCGGGCGCGGCAGGCCTACGGAAAGATCGCGCAGGATGCGGCCCGGCCCGGCGCTCATGATCAGCACCCGATCCGACAGCAGAATAGCTTCGTCGATGTCGTGCGTGACGAAAACGATGGTGGCGTTGATCCGGCCGCGAAGTTCGAGAAGGTTATCCTGCATCACCGCCCGGGTCTGCGCGTCCAAAGCGCCGAACGGTTCATCCATCAGCAGGACGCGCGGCTGGTTTGCGAGAGCCCGGGCAATCGCCACCCGCTGCTGCATGCCGCCTGACAGCATATGCGGATAGGCGTTGGCGAATTTTGTCAGCCCGATCATTTCGATCAGGTCGTCCGCGATCCGCAGTGCCTCCGCTTTCGACTTGCCGAGCGCGCGCGGTCCATGCGCGATATTGCGCCATACCGATTTCCACGGGAATAGATGCGGCTGCTGGAACACCATCCCTATATCCGGCCTGGGTCCCAGCATCGACTCGCCGGCCACCGTCACCAGGCCTTCGAACGGCCGCTCGAGCCCGGCCACCGCATTCAGGAGTGTAGACTTGCCGCAGCCCGACGGGCCGACGAGCGAGACGAATTCGCCCGGCATGACGGCCAGAGACACCCGGTCCACCGCGATAACCTGGCCGCGCGGCACATCGAAGACGATGCTCAGATCCTCGACGCGGATGATCGCCCGAGGTGTTGTCGACGAAGGCGCGGGCGGAGCATCCACCAGCCGGAGCGGCTGGGCCGGACGAAGCGGGTTGTGCATCATCGCCACCATACGGCGCGTTCGGCAATGGCCGCGAAGGAACGATCGGCCACGAATGAGAGCAGTCCGAGCGCCGCCAGCCCTCCCATGACCTGTCCGGTCTGCATGTTCTGTTGCGCAATCTCGATCCGGTAGACGATGCCCGCAAACGCGCCCGCCAGCTCGGCGGCGACCAGCGTGTAAAAGGAGATGCTGACGGCGGTGCGCAGGCCGACGACAATGTAGGGGAGCGCACCCAGCAGGACGATCTCCGATAGCATCTGCCGGCGCGGCGTGCCGAGCATCAGCGCGGCGCGAATGAGGCCGCGATCGACCTTCTGCACGCCGATATGGGTCGCGAGCCACACGGTGAAGAACACACCCCAGACGACCAGAAACAGTTTGCCGGCCTCCGACAGCCCAAACCACAGGATCACGATCGGCACAAAGGCGATTGGAGGGATCGGGCGAAGAATGTGGAACAGCGGGGAGAGCAGGCTCGAGACCAGCCTGAACTCACCTGTCAGGACGCCGAGTACGATCCCGCCCGTGGCACCGATCAAAAATCCCGCAGTGACGCGGAAGAGGCTCGCGGAAAGGTCGCCGAAAAACTGGCCGCTATGGATCCAGTCGAGGACGGCGACGGCGACCGTCGAAGGCGGCGGAAACAGCACCGCGTTGACGATCCGAGATCGGGCGATCAATTCCCATACGCCGACGAAGGTGGGCACGGAGAGCACGCCGACAAGCACGCTAAGGCGCCCGGCCGCGTTCGCACGGCTGCGTCTGCCGACGCTCATGGATTGGCCGACAGCGTCACACGTGCGGCATCAAGTGCCTTCAATGGCGCAGTCGCGATGATCTGTAAGAAATCGGGCATCCCGGCCCCGGGCGGATGATTGCCGGTTGCGAGCCGCCAGGCCGCGTGCGTCTTGAGCGTCTCGAGCAGCTTGTCGTCAAGGCGCACATGATAGACGTAGTCCGGCCAGATCAGCGTCAGCTCGTCGCGTTTCATGCCGGTCGCCGTGGCAATGATGTCAATCGCTTCATCCGGATAAGCCTTGACCCAGCCTTCGGCCTCAATGAGGGCAGCCAGGAATTTGCCGATGACCGCAGGGTTGGCCTCCAGATAGGACCGCATCACAACGACGTTGAACGTCTCCGAGTAGAGCCCCTTGGTGTCGAGCAGGACGGCACCCCCGCCGAGAGCTTTCTTTGCATTCGCCACATGCGGCTCCCAGGTATCGAATGCATCAATGCTCCCCGCCGCCAGGGCGGGAAGCATCTCCTGCGGGCGAAGATTGACGAGCGTAACGTCCTTGGCGGTCAATCCGGCCGCCTTTAACAGGACCGCTGTGTAGACCTCGCTGCCCGTCCCGGCCGTGAAGCCGATGCGCTTGCCGCGCAAGTCGGCCTTGGTCCTGATCGCCGCGGACGCGGCCGTCATCGTCTTCAGATCCGAGTATTCCATGCCAGCGACGAAGGCGATCGGCTGCTGGGCCATTGCGGCCGCCGTTACCGGCGCTTCGGCGGTCGTTGCGATATCCGCTCCTCCTCCGACCACCGTATCGAGGCACTGCTTTCCGCTGGTGAAGTTCGAAACGGAGATATCGAGCGCCTGCTTGGCGAACAGGCCTTTGGTCTTGGCGACGATCGCGAGACCCGAAATCGGTCCGAGATTCTGCGCAAGCCGTGCCTTCAGCACATCTTCGGCTTTAGCTCCGACGCCGGAATTCAGGCCGACCGCATACGTCGAGATCGCCAACAAAACCACGCGAAGAGCTGTGTTCGAGCGCATGCAACCACCCCCAGGACGTCGGCGGCCGCAACGGCCGGCCTGCGATTAGATGAGGGTCATCCGAAGGCAACGCGCCGTGAAGCAATTAATCGACAACTCATCCCGCTGGCAAATATTTGCGCATCGCGGATGCGCAGCGGACCGCAATTTAGGCAACGGAGCGCTCCAGGCGCCCGCCTCTTGTGCTGCCGGCCGAGCCCGTTCAGACCCGCGGCTTCGCCGCTGCCGCGATGCCGTCGCCGTTCCGGCGACGGATGATCCAAACCGTCACGCCCAGCACGATCGCGACGGCGACCACGGTCAAAATCCAGATGTGCTTGCCCGGATGCCCCTCGTGCGGCACCCCGAAATATTGGTGGAAGGCCGACACCGCCAGCACGCCCGGCAGCACATGGGCCGGGGCCCAGACCAGGATCGCGGGGATGTTCACCGCGTAGAACTTTGCCGGCGCCATGCCGAGCGCACCGGCGGTCACCGGCACGAAGGCGCGGATCGGCGGCACGAAGCGGGCGAAGAACACCGCCCAGGTGCCGAAGCGGTGGAAGAAGGTTTCGCTCTCCTCGACCACGCGCGGATAATTGGTCATCGGCCAGGTGTTGAGGATCTTGCGCTGCTGCCGGTGCCCGATCCAGTAAGCCGAGCCGTCACCCAGCACGGCGCCAACGGCGGCCGCGAGCAGCACCCATTGCAGCTTCAGGTCGCCGCCCGGAATCAGGGCGCTCAGCGCCAGGATGATGGTCGAGCCCGGGATCACCGACCCCACCACCGGCACGGCTTCGAGAAGCGCTGCCAGGAACAGGGTCAGATAGGCCAGCCACGCGTGGACTGAGACGAAGGATATCAGGGGATCAAGGAATGACGTCACGTCGTCTCTGTGGTGGGCTGGGGCATTCGGGTTCAGACCCTTACACAAGTAGTGAGAGGCGGTGAAAGTGCCATTCACCTGGGCAGGGCGCCTGTCCGGCGCGAAATTTGGGCGAGATTTGCAGGGCAGCCTTCCCAAAATCGCGTTCCTTGCCTATCTAAATGAAAAGACAATGGAACTTTGATTGGCGCGCGGGCTTCTGCAGGCCCGTGGTCTCTGATAGGTTCGCAATCGCACCCAGCCGCAGCCAACGTGCAAATAACTGGTCTCGGGATCGCCCGGGATCTCGGAGGATTGATGACGACCGCCGCCTTGTCCAAAGTTGAGGAAATTTCCGGTCTGCCCGACATGAAGGTGTCGGTGCGCCAGGTATTCGGGATCGACAGCGATCTCGAAGTGCCGGCTTATTCCGAAGTCGATCCTCATGTGCCCGAAGTCGATTCCGACTACCGTTTCGACCGCGCCACCACGCTTGCCATTCTCGCCGGCTTTGCCCGCAACCGCCGCGTGATGGTCACCGGCTATCACGGCACCGGTAAATCCACCCATATCGAGCAGGTCGCAGCCCGCTTGAACTGGCCTTGCGTGCGCGTCAATCTCGACAGCCACATCAGCCGTATCGACCTCGTCGGCAAGGACTCGATCGTGGTCCGCGATGGCAAGCAGGTCACCGAATTCCGTGACGGCATCCTGCCCTGGGCGTTGCAGCACAACGTCGCGCTGGTGTTCGACGAATACGACGCCGGCCGCCCGGACGTGATGTTCGTGATCCAGCGCGTGCTGGAGGTCTCGGGGCGCCTGACGCTGCTCGACCAGAACAAGGTGATCAAGCCGCACCCGTCGTTCCGGCTGTTTTCGACGGCCAACACGGTCGGCCTCGGCGACACCTCGGGCCTCTATCACGGCACCCAGCAGATCAACCAGGGCCAGATGGACCGCTGGTCGATCGTCACCACGCTCAACTACCTCAGCCACGACGAGGAAGTGGAGATCGTGCTGGCAAAGGCTAAGCACTATCGCACCCAGGAAGGCCGCGACATCGTCAACAAGATGGTGCGCCTCGCCGATCTCACCCGTAACGCCTTCGCCAATGGCGATCTGTCGACGGTGATGAGCCCGCGCACGGTGATCACCTGGGCTGAGAACGCCGACATTTTCGGCGATATTGGCTTTGCGTTCCGCGTCACCTTCCTCAACAAGTGCGACGAGCTCGAGCGTCCCCTGGTCGCCGAGTTCTATCAGCGCTGCTTCAACGCGGAGCTGCCGGAATCGGCCGTCAACGTGGCGCTCAGCTGATCTCTCGATTGAACGTCACCGATAGTTTCCTGACACAAGAGCGGCCGGTGGTTATGGGTCCCGGCCTTCGCCGGGACGACAGATAGGGTCAGATGACCACCTCCAACTCCAAATTCCGCAACACCAAGGAAGCGCCGACCGAGCCGTTCAAGCGCTCGGTGGCGTCCTGCCTGAAGGCAATCGCGAAGTCGCCCGAGCTCGAGGTGAGCTTCGCCGCCGAGCGCCCGGGCCTTGCGCCGGGCAAGGCGCGGCTGCCCGAGCCAGCGCGGAAAATGACCAAGCGGGATGCGGCGATCGTGCGCGGCCACGCGGATTCGATCGCGCTCAAGATCGCCTGTCACGACGCAAAGCTGCATCGCAAGCTGATGCCCGGCAATCCGCAGGCGCGCGGCGTGTTCGAGGCGGTCGAGCAGGCCCGGGTCGAGGCGATCGGCGCGCGCCGCATGGCGGGCGTTGCCAGGAACCTCACCGCGATGCTCGACGATCACTTTCATCGCGGCAAGTTCGACGAGATCACCGACCGCGCCGACGCGCCGCTCGCCGACGCGCTGGCAATGCTGGTGCGCGAGCGCCTGACCGGCATGGCGCCGCCGACGGCTGCGAAGAAGATGGTCGATCTCTGGCGCCCGATTCTCGAGGACAAGATCGGCAGGCGGCTCGACCGGCTTGATAACCTCGTCGAGGACCAGACCAGGTTCGGCGACGCCGTGCACGATCTCTTGACCGCGCTCGAGCTCGGCGACGAGCGCAGCGCCGACAGCGAGGACAATGAGGACGACGACGAGAACCGGGACGGCGACAACGACCAGTCCGGTGCCGAGGGTTCGCCCGATTCCGACGCCGCGCAGGAGATGAGCGCAGACCAGGCGCAGGCCTCGAGCGAGGATATGAGCGACAGCGCGATGGAAAGCGCGCAAGCCTCGACGTCGGATACCCTGGACGACGGCGAGCTCGGCGACGACGAGACGCCGGGCGAGGCGACGCGTCCGAACGCGCACGGCAAGAACGAGCCGCGCGGGCCGGAATATCACGCCTTCGCGCCCAAGTTCGACGAGGTCATCGCGGCCGAAGATCTCTGCGACCATGACGAGCTGGAGCGCCTGCGCGCCTATCTCGACAAGCAGCTCGCGCACCTCCAGGGCATCGTCGCCCGCCTCGCCAACCGCCTTCAGCGCCGCCTGATGGCACAGCAGAACCGCGCCTGGGAGTTCGATCTCGAAGAAGGCATCCTCGATCCCGCGCGCCTGTCGCGCGTGGTGACCGATCCCCATCACCCGCTGTCCTTCATGCACGAGAAGGAGGCGACGTTCCGCGACACCGTGGTGACGCTGCTGCTCGACAATTCCGGCTCGATGCGCGGCCGTCCGATCACGGTCGCCGCGACCTGCGCCGACATTCTCGCGCGCACGCTGGAGCGTTGCGGCGTCAAGGTCGAGATCCTCGGCTTCACCACGCGCGCCTGGAAGGGCGGGCAATCGCGCGAGGCGTGGCTTGCCGCCGGCAAGCCCGCCAGTCCCGGCCGCCTCAACGATCTCCGCCACATCATCTACAAGTCGGCCGACGCCCCGTGGCGCCGCGCGCGAAAGAACCTCGGCCTGATGATGCGCGAGGGTCTGCTGAAGGAGAACATCGACGGCGAGGCGCTGGACTGGGCGCACAAGCGCCTGCTGGCGAGGGCCGAGCAGCGCAAGATCCTGATGATGATCTCGGACGGTGCGCCGGTCGACGATTCCACGCTGTCGGTCAACCCCGGCAACTATCTCGAGCGGCACCTGCGCCACATCATCGAGGAGATCGAGACCCGCTCGCCGGTCGAGCTGATCGCGATCGGCATCGGCCACGACGTGACGCGCTACTACCGCCGCGCGGTGACGATCGTGGACGCCGAAGAGCTCGGCGGCGCCATCACCGAGAAGCTCGCCGAGCTGTTCAGCGAGACCAACACCGCGCCCACGCAAGCTCCCAATCGCCCGCGACGCAAACTGCATTCGTGAGCACGCATCAATCCCGCCGCGGCTTTCTTGGCCACGCGGCGGCGGGATTTTCCACTCTTGCGCTCCCCCGGCTCGCGCAAGCGCAGTCCGCGCCAAAACCGGCGCGGGCCGAGCACGCCGTCACCGAGCCCGTCAGCATCGAGGTCAACGCGCGGCCGATTCCCGACTTCGAGCCGCGCGAGCGCTCGCGCGTGCGGTTCGGCTCGTTGCAATATCGCAGCGGCCTGGTGCTGACCTCGCCGCATCGCGGTTTTGGCGGCCTGTCCGGCTTCCGCTTCCTCGATGACAAGGGCCTGCGTTTTCTTGCGCTGTCAGATCAAGGCACCTGGTTCACCGGCGCCATCCGCTATTCCGGCAGCAAGATGACCGGGCTCGACGACGTCGAGGCCGCGCCGATGCTCAACGCCGAGGGACGGCCGATCACGGAGAAGCGGCTCTGGTACGACACCGAGTCGCTCGCGCGCGACGGCTCGCTGGTCTATGTCGGGCTCGAGCGCGTCAACCAGATCATGCGCTTCGATTTCGCCAAAGGCGGCACCCGGGCTCGTGGCGAGGTGGTGCCGACGCCGCCCGCTCTGCGAAAACTGCCCTACAACAAAGGCCTCGAGGCGCTGGTGTTCGTGCCCAGGGAGATGAAGGGCCAGCCGCTCGCGGGCACGCTGATCGCCCTGTCCGAAGGCGGCTTCGATGCCGACGGCAATCTGATCGGCTTCTTGATCGGTGGTCCGTCGCCCGGCCAGTTCAGCATCCGCCGCACCGACAAGCAGTTCATCAGCGACGCCGTGCTGCTGCCGTCAGGCGAGTTGCTGATCCTCGAGCGCAAATTCTCCTGGTTCACCGGCATCAACATCCGCATCCGGTCGCTCCCGTTGAAGGCAATATCGCCCGGCGCAGTGGTCGACGGCCCCGTGCTGTTCGAGGCCGATCTCGGCCATGAGATCGACAACATGGAAGGCATCGACGCCCACGTCACGGCGGAGGGCGAGACCGTGCTGACGATGGTGTCGGACGATAATTTTTCGCTGCTCCAGCGCACGCTGCTGTTGCAGTTCACGCTGGTGGATTAGTCGCCTGTTCCGTGACGGCGGCCCGTCGTGCCCGCAATGCATGGGGCCGCCAGCGGCCATGCCGCCTGCGCAACTGGCAATTCGCCGTCGGCCTATTAAACTTCATGCAATCGCTTCCATCCCTCCATTGCCGGATCCCCCCGCATGAGCGCCCTGTTCTCCCCGATCAAGCTGCGCGGCCTGACCTTGAAGAACCGCGTCGTGGTGTCCCCGATGTGCCAGTATTCGGCCGAAGACGGCGTTCCCACCGACTGGCATTTCACCCACATCAACAATCTCGCGCTGTCGGGCGCGGCGATGTTCTGCATCGAGGCCACCCATGTCGAGGCGATCGGCCGCATCACGCCGGGCTGTCTCGGGCTCTACAGCGACGCCGCGGAAGCCGCGCTGAAGCAGATCCTCAGCTCCGTCCGCAAGCATTCGACCACTGCGATCGCGATGCAGCTCGCCCATGCCGGCCGCAAGGCGAGCAGCGCGCGGCCCTGGGACGGCGGCCAGCTCATTCCGCAAAGCGAAGGCGGCTGGCAGCCGGTGGCGCCGTCGGCGCTGCCGCACAAGGAGGGCGAGGCCGCACCGCTGGCGCTCGATGCGGTGGGGCTGAAGCGCATCCGCGAGGCCTTCGTCGACAGCGCGAAGCGCGCGATGCGCATCGGCATCGACGCGATCGAGCTGCACGGCGCGCACGGCTATCTCATGCATCAATTCCTGTCGCCGATCTCGAACAAGCGCACCGACGAATATGGCGGGACACTTGAAAATCGCATGCGCTTCCCGCTCGAGGTCTACGACGCGGTGCGCGCGGTGGTCCCGCACGACAAGCCGGTCGGCATGCGGGTGTCGTCGACCGACTGGGTCGAGGGCGGCTGGGATCTGGCGCAGACCATTGAGTTTGCCAAAGTGCTGAAGGCGCGCGGCGTCGACTGGATCGACGCCTCCTCCGGCGGCGTCTCGCCGCTGCAGAAGATCGCGCTCGGCCCCGGCTATCAGGTGCGGTTTGCCGAGGTCATCAAGCGCGAGACCGGAGTGCCGACCATCGCGGTGGGCCTGATCACGGAAGCCAGGCAAGCCGAGGAGATCGTCGCCTCCGGCAAGGCCGACATGGTCGCGCTCGCCCGCGCCATGCTCTACGACCCGCGCTGGGGCTGGCACGCCGCAGCGGAAGTCGGCGGCGAAGTCGAAGCCCCGCCGCAATACTGGCGCTCGCAGCCGTCGACGCAGAAGGCGCTGTTCGGGAAGACGACGTTCGGAGCGCGGTAAGGGAGTAACCGGGCACCTCACGCATCCGTAACTCCCCCAACCTTCCACCCGCGGCAAAACAGGCCTAACCTCCGCCCATCCGGGGGGCGTCACGGAGGCCCGGCATGCGATTTGGTGTCCGCAAGACTGCCCATGTGCTGGAACGGATCGGGCTCGCGATGGCGGGCGCAGCCTGCGGTCTGTTCGTCGGCGCCCATGTCGGATCGGCGATCCCATCGCTCACCACGCAGGGCTTTCTGCTGTTGATGATGCTGCTCGGTGCCGTCGGCTTCTATCTCGGCATCGACACCCCGCAACTGCCCTTCGACGCGGCCCACAGCCAGATCGACGCCGCGGAAATTTTGAGCTCCGCCGGCACCCTCTGCGCCACGCTCGCCTCGCTCGCGTCAGTCGCCGTCATCGTGCTGCGGCTCGATCCGCACGACGCGGCTACCTGGCTGGTGTTCGCCGGCTGGATCGGTGGCGTCGCGATGCAGATCGTCGCGGGCGCAAAGGCGAGGATGCGGGAGTAGTCCCTCTCTAAAACACCACGCCCACCCGCGTGCCGCGCTTCCAGGCGATGCGGCAGCGTTTCTTGGTGTTGACGTGCAGCAGCTCGAACCGATCGGGGATCTTCACCTGTCCGCCGAGATCGATGCAGGCGCCGCCCGGCGAATAGTCCACCAGTGTACAGACGATGACCGGCGCACGCGCGTCGGTGATGATCTTGGCCTGGCGGGACACCAGGCCGGCGGGTTTCACGCGAGCATGTCGGCGCGGATGCATTGGCACTCTCCTCCAATACCGCGGACAACGCGGTGGCAGGTTGCAATGATGCCGATGAGATGATGCGATCACGTTGAGGTCGCGGTGAGAATTTTAATGAAAAGTAGCGGCGATCGGGGAATGTTGCGGTAGCGGGGTGGGGTGCCGTGGCCGCCTCAGGCACCGCCGGGAGTGTAGCGCGACGCCGTCTCTACACTCTCCGTCATTGCGAGCGCAGCGAAGCAATCCAGTCTGCCGCCGCGGAAAGACTCTGGATTGCTTCGCTTCGCTCGCAATGACGAGAGGAGAGGCCACGGGTTCACACCCCCACCGTCATCCCGCCACGATCTCCTCCGCCTCGGCACCCACCCCCGGTCCCACCGGCATCGGCACCGTCACAAAATCCTTCGGCATATTCACCGGCCGATAGTCCGGCTCCACCGCCATCCGCTTCAACACGCTCTCATGCACATGCGCGCCTTCGGGGATCAGCCGCGGCTCGCAATCGGGAATGTAGAAACCCAAAAACACCTTGCGCGCCGGCCATTCCTTGTAGCTCGCGCGCTTCGGTAAGAATTCCAGCACGCGCCAGGCCGCGCTCATCGAATTGTGCAGCACGCCCGCCTTGCCGGTAAAAGCCGGCGGGACGTATTGGAACGGCGAGGCCTTGCGCTGGATGCCCCAGGCGAGCTGCTTCACGGTGCGCGGGTTGAAGTTCAGTCCCGCCTTCGCGGCCTCGTCGATCATCCAGATCAGCGGATATTTCGATTCCGCGCTCTCGGCCTCGGGATAGCCGCCGCCGACGTCGCAATGCACGCCGGCGAACCACACCTGCAGGATGTCCTGCTTCTCCTTCCTGTGGTCAGGCACGAAGCGGTTGCTCCAGTACTCCTGCGGCTCTTCATACGCCTTCAGGCGGAACATACAGCGCCGCTCGTCGATCGCGATCGCCTGGCGGAAGATCTTGACGCTGGGATTGCGCAGCGTGAAGGCCAGCTCCTCCAGGCTCGGCCAATAGAGCCGGTCGGCGCGCGGCACGATCACGCTCGCCACCGTGTCCCAGACGCCGATGAAATGGATGGTCGGCCAGCGCGACGAGGTGATGCGGGCGAATTGCGCGGCGAGATCGAACTGGTCCTTCGGCAGCGGCCCGTCCTCGTCGCTGCCGCTGTCCTTGAGGTCCTCGATGTCGTTGCCGCACCCGAGCCCGGAATATTGCTTGTAGGCGACGAGGCCCGAGCCTGCGAGGTTCGCCTGCTCCGGCGAGATCAGACCAATTTTGTGGATCAGCCCCGCCAGCACCCGCACGGTATAGGCGCCGCGCGAGAAGCCGAACAGGTAGATGCGATCACCCGGCGCGTAATGCGCGACCAGGAAGCAGTAGGCGTTGAGCACGTTGTCATCGAGCCCGTAACCGGTGGCGAGCCCCAGCACCAGGTTGATGTCAGCCTTCCAGCGATTCCACGTCGACGGCTCCGTCACCGTGCCGACGCCGGGATCGTAAAACACCATCTGCCGCGGCTCGGTCCTGTCGGTCTTGCGCAGGCAGCGATAGAGCTTCAGGACGTTGGAGATGTTCTCCGAGATCTCGTTGCCGGTGCCGTCGCAGCAGATGACGAGATTCTTCGGCTCGGTTGCGCGCGCATGCTCCACAGGTCTGCCCCTCCAGGTGATGCTACCGGGGCGAGTATAGCCGAAAAGCGCGGCGGCGAGGAGACGAGGGCTGCGCCAGTTGGATGCGCGGTCGTGCCACAAACTCGTCATGCCCGGGCTTGTCCCGGGCATCCACGTGCTGGTTTCCGCGTAACAAGAACGTGGATGGCCGGGACAAGCCCGGCCATGACGGGCTCTATCGATTTGGCCGAGCGCGCTTGCTAACCTACTTCTTCTTCCCCTGTCCGATCTCCGGCTGCCACGCGTCCTTGCGGGTCGGCGCCGCGGCGATCACCTTGGTCTTGTCCTTCTTCGGCTTCTTGGCTTCGCGATTGCTGCGTTGCTGTCCCTTGGCCATGATGTTGGTCTCCTGTGCGGGTTTGAGTTCGTCCAGTTCGTCCGATTGCAGCACGCGGCCGCGCGGCGTGCAGACGCGCACCTCCATGAAGCCGTCGCGCAGCAGCTTTCGCGCCATCCGGAGCGCGACATTGGCGTCGCTGCGGCCGTGATGGGCGCTGCCGTATTCGCTCGTAGCCCAGATCAGATAGGGCACGCGGATCGGCCTGGCCATGGCAATGCCCGTCTGAGTTGCGGTGATGCGTCGAGCCTACGCCTGCACCACACCATTAGCGAGGCCTAAAACGCCGCGCACCAGCCGCGGTATTGATAGTGCTGGCTATTGCCGCGCCGAGAGCGCATGGTTGCAACCAAGCTGGCGTCGGCTGGGGCCGCTCTCGCAGGAAGGCAGGCGTGCATGACCATCCGATCGCGGCGGGAGACCGTCACGTTCAGGCATCCGTTCCGCATCCACGGTATCGATCGGATGCTGCCTGCCGGCAGCTATCAGGTGATCGCCGACGAAGAGACGATCGAGCGCGAGATGTTCTCGGCCTGCCGCCGTGTCGGCACGTCGATCGTCGTGCCCGTGGACGGTGTGCTCGGCTCCATGGAGACGCTGTCGATCCGTGCGCCCGATCTTGCGGATGCGATAGCGTCCGACGCGAGCGTCGCCCAAGAGCCTCGCCAATGACTGAGATTCCCGTCGATCTCGACAAGCACCGCGGCATGGCTGCCCAGAAGGCGACCGACCTGCGCCGTGCGCTGGCCGAGGTCGAGAGCAATGTGAGGCAGCTGCGCGAGCGCGAGGCCGATCTCGAGAACCGCCTGATGACGGTGCCCGCCGGCTCCTGGGCCGAAGCCGCCGTGAAGGCGCGCTACCTCCTCAACCTCTACGCCGCCAGCCTCCCCACCGAAGACACCCGCCACCGCGCGCTGGTGGCCGCCCTGTTCGACGACTTCGCGAGACTGGGCGGGGACAACTGAAGCCGCCGCGAGGACACCTCTCCCGCCTGCGGGAGAGGTCGACGCGCCCCGGGCGATGCGAAGCATCGTCCCCCGGGCGATGCGAAGCATCGTCCCGCGCGCGGCGGGTGAGGGCTCTCTCCTCATCGGGGTTCTCGCCTGCAGAGACACCGCCACCCGCATCCGCCTTCGCCAAGGTTCCGGCCGCCAACACCGAGAGATGGCAGCGAACCACCGCCGTCACACCGCGTTCAGTTCTCAGCAAGCAACCCGCGTCAAAGGAGCACCCCATGACCCTCACCAGCGGCCGTTTCATCGGCCACGAACAGGACCGCGGGATCGTCCAGTTCTCGATGCAGGACGGCGCCAGGGAAATCCCGTGCGCGATCTCGACCTCCGCCATGGACGATCTCGAGCGCGGCCCGAAGGCCCGCCACAACGAGCGCGAAGCCCAGTTCACCCGCCTCCGCGACCGCATCGAAGCCCAAGCCGCGAGCAAGTACCGCGCGACCGAGTTCGAGGGCACCCCGCCGGGGATCGTGCTGCGGAGCATTGATTTTCGGGGATAGGGGGAGGCGACGGTTCGCACCGCGAGCGTGCGCAAGCTTCGCGCATTTTCGATCGCATCCGCGGGCCCCGCTGCCGCATCAGCTGTTGACATTAACCACTTGTTAACCATGCGGTCGCCTAATGTGTAGATTGGGGGATCACCATGTCGGCCCATGTGACGCGCCCGAAGTTGATGCCTGTTCCAGCCGATCCGGCCTTTCATCTGCTTGGCGGGCTGGCGGTTCGCGCCACGGCTGTCCTACGGAGCAATGCAATGTTCGGAAAGGACGACTTAGTGGACAATCTCAGCCGCGATCTCGATCGCGCGCGCGGACGACGCGATGCTCTTGCATCCGAAGCCGCGACCCTGACGGCTCAGATCGCCGAAATCGAAGCCCGCCTTTCGGAGGAGAAGCACAGGCGGGAGCGTGATCGCGTCTTGGGCGAAATCGAAGCGATCAAAACCCGAATCAAGCAGGCCGGGAGCGCGTTTGCACCTGTTGTCGATGGTCTCTGCAAGGCGATCGAGCAGGCTGCGGCCGTTGTGCCTGAGGCCCGCGAGCTCAATAGTTTTCTGGTATCGGTGGCGACCGAAATCGACGGTGTAATCGGTCCCCTCTTGCGCGAACTGGATCAGCGCGCGGATGCGGTGCGAGTCGGCCACGCTGCACTGGACCTCCCGAGTTCGGCCAATGAGGGGTCCATCGCGCCGCCCATCGAACCGCCAAAAGACAACAACGATCGCCTGCTTCGTTTCCCGGCATGGCTGTCGCGCGACAAGGACGCGGAAAAAACGGAAGCAGCGGAGAACCCGCGCAGCACGGCAGCGTGAAGGATTCGGCGCGCTGCGCACCTTTGGGATGCGAGCCGGGAATTCAGACGACCTCTTCCCGCTAGGGAGAGGTGGACCTCCGACAGCCGACCGAACTTGATCTCATCGCGCCTTGGAGCCGCGTCGCAGCGGTCCATGTGCTGGTGCTTGCGACCAGCTCAGTTGGCCGCTCGGCGCAGGAAGGCCGGGATCTCGAGAATGGCTTCGTCGGTCGCATTGCGCGCAGAGGAGCGGTCGTAAGGATCGTGCGGCTGGGGAGCCGCGTGGCGCGTATATTCCGGATTCGCCCTTGCCGGTTGCCCCGCCGGGTGGCGGGCCTCCGGGCGGAGCGGCGGACTCTCTACTTGCGGAAGCGGTGCGCCGCGCTCGATGCGATCGGCGATGCGGCGGCTGTCGTTGCGCAGCCTGCCGGCGAGCTGCGTGAGTGGGCTTTCCGCCGGTTGCGTCTGCTGCGCCGGGTCAAGATTATCGATTCCGGTCGCCACCACTGAGACGCGGACGATACCTTCGAGGCTTTCATCAAACGACGCGCCGACGATGATGTTGGCGTCCGGGTCGGCCTCGTCGCGAATGCGGGTCGCAGCTTCGTCGACTTCGAACAGCATGAGATCCCGGCCGCCGGTGATGGAGATGATGAGGCCACTGGCGCGCTTGATCGAGGGGTTCTCGATCAATGGATTGGAAATTGCGGCCACGGCGGCGGCGAGCACGCGCTTCTCGCCGGATGCTTCGCCCCTTCCCATCATGGCCTTGCCCTTCTCTCGCATCACGGAGAGAACGTCGGCAAAATCGAGATTGATCAGGCCTTCCTTGACGATGAGGTCGCTGATGCAGGCCACACCCGAATAAAGCACCTGATCGGCAAGGGCAAAGGCATCGGCGAATGTGGTCTTCTCGCTGGCCACCCGGAACAGGTTCTGGTTCGGGATGATCAGCAGGGTGTCGACTGTCTTCAGCAACTCCTCGATGCCGGCTTCGGCAAAGCGCATGCGGCGCCGGCCCTCGAAGTAGAATGGCTTGGTGACCACGCCGATGGTGAGAATGCCGAGCTCGCGTGCAGTCCTGGCGATGATGGGTGCAGCCCCGGTGCCGGTACCGCCGCCCATGCCGGCAGTCACGAAGACCATGTGCGCGCCGGTCAAATGATCGCGGATCGTATCGATTGCCTCCTCGGCTGCGGCGCGTCCCAATTCGGGCTGCGAGCCGGCGCCAAGGCCTGCGGTCACATTTGTGCCCAGCTGGATGAGGCGCGTCGCCTTCGACATGGCAAGCGCCTGCGCGTCGGTATTGGCGACGACGAAGTCGACCCCTTGCAGCCCGGCCGTGATCATGTTGTTGACGGCATTGCCGCCGGCGCCGCCGACCCCGAACACGATAATGCGCGCCTTCATCTCGCGAATTTCGGTGATGCCAGTCATTCTTTCCTCGCGGTTGCTCCGGCGGGCCGGGATGGAGAAAGGTTCGAGTGCTACCTGCGAGCCGCGCGGTCTCCGTCCACGATGGCCGCGGCCAGATGTCCCAATTGAAGCGCGGCTTGTCCCGCGATTGCGCCGCCAGCCCGGCGACCGGTCCGCAGCGCCGCCACTTCGTCTTCCAGTCGTGCCGCCCACGCATTGGCTGCCGTCGTCTCGGCAGCCGCCTGCAGCAGCTCGACGGCCAGGCGATCGGCGCGCTCGAAATCTGACCTGTAGCCGGTTGCAACTGCTTCGAGCCGCGCGACCTCCGCCTTGAAGGCCACCGCCTTGAACGCCTCGATCTTTGCCATGGAGGCGGCGACGGGGTCTGCCTGGCGGCCACGCCGTGGGCGGGGCACGTACCGGAGTTCGGAGAAATCGACGCTCACCAGCGCCTTGCCATCATCCGAACGCGAGCGCGGCAACCGGCGTCGTCTCGCAAGCGAACGCGCGGCCTCGCGCGAGATGTTGAGGCGGGCACTGAGATCGGCATACGTCAACAACGCAACGCACATCGGCGCTTCTCCTGGAGCGAACCGGGAAGGCATTTCGGGCTAATGATGGCTGGACGATTACAGCAGGCTAGGCTGCGTTGGTTAATGGACGGTTAACGCGCGCGCGGTGCTGGCGCCGCGCCCGCGCGCCGGGCCCGACCAGCGCGAAGCCCAGTTCACCCGCCTGCGCGAGCGCATCGAAGCCTGCGCGGCACGTAAATATCAGGCGACGGAGTTCGAGGGCACGCCGCCGGGGATCGTGCTGCGGAGCATTGATTTTCGGGGGTAGGGGGAGCGGTCTTACGAAGCCGCGAACATTTCAGCCCCGGCATCAAATTGACGTCGGCCCTCTCAGGGAGGCCACGTCGTCGGCTTCGTTACTGTGCCGATCCCCCGCACTGCAAAACACTATCTGCCGCGGCTGCGTCCTGCGCAGGCAGGGATAGAGCTCCGGAAATTGGAGATGTTTTCCGAAGTCTCCTTGCCGGTGCCGTCAAACAGCGGAAATGGAGTGGACGAAATGTTTCAAGCAGCCGCTTAACCTTATGTCAGATTGGTCACGCCGGAAGCGGGTGGTCGGGCACCGCTAACAAAATTTCGTGCTCGTCGAACCACTCGTCCCTAAGCATCTGCATTTTCACCGCCTCGGGGGCAGATGTATAGAGCACTAAGGCAAGACTCTTCTTGGCTCTGCTGCAGGTGACATAAAATAGGCGGCGGGTCCTGCTAACTGAGCTGTCGCGGCCCTCAGATTCATTCGACAAATCGCTCGCTGAAGGCTCTTTGGCACCGAAAAACTTTTCATATCCGAACATGAAGCCGCGCGCCTCGGCATCGTCCATCAACACCATAACGCGATCGAACTCCAGACCCTTTACTCCCTGGTGTGTGCCGAACTCGGCCGTATTCGAGATGTACTGAGCATATGGCGCGATTTCCGAGAACGACGCGAGCAGAAATTTCTCTAAGGCCGCGTCCGCCTCGTCTAAAGGGTCGCGTGACTCGTCGTCAGGACTAGATTGAGCTTCATCATCTGATCGGTGAATCGCAAACGGCTTCAAAACTTCTGGGAGATCGAAGAGGTGCTGCTCGGCGACATAACTCAGAACCGCGCCGCATGTAGGTGTCCCCTGCTGCCACAGTTTCAGCAGTCCTTCGGCTGCTATCCTGGCGTTGCGCAATTGATCGCGCTGATCGGTCGCTTTCTTTAGTGCTTCAGTGCTCAGGAGTGGAGAGGACTCACGCACAATTCTTGCCGTAGCAAACTTGTCGTCGTTCTGAAGAGCAGAGACGAGGGGCAGCACGTTGGCCGTAAACAAACGTGTAATGGGCAACGACCCGTCAAGAAGTCCTGTTCTGAAGGCGTCGATGCCAGCAAGCGCTTCGAAAATCGTCTCGAACCCCATACGTCTGGCGGCCATATGATGCTCGAGTGTCAATATCTTGCACTTTTGGCGATCGTGCCAATCTTCATCACGAGTGAGATCTGCCATGTAGGCGCGAACGGAGTCTTCCATTGAAGATTTGTTGGCTTCGCTCGTCGGCAATACAAACAGACGGACAATTCCGTCGATGCTGTCGGACCTCGCTTCCTGAGCATGACTGTCGACTTGGCTGCGAATCTGGTTGATGAGGCGAACGACTCGTCGCGGGCATCGATGATTGAGACGCTTTACCGGCTTTGCCCAATCAGACGGGAGCTCTTCTTCTATTCGTTCCTTCCCGTCGTTATAGATTCTTTGCATCGTGTCGCCGATGAAACCGAGACTAAATTTGTCGGTATGAGCACCTTGTACGGTTAGAAGAGCGTCAACGATCCGCTTATTCGTGTCCTGACTCTCATCTACCAGAAGGAAGGGGAACTGATTAACCAGAATGCTTTGCATCAGCTTCTTTTGAGTAAGGAAGCTCGCGAAGAGCTCAATCACCTCGGCATGATTTAATGCATCTCGCTCTTTGTTGTCTCCGGTAGGGCTGTACGTGAATTTCTTTATCCCACTTAGGCCAGTAAGTCGGCGGGACTTCGATTCGATCTGTGCTTGGCGGTTCGCGGAAGCCTTCGTGCCGCGGCGCCCCTTCGCCTCTTGCTCCTGAATTTCATGTATCTCGCTCTCAAGCTTTTTATGAAGCCAGTCTCGAATGTCTTTGTTAAATCCAGCAATTAGCTTCCAAGCGAAGCTATGGATCGTTGAGACTTGAAAGGTTGGATCGAATTTCAATCGCCGAAGGATCTCGTCGCAGGCTGCATTGGTGTATGTGACGACTGCTACCTGTTGTCCTCTAAGACGAAGCCGCGGAAGGTTTTTCTGTTTGATGAATTCGAGCGCTCGGATAAGGGAGCTTGTCTTGCCGGAGCCGGCGCCGGCGTAGAGAAAAAAGCTCCTTGGATGCTCTAGGTCTAGACAAGCGGAGATTTCCTCCTCGATATGGTCATCGAGCGCAACGTTGGAATTGTTTGCAGCCGCCTCGGGCATCAAGCGGCCTTCGCCGAAGTTACAATGCCTGACGATACTGCGAGACCCAACTCTTTCTGCCGTTCGCGCACCTGTTCAGAAAGCCAGAGGAGGCCCTCTCGCATATAGGTCGGGGGTCTAAGTTTGTTTGCATCCTTGAACTCAAGCAGATCAAGAGCTAGCTCAGCTTTGCTGCCAGTCTTCAAGCTCTCGGCAAGCTTTCCACTTAATTCTTCCACACTAGGGCTCGCCTCTATTGCTGTTTTGAATTTGGCCACGAGGCCCGTCCCTTCTTGCTCCAGGAAGAGGCTGATATTCTCAAATAGAATGGCGTCTTCAAATGTGTTGGCGAGCGCTTCAACGGGACTACCACGAAAATCAATTTTGACCGGCGATTGATACGCTACTCGAATTGAGAAGCGCTGTGCGTCGTATTTCAGGATCTTGTTCAGTTCGGGCTCGTCTAACAGCTCATCAAGAGAGGTTCGTTTTGGGCACCATGTGTTCAGCGTTTGATTGCGCGATGTCTGGCCGGCGCCCCTCGTTGGGAGCGCGGATTTGTTGCCTGCACCTACTGCGTCGAGATCAGTAATGATCAACGTAGGTAGCGCAAGGCATTCAATGAGGCCACGCAATCGGTGCGCGTGACTGCCGCCGATTTCGAGCCACGTAATATAGCACTCCCGCAGATCTTTGAATTGGGCGTGTTCTCTCACAAAATGGGGCGTCAGAATTCGCTCGGCTGGGCCTTCAATCAATACGGCCGCATCCGCAAAAAACAGGTCGCAGTGCGTAACCTTGAGATAGCGAGTTACGAACCGCCTAGTTTCGTCATTCGATCCAAACGCGGTAGAGACGTCCACGACGCAGGAACTCGGAATTTCCATCCTCGCGCCAGCAAGCCGCCGGAAGTACCGTAGCGACGCGAAATCGCACTCATGGGCTATGTGACTTGAATGTGTGCTAACAACCAGTTGTGTAGTGAAGGTCTTGTTGTCTCCTAAATCGCGGTGTTTGCGCAGGATGTTGTATGCTTGCCTTATAAAGACCTGCTGAACCTGAGTGTGGAGATGTGCCTCGGGCTCTTCTACGAGTACAAGGTGCAGGGGTGGCCTGAATACCTTGTTCGCAACAGCTCTTGTTTCAGCCTTGCCAACTAGCATCCAAGCATCACGATAGCTCATAAGCCGGAATACCATCGAAATCAGATTCTGGTACCCAAGACCGTTCGAGTCCTCCGGCAGGTGCAGCCGCGTGTTCTCGGTGCCGTCGGTCATTTGGATGACGTAACGTACAGCTGCTTCGTGATTGAGCCCCTCTACAGGACGTAACCTCGTCGAGATTTCGAGTTTGGGGTCAGTGACGCCTGGGTATCCAAGCTCTTCTAATTCCTTGAGCGCGGCTTCGAAGCCTTCATTGAGCCGAGTATCGAACGCCTTTTGCGCCTGTTCGATCGCCTGCAGCGCTTTTACATCTTTCGTGTCCGGGTTGTCGTAAGGGTCGAGGTGACGGCTGTAGTACCGCCGGAGTTGCTCGGAGAGCTTCCGTGCATTGGCGGTGCTGGTGGCAGCGCTCGTCTCATCTTCGTCAGGTACGACCTCGGCTTCTTGTCCGAAGCCGCGTTGCGCACTGATCTCGCTAATTTTGATTAGTCCTCTAAAGGGATCTTCTTCTAGCGCAACGGCATCGGCTGCTAGATCTTGCGGCTTCGCCGTACCATGCTCCGGCTCTCGACGTTTCACGGGATCGAGGACGTATGCTCTGATAACGAATAGCCGCGCAAGGCGACGACGGAGAAATTCAACGAGGTCATCTGGCCAGAGTGAGACGATAATGACTTCGCTCGTCTGGTCAGGCTCGCTAGTTACTTCACCCCTTTTTGCCTTCTCCGCATCTGCGCGAGCGGAAAGGTACTCGCGTTGTAACTCTACCGCATCCTTGGGTTCAAAGCGTAGCCGCACGCCGAGCTGCCCGCCCTCCCAATCCAACGTGGGCAAGATTTTTTGGACATAGTGTACTTCATCGCTCTCAACATGGAGCCAGACGTCGAGCGTTGGAAGAAAATCGTTCCAGTTAGGCTCAGGAAGTGCCTCGTTGGCAGCTTCGGCCTTTTCCCAACTCGCGCCCATCGTCACGAGCGACGGCCAGTGAGAAACGGTGAAGTCGTTCAGTGTGAAGCTGGTTCGTTCGTGAGATACGAGGAAATATCGTAGTGCGACCATGGCGGAAGTCTTGCCGCTGTTGTTCGCGCCGACGAAGACTGTTTTGTCTCGTGCAAAGCTAACCCGAGTAGAACGAAGCTTCCGAAAGTTGGCAATTTCAATCGAATCAATATGCATCGGTTATCCTTTGACCGACACAAACAGATTCACACTAGGGCCGCAACTAAGGGCTGCACAATCGAGCGTACTCCCTTGTGCTAAGGAGCGCTCCAGTTTCGCTACTAGCCTACCGCACCAACAAAAAACGGCCGGATCTTCCGACCCGGCCGCAAACGCAAAACTCTACTTGGCTAAGCCTACGCCACGCGACGCAACCTAGCCCCCGCCCAACTCAAAAAATTCGCTTAGCTGGCCTTCTTGACCGGCGCGTCGCCGACCTTTTTCTGGATGGCGCGCTTCAGCTCGAGGGCGCGCGGCGACAGCACGTCGGCCTTGGCCTTGAGCAGGAAGGCATCTAAGCCGCCATTGTGGTCGACGCTCTTCACCGCGTTGGTGGAGACGCGCAGGCGCACGTTGCGCTCCAGGGCTTCGCTGATGAAGGTCACGTTGACCAGGTTCGGCAGGAAGCGGCGCTTGGTCTTGATGTTGGAGTGGCTGACCTTGTGGCCGACGAGGGGGCCCTTGGCCGTCAGTTCGCAGCGGCGAGACATGTCACTAATCCTCAGTTTCGAGCCCCCAACGAGTTGCGGCCGCCATCCGGGGCGCCACGGGGGCAAATTCTCTGTCCTTGCAGGGAGCGGCGGACGTATAGGGGGGAAGGCGCGGGTAGTCAAGGCGACGGGCCGTTTTGGGCCCGTCGTCCCGGGGCGGGCGGGAGCCCGAACCCGGGATCTCGATCGGCATATTCAGGTGTCATCGCCCGCGAAGGCGGGCGATCCAGTATTCCACCGGCAGCGCGGCTGGACCAGAGAGGCTGCGGCGTACTGGATGCCCCGGTCGAGCCGGGGCATGACAGCTGAGTGCGCAGGGCGAGGTGTGCGCCCCTGACGCATCCTCAATCACCAAAACGGCAATGTTTGAAAAGCCTTACCATCACATAAAGGGCGTATTCACCGCCGAAGAGTCCGGTGAGTTCCCGGCTTATCGTGCCCGGATACATTGCTTGCGGCCGTAACAGGCTTAAGTAACACCCACTCGCGTCCCGATTGGATCGTCTCGTGCACACCTCGCCCCTCTTTCTGCCCCGGCTGCAGTCGGCCGGCAGGCTGGCCTTTGTCGCCCGGCTGGCGCTGGCCGCTGTCGGCGTGCTGGTGCTGGTGTGGGCGGCGGAGCCTGCGGCGGCGCAGGGCAAGCTCGAGGCGCAGTATGAGGCGACGCTGTCGGGCATTCCGGTCGGACGCGGCGCCTGGAACATCGATATCCAGGACGACGTGTTTTCCGCGGCGGCCTCCGGCGGCACCACCGGCATCCTGAAATCGTTCGCGGGCGGGTCCGGCACCGGCGCCTCGCAGGGGCGCGTCGTCAACGGCGCGCTGGTCGCATCGGCCTACCAGGCCTCCACCACGACCTCGAAGAAGACCGAAGAGATCCACATCACCCTCGACAAGGGCAATGTGAAGGATTTCGGCATCATTCCGGAGCCGCCTGTCGATGCCGACCGCATCGTCGTCACCGACGCGCATCGCCGCGGCGTGTTCGATCCGATGACAGCCTCGCTGGTGCGCGTATCAGGTACCGGCGATCCCGTGTCGCCCGAAGCCTGCCACGGCAGCGCGCCCGTGTTCGACGGCCGCATGCGTTACGAGCTGAAGCTCGATTTCAAGCGCATGGAGACGGTGAAAGCCGAGAAGGGCTATCGCGGCCCGGTCGTGGTCTGCGCGCTGTATTTCGTGCCTGTCGCCGGCTACATCCCCGACCGCCCCGTGATCAAATACCTCGCCGCCCAGCGCAACATCGAGATCGCCTTCGCGCCGGTGGCGGGCACGCGGATCCTGGTGCCGTTCTGGCTGAAAGTGCCGACGCCGCTGGGCCCGGCGATGCTGGAGGCGACCAGCTTCATCACCACCGCCCAGCCGCCAAGGGTGGCAAAGACGCAGTAGCCGCCGCTGCGACGCTCCCCCTAATCATAACAATGACTTAGCTACTGTGCATGGGGTTGTTTTCGCGAAAATGAGGTGGGGGTCATCGTTTTCGGGAATCCATTTGACTCCTCCCCGATTCTGATTCGACTCCGCGCCATCCCCAACTTAACGAAATCCGCCACCACATCGTCGCTTGTGCGACAGCCCAAAACTCCATCTAGTGCGATGGAAACAAGCGTCCCGCGACATGTTGCGTGAACGGAACAGGACTCACCGGGGAGTCAGCGATTCGGCCGCGATTCGTTCTGGAGTCGTTCCGAAGCTTAAGGCCACAGGGAAAAGCGTCGCAAAGTGAGACAGTTGCGCGGGATTTTGGGAAGCTGCTCCCACACGATCGGTGTCATCGCCCGGCTTGACCGGGCGATCCAGTACGCCGAGGCGGTTGTGGTGGAGCGGACAGGCCGCGGCGTACTGGATGCCCCGGTCAAGCCGGGGCATGACAGCGGAGAATTTGGCCGCGTTCGGAGACATGGCTGACAGCACCTCGCCGCCCCAAACAGCACTGACATTCGCCCCAATCGCCACTACCTAATCATTCAGACATGGCCTTTTCCTCTTCCCCCTTCGCCTCCGAGCGCGCGCTTTCCGATCGCGTGCCTGGCGCCGGCGTCACTGCGGTGCTCGGGCCGACCAACACCGGCAAGACCCATCTCGCCATCGAACGGATGCTCGCGCATTCCTCGGGCATGATCGGCCTGCCGCTGCGGCTGCTCGCGCGCGAGGTCTATAACAAGATCGTCGGCCGCGTTGGCCCCGAGGCCGTGGCGCTGATCACCGGCGAGGAGAAGATCAAGCCGAAGAACCCGCGTTACTGGGTGTCGACGGTCGAGGCGATGCCGCGCGACCTCGACGTCTCCTTCTTCGCCGTCGACGAGATCCAGATTGCGTCCGATCTGGAACGCGGCCACGTCTTCACCGACCGCATCCTCAACCGCCGCGGCCGCGACGAGACGCTGCTGCTCGGCGCCGCCACCATGCGCCCGATCATCGAGCGGCTGCTGCCCGGCGTTTCCATGATCACCCGTCCCAGGCTGTCGCAGCTGGAATTCGCCGGCGATCGCAAGATCACGCGCCAGCCGCGCCGCACCGCGATTGTCGCGTTCTCGGCCGACGAGGTCTACGCCATCGCCGAGCTGATCAGGCGCCAGCATGGCGGCGCCGCCGTGGTGCTGGGATCGCTCAGCCCGCGCACCAGGAACGCCCAAGTCGAGATGTTCCAGAACGGCGACGTCGACTACCTCGTCGCCACCGACGCCGTCGGCATGGGCCTCAATCTCGACGTCGACCACGTCGCCTTTGCCTCCGACCGCAAGTTCGACGGCTACCAGTTCCGCCGCCTGACGCCGGCCGAGTTCGCGCAGGTCGCCGGCCGCGCCGGCCGCGCCACCCGCAACGGCACCTTTGGGACGACGGGACGCTGCGGCCCGTTCGAGCCCGAGCTGGTGAATGCGCTCCAGAACCACATCTTCGACCCCGTGAAGATGCTGCAATGGCGCAACGCGAAGCTGGATTTCTCCTCGCTCGGCGCGCTCCAGGTCTCGCTGAACCTCGGCCCCGGCCATGAGGTGCTGACGCGGGCACCCATTGCCGAGGACATGCGCGTGCTCGACCACGCCGCCCGCGACGTCGAGGTGCGCGATATCGCGCATGGCAAGGCCGCCGTGGAACGTCTGTGGGAGGTCTGCCAGGTCCCGGACTACCGAAAGCTGTCGCCGGCCGCCCATGCCGAGCTCGTCACCACGCTCTACGGCTTCCTGATGCAGAAGGGCTGCATCCCCGATTCCTGGTTCGCCGCCCAGGTCGACCAGGCCGACCGCATCGATGGCGACATCGACACGCTGTCGGCCCGGATCGCGCAGATTCGCACCTGGACCTTCGTCGCCAACCGCCCGGACTGGCTGAAGGACCCCGAACGCTGGCAGGGGATCGCGCGGGAGGTCGAAAATAAATTATCGGATGCGCTCCATGAACGCTTGACTGAGCGTTTCGTTGATCGCCGGACCAGTGTATTGATGCGCCGCCTGCGGGAGAACACGAGCTTGAATACGGAAATCGGCAAGACCGGCGAAGTCATCGTCGAAGGCCATGTCATCGGCCGCCTCGATGGCTTCACCTTTGCACCGGATGCGGCGGAAGCCGGCTCCGATGCGAAAGCCTTGCAGGCTGCTGCGCAAGCGGTGCTCGCCGGCGAGATCAACACGCGCGCCGAAAAGCTCGGCAATGCGCCGGACGATCAGTTCGTGCTGACCTCGGACGGCACCATCCGCTGGACCGGCGATGCGGTGGCGCGGCTGACCGCCGCAGACGAGGCGCTGCACCCGCGCATCCGCATCATCTCGGACGAGCGGCTGACAGGTAGCCCCCGCGAGAAGGTGCAGGCGCGGCTCGACCTCTGGCTCAAGACGCACATCGAAAAGCTGCTCGGGCCGATGTTCGAGCTGTCGAAGGCCGAAGACGTCACCGGCATTGCCCGCGGCATCGCCTACCAGCTCGTCGAGGCGCTCGGCGTGCTGGAGCGTCCCAAGATCGCCAACGAGCTGAAGGATCTCGACCAGCCCTCGCGCGCGACCTTGCGCAAATACGGCGTCCGCTTCGGCGCCTATCACATCTATTTCCCCGGCATCCTGAAGCCCGCCGCGCGTGCGCTGGCCGCGCTGCTGTGGGCGCTGAAGCAGGACAATGTTGATCTTTCGGCGCTTTCAGGTGCGCAGCATCTGGCATCGTCGGGTCGCACCTCGTTCCCGGTCGACAAGCAGCTGCCGCGCGATGCCTATCGCGTGCTCGGCTACAAGCAGGCCGGCGAGCGCGCCGTGCGCGTCGACATCCTGGAGCGCCTGGCCGACCTGATCCGCCCGGCGCTGGCTTGGCGCGAGAACGCGCCCGGCGAAAAGCCCGCCGGCGCGTTCGACGGCCGCGGCTTCGTGGTGACGCAGGCGATGACCTCGCTCACCGGCTCCGCCGGCGAGGATTTTGCCTCGGTGCTGCGCGCGCTTGGCTATCGCATGGAGAAGCGTGCGCCACTGCCGCCCAAGCCGGTCGCGCCTGCTGCCGAGACGCTTGCTGCCGAAGCTTCCGCAGAAACGCCCGCGACCGAGGAGGCCGCGGCGCCCGCAGATGCCGCGATCGAAGCCGTCACCGTCGAAGACGCGCCCGGCCTGGAGCCGCATGACGAGGGAGCGCACGAAGAGCCGGCGCTCGAAGCGTCGCCCGAAGCACCCGTCACGCCCGAAGATGCCCCCGGCATCGCGCCGCCGGCGGAAGAGGCTGCTGCGCCTGCGGAGGCTGCCACTGAAGCCGCTCCTGCCGAGATCGCTGCAACCGAAGCTGCCGCATCGCCCGATGCTGCTGCACCTGAGGCTGCGGCGGCGCCCGAGGCTGCTGCGGCGCCTGCCGAGCCGGAACTCGTCGAAGTCTGGCGTCCCGGTGGCCGTCACGAGGATCGCAAGCCGCGCCACGAGCGCCATCGTCATCAGCGACACAACAACCAGCGTCCGCAGGCCGGTGCTGAAGCGGGCGCCGCGCCGGCGGAAGGCGAAGCTGCGCAGTCGGCCGATGGCGAGAAGCGCGAGCAGCGTCATCGCCACGGCGGTCATCGCAGAGACGGGGCTAAGGACTTCCGCAAGCCGCGCGAAGGTGGTGCCGAAGGTGCGCCGCGTCAGGAAGGGCGCGACGACAGGAATCGCAGTTTCCAGGGCAAGGACCGCGACAACAAGGATCGCAACCGCGACAACAAGAAGTTCGGCGGTGATCGCGACAAGGGCCGCGACAATCGTGGCCGCGACCGCGACAAGGGCCGCGACCGTCAGGGTGGTCCGTCGCTGCGTCCTTACGCCTCGAGCGCGAACCCGCGCGAGCGCGATCGCCCCGTCGATCCGAACTCGCCCTTCGCCAAGCTCGCTGCGCTGAAGGAGCAGCTGTCCGGTCGCAAGGAGTGATCCCACGACCGAGCGGCAGCGCCTCGACAAATGGCTGTGGCACGCGCGGGTGGTAAAGGCGCGCACCTCCGCGGCTGAGCTCGTCGAGTCCGGCCATGTCCGCGTCAACGGCACACGCGAGAAATCGCCGGGCCACGCGGTCAAGGTCGGCGACGTCATCACCGTCGCGCTCGATCGCGCCGTACGTGTGTTGAAGGTGACCGGCTTCAATGCGCGCCGCGGCGATGCAGCCTCGGCGCGCGTGCTCTACGAGGAGCTCAGTGAACGCAAAGAGTAATTAATTGCGTTTTCGGTTCATTTCTTGGTCGATCAACCACACAAAGCCCTCATGATCGGGGCTTCCCGACCTTGCAGCGCCGGGCCATCCGCGCTACGCAAGCCGCGAGTTTTAAAAGAGCTTTTCGGAGCGTTGGATGACTTACGTCGTCACTGAAGCCTGCATCAAATGCAAGTACACCGACTGCGTCGAGGTCTGCCCGGTCGACTGTTTCTACGAGGGCGAGAACATGCTCGTCATCCACCCGGATGAGTGTATCGACTGCGGCGTGTGCGAGCCGGAATGTCCTGCCGACGCCATCAAGCCGGACACGGAACCGGGCCTGGAAAAGTGGCTCCAGGTCAACGCCGACTACGCCAAGAGCTGGCCGAACATCACCCAGAAGAAAGAATCACCCGACGACGCGAAGGAATTCGACGGGATGGAAGGGAAGTTCGAGAAATATTTTTCTCCGAACCCCGGCTCCGGAGACTAAATTCCGGCGCAAACTTAACCCTAATACCTTCGTCAGCGTCGAAAACCAGCCTCACGACCCCTAAATCATTGATTTTTGCGGGAAATGTGCTATATTGGGCACATTAACCCGAACCCCTCGTCAGCCCTGTTGGCTCCGCCGGGTTCCCGTGAAACCAGATGTCGAACAGGGGCGTGGCAGTTTCCGCGCGCAGGCTGTGTCACAGAAAACGCGTAAAAAGAGTACTTCAGCGAGGGCTTCCCATAAGGAGGCCAAAAAAGTCGCCGCGGCCAGCCGTAGCGCATCCAAGGGTCGGGCCGCTGCCAAGGCGCCGCCGGCTGCAAAGTCCTCGAAGAACAAAAGAAGCGCAATGCCTCACAAGACTGCCAAACCGGCCGCGAAAGCGACCGTTGCCAAGCCTGCTGCCGCCAAGGCTCCCGCTGCCAAGGCTCCCGCTACGAAGCCTGTTGCTGCCAAGACTCCTGCTGCCAAGCCTGTTGCTCTGAAGGCTCCTGTTGCTGCCGCCCCTGCCAAGGCTCCCGTTGCTGCTGCCAAGCCGGCCGTGAAGGCCGCTGCACCCGCGCCGAAGGTCGAGGAAAAGAAGGTCGTGACCCAGCGTCAGGGCTTCAGGGCCAATGAATTCGTCGTCTATCCCGCTCACGGCGTCGGCCAGATCCTGGCCATCGAGGAGCAGGAGATTGCCGGCGCGAAGCTCGAGCTGTTCGTCATCAACTTCATCAAGGACAAGATGACGCTGCGCGTTCCGACCGCCAAGGTGGCCAACGTCGGCATGCGCAAGCTGTCCGAGCCCGCGCTGGTGAAGAAGGCGCTGGAGACGCTCAAGGGCCGTGCCCGCGTCAAGCGCACCATGTGGTCGCGCCGCGCCCAGGAATACGAAGCGAAGATCAACTCGGGCGACATCGTCGCGATCGCGGAAGTCGTGCGCGATCTCTATCGCTCGGAGTCGCAGCCGGAGCAGTCCTACTCTGAACGTCAGCTCTATGAAGCGGCGCTCGATCGTCTCTCCCGCGAGATCGCGGTGGTGCAGCACTCGACCGAGACCGAAGCGGTCAAGGAGATCGAGGCCCAGCTCGCCAAGAGCCCGCGCCGCAACGCCAAGGCGGAAGCCGCCGAGGGCGAAGGCGAGGCGGATGCCGAGGGCGATACCGACGGCGACGACACCACCGTCGCCGACGAGGCCGCATAAGCCGCTCTCGCTTCTAACAGTTCAAAAGCCCGGTCGTTCGGCCGGGCTTTTGTTTTTGGATTTGTAGCTTCGTAGGGTGGTTAGCCTCACTAACCCACCCTCCGAAGTGAGGCGTCGGCTCATTTCACCGGCCGCTTCTCGAGCTTTCGTGCCAGCGTGCGCCGGTGCATGCCCAGCCTTCTCGCGGCCTCCGAGATATTGAAGTCCGTCTCGATCAGCGTCTGGTGGATGCGCTCCCATTCGAGCGTCTTGATCGAGGTCGGCCGCACGTCCAGCGCGACGTCAGCGTTACCTGCGGCCTTGTTGAAGGCGGCCTCGATGTCGTCGGTGTTGGAGGGTTTTGCGAGATAGTGGCAAGCGCCGAGCTTGATGGCCTCGACGGCGGTCGAGATGCTGGCGAAGCCTGTCAGCACCACGATCAGCATCTCCTCGTCGTGGGTATGCAGCAGCTCGACACAGGCAAGGCCGGAGGCGCCGCCGAGCTTGAGGTCGACCACGGCATAGCCGAAGGATCGGTCCGACAGAACGTTCCGGACCTCCTCGATCGAGGCGGCGAGCACGACCTCGTAGCCGCGGCGCTCGAATGAGCGCTTCAGCGTGCGCGCAAAACCATCGTCGTCCTCGACGACGATGAGCGAACGGTCAGGCGTCAAAGCTGCCTCCGATCGCGAGCGTGGCGAGCGGCAGCGTCAGGCGCACGGTGGCGCCGCGCTTCCGGTGGTTCTCGGCGGTCACGCTGCCACCCAGCTTGCGCACCACGTTGACCACCAGGAACAGGCCGAGCCCGCCGCCTGCGCGGCCCTTGCTCGACTGGTAGGGCTTTCCGAGCTGTGCCAGCATTTCAGGCGCGAAGCCCGGGCCGCGGTCGCTGATCGAGAGCACCAGATTATCGCCCTCGCGTTCGGCGAGCAGCTCCACCCACCCGCGCGAGATTTCATAGGCGTTGTCGAGGACGTTGAAGATCACCTGCTTCAGCGCGATGTCCGAGACGATCGCGACGTCCTCGCCAAAGGTATTGACGAAATACAGTGTGCGCGCCGAGCGGGCGTCGCGCCATTCTTCGACCAGTGCGGTGACGAAGGCGGTCACCGTCGTCGGCGAGGATCCCTCGCCGCGGGCTTCGCCGGCCGACACGAGAATGCCCGTCACGATCGTCTTGCAGCGTTGCAGCGAGGTTTCCATCTCCGTGAGGTCCTCGGCGAGCTCCTGATCGGCGGCGAGATTCGGCATGCGGCGCCAGTCGCTGAGGATGACCGAGAGCGAGGCGAGCGGCGTGCCGAGCTCATGCGCTGCACCGGAGGCGAGCAGGCCCATGCGGACGATGTGATCCTGCTCGGCGGCGTGCTGGCGCAGCGCCGCCAGATGCGCGTCGCGCTCGCGCAAATTCCTGTTGATGCGGGTGACGAACACGACCAGCAATACGGCGTTGAGGATGAAGCCCAGCAGCATGCCGGTGACGGTGAGCGTATAGGTCTCGCTCAGCGGATTCGGCGGCAGGTCGAGCGGCCGGTAGCCCATCGTCAGCCACACGAAGCTCGCGCAGCTCAGCGCCACCAGCGACCAGGTCGAGCGGGCATCGAGCAGCACCGCGCCGAGCGTGACCTGAAGCAGGAACAGCGAGGTGAAGGGATTGGTGGCGCCGCCGCTGAGATAGAGTTGCGCGGTCAGCGCGGCGACATCCAGCATCAGCGCGACCAAGAGCTCGTTGTTCGTGATCGCGGCGCGATGGCGCACCCAGACCAGGCTCGAGACATTGAGCAGCACCAGCGCGCCGATCACCGCGCCCATGCGGGTGAGGGGCAGCGGAATGCCGAGCCAGAAATGCACGCCGCCGATGGTGACGATCTGGCCGACCACCGCGGTCCAGCGCAGCTGGATCAGCAGCGCCATGTTCTTGCGGTTGGTCTCGTCGTCAGTGGGGGCCGCGCCGATCAGCTCGCTGCGCGCGTCCGCCTGCGATTGCAGCGTGACCGCCAGCTCGCCGTAAGTGTTCCCGTCGTCAGGTCGGTTCGACGATCGTTCCAGCATCTGATCCCGTCCTGCGGGCGGAGGCATCCGACCCGCCGGCCGTTTCGTGGACGAAGCGTTTGCGGCGGAACAGCCCGCCGCCGAATGTGACGAGAAGTCTACCGGCCAGCATGAAAGCCAGGGCAAACCACGTCAGCGCGTAGATCAGGTGGTTATTGGGAAAGCGGACCACGGTCAATCCGCCGATTGGACCGCTGCCGGATTGTGATCCGGCGTCGGCATCGACGAAGAACGGCGCAACGTTCTGGAGGTCGCGCGCGGCCGCGATCGCGGCGACATCCCGCGAGTACCAGCGGTTGTGCTGGGGCACGTTGTCCCTGAGAAAACCGCCTTTCGGCTCCGTGATGCGCAAGAGACCGGTGATTTCGACCTGGCCGTCCGGATTGCCGCCCTGGCGCGTCGATGCGTCGCGCCGCTCGGATGGCACGAAGCCGCGGTTGATCAGCACAAGCGTGCCGTCGCTGCGCTGGAGCGGCGTCAGCACCCAATAGCCAGGGCCGTCCTCGGTGACTGCCTGAACCAGGGTCTCGCGGTCGTGCAGGAAGCGGCCGGAGAGGTTGACGTGCCGGTATTCGTCGCCTGCGGCGGTGATCGCCAGCCAGGCTGCGCGCGCGGGGATCGGCTGAGCCGCGGCATGAACGCGCTGCTCGACGCGGTCGATCAGCGCGAGCTTCCAGGCACGGCGCTCGACCTGCCAGACGCCAAGGGCGATCAGAACAACGAAGGCGGAGAGCGAGGGAATCGTGAGCCATAGGGACGGACGCGCAGCCCCCGCGGCGCTGCGCGGTTCGTTATCCTCGGGTCTCACGGGATCGCTCACTTCATTCCCGTCATCTCGTGCATCGGCATCATGTTGCTGTTGAGGTGGTTCATCACCCACAGCGAGCCGGACAGCGCGATCACCACCATCACGATGGTGAATATCAGTGCCATCATGCTCCAGCCGTTCTCGGACTTGGGGCTCATGTGCAGGAAGTAGATCATGTGCACGACGATCTGCACGACGGCGAAGGCCATGATGACCAGCGCGGTGATCTGCTTGCTCGGCAGCGTCCCGCTCATCACCAGCCAGAACGGGATCGCCGTGAGCACCACCGAGAGCACGAAGCCGAGCATGTAGGTCGAGAACGTGCCATGGGCGTGGCCGTCGTCGTGGTGATGGTCGTGCGCGTGGGCGGCGTGGGTGTCGGTGTTCATCGCAGAACTCCCAGGAGATAGACGAAGGTGAAGACGCCGATCCAGACCACGTCGAGGAAGTGCCAGAACATCGACAGGCACATCAGGCGACGGCGGTTGGCCTCGATCAGGCCGAAACGCCAGACCTGCACCATCAGGGTCACCAGCCAGATCAGGCCGCAGGAGACGTGGAGGCCGTGGGTGCCGACAAGGGTGAAGAAGGCGGACAGGAAGGCGCTGCGCTGCGGCGTGGCGCCTTCATGGATCATGTGGGCGAACTCGGTGAGCTCGATGCTGATGAAAGCGACGCCGAACAGGCCGGTGATCAGGAGCCACATCTGCGTCTGGGCGATCTTGTTCTGCTGCATCGTCAGCATCGCAAAACCATAGGTGATCGACGACAGCAGCAGCATCGAGGTGTTCACCGCGACCAGGTTGAGGTCGAACAGGTCCTTCGGCGCAGGCCCGGCGGCGTAGTTGGCGCCGAGTACGCCGAAGGCGGCGAACAGCATCGCGAAGATGAGGCAGTCGCTCATCAGGTAGATCCAGAAGCCGAGCGAGGTGCTGTAGCCTTCCGGATGCGGATGTTCGTCGGCGAGGTAGAAGACCGGCTCGCCGGTTTGCGTGGGATTGACAGCGACAGTCATTTACTTGACTCCGGCGAGCAGCTTGGTGCGCGCATCCTCGGTCCGGATGACGTCGTCAGCCGGAATGTCGAAGTCGCGGTGATAGTTGAAGGTGTGACCGATCCCGACGGCGAGCATCGCGATGAAGCTCGCGGCCGCCAGCCACCAGATGTACCAGATCAGGCCGAATCCCATCGCGGTGGCGAAGCCGGCGAGGATGATGCCGGTGCCGGTGCCGCTGGGCATGTGGATCGGCTTGAACCCGGTGAGCGGACGCTGGTAACCGCGCCTCTTCATGTCCCACCAGGCGTCGTTGTCGTGAACGACGGGGGTGAAGGCGAAGTTGTAGTCCGGCGGCGGCGAAGATGTCGCCCATTCCAGCGTGCGGGCGTCCCAGGGATCGCCGGTGACGTCCTTGAGCTGCTCCCGCCTGAGGAAGGAGACCGCGAACTGCATCAGCATGCTGAGGATACCGAGGAAGACAAGGCCGGCGCCGATCGCGGCGATGACGAACCAGATCTGGAGCGAGGGATCGTCGAACACGCGCAGGCGGCGGGTCACGCCCATCAGGCCGAGCACATAGAGCGGCATGAAGGCCATGTAGAAGCCGGTGACCCAGAACCAGAACGACAGCTTGCCCCAGAACGGATCGAGCTTGAAGCCGAACGCCTTCGGGAACCAGTAGTTGATGCCGGCGAATGCGCCGAACACCACGCCACCGATGATCACGTTGTGGAAATGCGCGATCAGGAACAGGCTGTTGTGCAGGACGAAGTCGGCCGGGGGGACTGCGAGCAGAACGCCGGTCATGCCGCCGAGCACGAAGGTCAGCATGAAGGCGATCGTCCACAGCATCGGCAGCTCGAAGCGGATGCGGCCGCGATACATCGTGAACAGCCAGTTGAACATCTTCGCGCCCGTCGGGATCGAGATGATCATCGTGGTGATGCCGAAGAACGAGTTGACGCTGGCGCCCGACCCCATCGTGAAGAAGTGGTGCAGCCAGACCAGGTAGGACAGGATGGTGATGACGACCGTGGCGTAGACCATCGAGGTGTAGCCGAACAGCCGCTTGCCGGAGAAGGTCGAGGTCACTTCCGAGAAGATGCCGAAGGCGGGGAGAACCAGGATGTAGACCTCGGGATGGCCCCAGATCCAGATCAGGTTCACGTACATCATCGGGCTGCCGCCGAAATCGTTCGTGAAGAAGTTGGTGCCGACGTAGCGATCGAGCGAGAGCAGCGCGAGCACGACGGTCAGGACGGGGAAGGAGGCGACGATCAGGATGTTGGTGCAGAGCGCAGTCCAGGTGAACACAGGCATCTTCATCATGGTCATGCCGGGGCAGCGCAGCTTGACGATGGTGCAGATCAGGTTGATGCCGGATAATGTCGTGCCGACGCCGGCGACCTGCAGCGCCCAGATGTAATAGTCGACGCCGACATCAGGACTGTAGCCGATGTTCGACAGCGGCGGATAGGCGAGCCAGCCGGTGCGGGCGAATTCGCCGATGAACAGCGAAGCCATCACCAGCACCGCGCCGCCGACCGTCATCCAGAAGCTGAAATTGTTGAGGAACGGGAACGACACGTCGCGCGCGCCGATCTGCAGCGGCACGACGTAGTTCATCAGGCCCGTCACCAGCGGCATCGCCACGAAGAAGATCATGATCACGCCGTGGGCGGTGAAGACCTGATCGTAGTGATGGGCGGGGAGGAAGCCATCGGAGCCGCCGAACGCGAGCGCCTGCTGGGCGCGCATCATCAGCGCGTCGGCGAAGCCACGCAGCAGCATCACGATGCCGAGGATCATGTACATGATGCCGATGCGCTTGTGGTCGACAGTGGTGAACCACTCGCGCCACAGATAGCCCCAGAGGCGGAAATAGGTGACGCCGGCGAACAGCGCGCCGCCGCCAAGCGCGACCATCACGAAGGTAGCGACCAGGATCGGCTCGTGCAGCGGTAGCGAATCGAGGCCGAGACGGCCGAAGATGAGCTTGAGAAGATCAGGAGACATGCGAGCTCTCTTTAGGAGTCTGACGTCAGGAGTCTGACTTGGGACGTTGTCCGAGGAAGAAGGACGAGGACTTCAGCGGCGCGAAGGTCGGCCGCTTCAGGCCGGCACCTAGGAGCGGCGCGGTATCCAGCGGCGCCTTGATCGCGGCCGTGGTCTGGCCTTGCGGCGCATCCGGCGTGCAGGTGCCGGCGACGAAGGTCGGCTCGGGCCCGAGCACAGTGCCGCGGCGGGCGTACTTGTCGTAGGCCAGCGGCAGGGTGTTGTTCACGCCTTCATGGCCGAGACCGCCCTTGGCATCGATCGCCATCATTTCGCTCTGGCACATCTTGCCGGTCTCGACGCACATGTTGAGGATCAGGCGGTAGAGATCGGCATCGACCGTGCCGTAGCGGCGCACCGGCTCGTTCTCGCTCGGTTTCTCGAGCTGGAGATATTCGGCGCGGCCGAGCGAGCCGCCGGCCGATTTGGCCTGGGCGATCCAGGCGTCAAAGCCTTTGTCGTCGAGGCCGTGGAAGTTGAAGTGCATGCCGGAGAAGCCAGCGCCGCTATAGTTCGCCGAGAAACCTTTGTAGGTACCGGCGTGGTTGATCACGGCGTGGAGCGACGTCTCCATGCCCGGCATCGCGTAGATCTGTCCGGCGAGTGCGGGGATGTAGAACGAGTTCATCACCGAAGAGGCGGTGATGTGGAAGTTGATCGGGCGATCCACCGGCGCGGCCAGATCGTTGACGGTGGCGATGCCGTAATCGGGGTAGATAAAGAGCCACTTCCAGTCGAGCGCGACGACATCGACTTCGAGCGGAGCCTTGGACTGATCCAGTGGGCGTTCTGCATGGATGCGCCCGATGTTGCGATAGGGGTCGAGCAGATGCGTGCCCATCCAGGTCAGCGCGCCCAAGCAGACGATGATCAGCAGCGGCGCCGACCAGATCACCAGCTCGAGCTTGGTCGAGTGGTCCCAATCCGGCTCGTAGCGGGCCGAGCTGTTGGACTGGCGGTAGCGCCAGGCGAACAGCACCGTCAGCGCCATCACGGGGACGACGATCAGGAGCATCAGGACGGTGGAGATAATGACGAGGTCGCGCTGTTGCGCCGCGATATCGCCGGCTGGCGCTAGCACGACGTAGTTGCAGCCGCTTAGCGCAACTGCCAGGGGTAGCAGCGCCAGGATCTTGAAACGGGACACGGGCCGAGCCTTTGAGAATGAGTTTCCTTTGCGGGGCCAATGGGTAGCTGCGGCGCAGCAATCCGGACATTGGACAATTTGTCCAATGTTGCAGTGCGGGATGTTGGGCCAAACAAGGCAAGATTGGCTGGCGTTCCGCCGGGCGGTCGGCTTTGGTTTTCAGGACGTTAAGGGCGCACGCATGGCGACGGCACAGACCCCCGCAATGGCAGACCTCCACTCGGGCGAGCACGGCCACGACCTGGCCAGTCCTGGCGAGATCGCCATCGGCGTCATCATCGGCCGCACCTCGGAATTCTTTGACTTCTTCGTCTACGCGATCGCCTCGGTGATCGTGTTTCCGCGCCTGGTGTTCCCGTTCACGAGCGAGCTGACCGGCACCCTCTATTCCTTCATGATTTTCGCGCTGGCCTTCATCGCCCGGCCGGTCGGAACCGTGATTTTCATGACGGTCGACCGGGAGTACGGCAAGACGGCCAAGCTGGTCTCGGCACTGTTCCTGCTCGGCACCGCCACCGTGGCGCTCGCGTTCCTGCCTGGCTATCACGACATCGGCGTCGCCGCGATCTGGCTGCTGGCACTAGCGCGTATCGCGCAGGGTCTGGCGTGGGGCGGTGCCTGGGACGGTATGGCCTCGCTGCTGGCGCTGAACGCGCCGGCCTCCAAGCGCGGCTGGTACGCGATGGTGCCGCAACTCGGCGCACCGCTCGGGCTGATCGTGGCGAGCGCGCTGTTCGCCTATTTCGCAGGTAACCTCTCGGCCGACGATTTCTTCGACTGGGGCTGGCGCTATCCGTTCTTCGTCGCCTTCGCCATCAACGTCGTGGCGCTGTTCGCGCGCCTGCGCATGGTGACGACCGAGGAATACGCATCTTTGTTCGAAACCCGCGAATTGCAGCCCTCGCGCATCTCCGACACGGTTGCCCGCGAAGGCCACAACATCATGCTCGGTGCGTTCGCGCCGCTCGCGAGCTTCGCACTGTTCCACATGGTCACGGTGTTTCCGCTGTCCTGGGTGTTCCTGTTCACCCGCGAAAGCCCGGTGCGATTTCTGATCATCGAGATCGTCGCCGCCGTGTTCGGCGTCGCCGCGATCGTGGCCTCCGGCGTCATCGCCGACCGGGTCGGCCGCAAGTCGCTGCTGATGGGATCGGCGATCGCGATCGCGATCTACAGTGGCTTCGCCCCGCAGCTGCTCGACGCCGGCGCGTTCGGCGAGACCATCTACATGGTGATCGGCTTCATCCTGCTCGGCCTCTCCTTCGGTCAGTCGTCGGGCGCGATCGCCTCGAACTTCAAGCAGATGTACCGCTACACGGCGTCCGCGCTGACCTCGGACATGGCCTGGCTGTTCGGCGCCGGATTCGCTCCGCTGGTCGCGCTGCTGCTCGCCACCAATTTCGGCGTCATCGCCTCGGGTGCCTATCTGCTCTCCGGCGCGTTCTGGACCCTGCTCGCGCTCTGGCTCAGCGGCCAGCGCGAGGTGGGTGACATGGACGCGGGCGGCTAAGTACAAACAGCAGCTACAAGAGCTTTTGTAGGTGGGCAAAGGCGCCCTTGCGCCGTGCCCACCATCCCTCCTCCACTGCCGCAGAAGTGGTGGGGCACCCACCTACGGCAGCTCGGCGCGCCTCAATCCGTCACGATCTTCACGCGGTCACGCACCTTCACCTGCGCGGTGCGATCGAGGCCGTTCAGCACACGAAATCGTTCGGCCGGGTGATCGACGCCGGCCATGCGGTGAGACAGTGATTCCACGGTGTCGCCGGGCTGCACGGTGATGACCTTGATGCGCAGCGGACGGGCGGCCTGGATCTCCTCGAGGGTCAGGCGGCGGAACGAATTGACGGTCTCGCGCGCATTGCGATCGCTCTCGGTCGACTTCTGCCGCGTGGCGAAGATGAAGCGATAGACGTCGCTGCCGAAGCGCAGCGCATAGACCTTGAACTGCCACTGGTCGCCCTTGGCGGTGGCAGACGCGGCCGGAAAACCGTTGATGGTGATGTCCTCGGTGGACGCCTTCTCGACGCCCTCCATCCAGCCGGAATTGAGGTAGTCGCCCAGTGACTGCTCGGCCGGCACGCGCACGACGTCGAAGCGCATCGCCTGCGAGCCGCCCTCGCGTACGCCAATCACGGCCTGCGCAGTGTTGTCGAGCGTGAAATTGTCCGGCGCCTGGAAGGTGAAGCCGAGTTTTGGATGCAGGAAACGCCGGCCGCGGACAAAGCCTTCGCTGGGGTCCTCGCCATAGACGAGGTTGTCGATCGCGGCGAGATAGCTCTCGCGGTCGCGCTCGCCACCTTCTGGGGCGACATATTGACGAGCAATGGTCTGCGCATTCTGCACCCGCTCGGGCGTGGCCGGATGCGATGAGGTGAAATCCTGCGCGCGCGGATCGAGCGAGCTCTTGCCGGCCTTCAGCTCGGCATTGCGCTCCATCGCGGAGAGGAAGCGTGCGGCACCATACGGGTCGAAATGTGCCTTGGCGGAAATGCCGACGCCGATGCCGTCGGCCTCGAATTCCTGATTGCGCGAAAAGCTCGCCATGGTGAGCTTGGTCTTGGCGAGCGCGAGCGCGGTGAGATCGGGATCGGTGCTCATGTCGGTGACGACGCGGGTGACGATGGCGGCCTGGCGCGCCTGGTCCTCGCGCATCGCGGCGTGCTTCGACAGCACATGCGCCATCTCGTGGCTGAGCACGGAGGACAATTCGGAGGTGTCACTGGCCAGCGCGAGCAGCCCGCGGGTGACATAGAGTTGGCCGTTCGGCAGCGCGAAAGCGTTCACCGCGCCGGAATTGAGGATGGTGACCTTGTAGCCCTGGTCAGGGCGGTCGGATGCCGCGACGAGCCGGTCGACGGTCTTGCTGACCAGTGATTCGAGCCTGGGGTCGTCATAGGCCCCGCCATAGCTCGCCAGGATGCGCTCGTGCTCTTTCTCGGTGGCGGGGGTCTGGGCGACAGCCGGCTTCGGCTTGGGCAACGCGATGGTCGCCGGCGCCGCTGCGGTCTGGAACCGGCCCATATCGCCGCAGCCGGCGAGAGCCGTGCCCAGAACGAGGCAAAGCGCGGCCGGCGCAGCCCGAAGGCGGCGTCCTTCGCCCTTTTTGTGCTGTTCTAGCACCCCATTCACGTCGCTAACCCGTGCCTGGCCCCTGGTCAGGGCCTTACCCCAATCGGCTCGCTTGCGCCCAGCAACTCGACCTGTCCCACCCGGAGCACGTCGATACGCGGCCCCGCAGTCCCCTCAACCCAGCCCCTGACGCGAATGTACCTATTTTCCAGGGACTTAAGCGTCGTTCCAGCGCTTTCGAACGCCGGCACCATGCGCTTTGAAATAGTCGCGGCAAAGCCGTGTGTCCAGTTCCGTCCGAAGTTGAGGTAGGTCATTGCCCCAGCTTGCCGGACCGACAGGACTTTGCCCTCGACCACCACAAAGCGCCCTTTCCCGGCCAAAATATCGTCCGGACTTTCCGCGTTTTTTATGGCCGACGGGTCAGCCCAGTTGCCCTTTTTTTGGCGCCTCGCCTCGGCCTCTGACGACATCAGCGCGGTGGCGCACTCCTTGTCCGCGATCTCGGCCGAGACGAGGGCGTCGCCTTGGGCGAGCAGCATCGCCTGTACCGAGGTGTCGCTTTCGCCGATGAACAGCAGCGCGCCCTGGCGACCGTAGCGGTCGGGTGTGTCGTCCGTGCCGCGCAGCGTCACGTCGCGGCCGGCAAGCAACGAGGTCAGCGCCTGCCTGGTCGACGCAGTGGGCTCGATCCCGGTGAGGCGCACCTCACGGCCGTCGTCGAGACGCACACTGCGCGCATCGACGATTCCAACGACGCGGCCTTCGCCCTGTGTTTCGAATTGGCACGGCGCCGCGAACGCAGTGTGACCTGCGGCGAGAACAAATGCGACGATGAGGCGAAGCCGTTGCGTCACGAGACCCGGAGAGGTTGCGTTACGTGTCAATATTAACTCAAGCGCTGCGTGGCGCGAAGAGGCTTCCTCACACTCCGTCATTGCGAGCGCAGCGAAGCAATCCAAAGTCTTTCCACGGAGGGATTCTGGATTGCTTCGCTGCGCTCGCAATGACGTGGAGATATTTATCCATATGTCACCATTCCGCTTTGCGGAAAACATGAGGCCCGTCGAAAGACCCGCATCGCGCTTCTGCTTGCTGCGCTCTTGCGCGTGCGGCATGATTGCGGCAACAGCGTTTGCCAACAGCAATAATCAAGCCGCCATTCAAGAGTCAGGCGATCAAGGGAGGTCCTTTTCAATGAAGCATATTTTGTCCGGCATTTTTGCCGCCGCCTTGGCTCTCAGCGCGACTGTTGCGCAGGCCCAGGACAAGCCACCCTTGAAGATCGGCGGCATCCTCGACATGTCGAGCCTCTATGCCGACATCACCGGCCCCGGCAGCGAGACCGCAGCCAAGATGGCGGTGGAAGATTTCGGCGGCGAGGTGCTGGGGCGCAAAGTCCAGGTGATCGCGGCCGACCATCTCAACAAGGCCGACCTGTCCGCCAACCTCGCCCGCGACATGCTCGATAATCAGGGCGTCGAAATGATCTACGACGTCGCGGCGTCTGCGACCGCACTTGCCGCCGGCGAGATCGCGAAGGCGCGCAACAAGATCATCATGTTCAACGGCCCGGGCTCGATCCGTCTCACCAACGAGGCCTGCGGTCCCTACACCATCCACTATGTATTCGACACCTACGGCCAGGCCAACGTGACCGGCCTTGCGGCCGTGAAGTCGGGCCTCGACACCTGGTTCTTCCTCACCGCCGACTATGCCTTCGGCCAGGACCTGGAGAAGGACACTAGCGCAGTCGTGACCAAGACCGGCGGCAAGGTGCTCGGCAGCGTGCGCCATCCGCTCAACACGTCGGACTTTTCGTCGTTCCTGCTGCAGGCGCAGGCCTCGAAAGCCAAGGTGATCGGGCTAGCGAACGCCGGCGGCGACACCGTCAACGCCATCAAGCAGGCCGCCGAGTTCGGCATCACCAAGGGCGGCCAGAAGGTCTCACCGCTGCTCGCTTTCGTCTCCGACATCGACTCGATCGGTCTCGAGACCGCGCAGGGCCTGCTGCTGGCCGAAGCCTTCTACTGGGATCTCAACGATGAGACCCGCGCGTGGTCGAAACGCTTCATGGAGCGCACCAAGCGGATGCCGACCTCGGCGCAAGCCGGCGTCTATTCCTCCGTCATGCATTATCTGAAGGCGGTGAAGGCGGCCGGCACCACGGATTCGGCCGCGGTCATCAAGGTGATGAAGGATACGCCGATCAACGACTTCTTCGCCAAGAACGGCAAGATCCGCGAGGACGGCCGCATGATCCATGACATGTACCTGTTCGAGGTGAAGAAGCCGTCGGAGTCCAAGGGCCGCTGGGACGACTACAAGCTGGTCGCCACGGTGCCCGGCAGCGAGGCGTTCCAGTCGCTGGAGCAATCGCGCTGCCCGCTGGTGAAGAAATGACGCGAAGCGTCATCCCGGGGCGCGAAGCGAACCCGGGATCCATCTGGCCGCAGTGACGGTTGATCGATGGATTCCGGGCTCGCACCGAGTGGCGCGCCCCGGAATGACAGAACCTAACAACAACAAGGGAGACGTCCCATGAACGACATGGTCCTGCAAAAGCTCGAAGGCGGACTGCTCACGATCACCATGAATCGTCCCGAGCGGAAGAACGCGCTCAATCCCGAGATGGTCGCCGGTCTGGTCGAGGCGGCGCGGCGCGCCGCCGACGATCCGGAGGTGCGCGCGGTGCTGTTCAAGGGCGCCGGCGGCTCGTTCTGCGTCGGCGGCGACGTCAAGTCGATGGCGGCCGGCCGCGCGCCGCTGCCGTTCGAAGTGAAGATGGCGAATCTGCGTCGCGGCATGGAGGTTTCGCGCATCCTGCATCAGATGCCGAAGCCGGTGGTGGCGCAGCTCGATGGCGCGGCAGCCGGAGCCGGTCTTTCGATGGCGCTGTCGTGCGATCTCCGCGTTGCCTCCGAATCCTGCAAGATCACCACGGCCTTCGCCAAGGTCGGCTTCTCCGGTGATTACGGCGGCACCTATTTTCTCACCCAGCTGCTCGGCAGCGCGCGGGCACGCGAACTCTATCTGACCTCGCCCGTGCTGACGGCGAAGGAAGCGCATGCGATCGGCATGGTGACGAAGGTCGTGCCCGATGCAGAGATTGATGCTGCCGCGCACGAGCTGGCGCTGTCGCTGGCGCAGGGGCCGTCGATCGCGCTCGGCTACATCAAGCGCAACATCAACAATGCCGAGCATCTGCCGCTGGAAGATTGCTTCGACGGTGAAGCCATCCATCACACCCGCTGCAGCGACACCGACGATCACAAGGAGGCCGCGAAGGCTTTCGTCGAGAAGCGCAAGCCGGCCTTCAGGGGCGCATGACGATGGCGCCCTATATGCGGCTGCGGCAGATTTGTCTGGTCGCGCCGCAGCTCGCGCCTGTCATCTCTGATATCGCCGAGACCATGGGCCTCGCCGTCTGCTACCGCGACGGCAATGTCGCCAAATACGGCCTGGAAAATGCATTGCTCCCGGTCGACACGATCATGCTCGAGGTGGTCGCACCCTTCAAGGACGGCACCACGGCCGGCCGCTTTATCGAGAAGACCGGGGGGCGCGGCGGCTACATGGCGATCTTCTGCTGCAACGACCCGGACGAGCGCGGCCGGAATGCCAATGCGCTTGGCGTCCGCACCGCCAACGTCATCGACCACGCGCCCTATCACGGCGTCCAGCTCCACCCCCGCGACTGCCGCGCCGCCTTCATCGAGTTCAACCACACCGCAGGCAGCGACGATATTTTTGGAACGTATCCGCCCGCAGGCCCGGACTGGCAGAAGTTCGTCCGCAAGGAAGTGACGCAGGCGCTGACGGCAGTGGAGATGCAGAGCCCGGATCCACACGGGCTGGCGCAGCATTGGAGCAAGATCATCGGCGTGGCAGCTGATGGCTCTGAGCTGAAGCTGCCCAACGCAACCTTCCGCTTCGTCAAGGGCGCCAGCGAGATCATGAGTGCGCTCGAGTTTCGGGTGGCCGATGCCGCGCACGTGCTCCATGTCGCGAGGTCAAAGGGGCTGGCAGTGGCCGGGAACGAGTTTCTGCTCGGCGGCGTGATCTTCCGCGTCAGTTGACCCGAAGGAATCCGTCACAAGCTCTCATGACGACGGGGATGCAGCGCGGAGCTGCAATCACCGCCCCCTGAAATTCGCCACACGCCGCTCTTCCGTGGCCTTCACGCCTTCCTTGAAATCTTCCGTCGCGCGCAGGCGGGTCTGTTCGGTGAGCTCGTGATTGGTCGCGGCCATGACGCGATCGGCCAATCCGGCGCGCATCGTGGCGCGGGTAGAGAGCAGGCCGAGCGGGGAGCATTCGGCGATCTCGCCGGCGAGCTTCATCGCCTCCGCCTTCACCTGGTCCTGCGGCACCAGCACATTGGCGAGGCCCCATTTGACGGCTTCTTCGCCGGTGACGCGGCGGCTGGTGTAGAACATCAGCTCGGCGTTGTTCTTGCCGATCAGCTCGGGCAGCGTCGTCGTCAGGCCGAAGCCGGGATGGAAACCCAGCTTGGTGAAATTCGCGGAGAAACGCGCTTCGGGGCAGGTGACCCGGAAGTCGGCCGACACCGCAAGACCGAGGCCGCCGCCGATGGCTGCGCCCTGCACGGCGGCGACGATCGGCTTCTTGGCGCGGAAGATGCGCACGGCCTGGATGTAGAGATGATTGATTGCTCCGAGGCTGTCGGCCGGATCGCCCTTGGCAGCCTTATCGGCTTCGCGCGCTTCCTGCGCCTGCCGCGCCGGGTCCTGGAAATTCGCGCCGGCGCAGAACGCCTTGCCTTGCGCCGAGAGAACGGAGGCGCGGATCTCGATGTCGCGATCGAACTCGTCGAGCGCATCCGCGATCTGGTTGATCAGGGAGATGTCAAAGAAGTTGAGCGGCGGGCGGCGGATCTCGATGGTGCCGACATGCCCGACCCTTTCGACGCCGATATCTTTATAGGTGCTCATGATGATCCTCGATTGAATTAGCGCAAACCAAGTCCGCGGGCGATGATGCCGCGCAGCACTTCCGTGGTGCCGCCCTGGATGGTGAGTTTCGGCGCGGTCTTGATCGCGAAGTCGAGCTGCCGCTCCAGCGTCTCGCGGTTGGTCGCGGTCTCCTCGACGAATGCGGCAAGGTCGCGCACGCGGTGCGGAAGCTGTTGCTCCCAGACCGTACCGATGTCCTTGACGATGGAGGCCTCCACCACCGGCTCCTTGCCGGCCTGCAACATGCCGGCGACCGACACCGACATGCGCCGCATGGTGTGGAGCTGCGCGACGAGGCGTCCGATGCCTTCGGCGCTGCGCGTGTCAGGATTGGGACCGACCGCCCGGACCAGCTCGGTCAGCACGTAATAGGTCTCGAGGAAGCGCTCGGGGCCTGAACGCTCATAGGCGAGCTCTGAAGTCGCCTGTTTCCAGGCGCCGTCGACCTCGCCGAGCACGTGATCCTCGGGCACGAAGAAGTCGGTGAAGACGACCTCGTTGAACTCGTACTGGCCGGTGATCTGGCCGATCGGGTTCACCTTGATGCCCGGCTGCTTCATCTTGACCAGGAACTGGGTCAGGCCGTGACGGCGGTTTTCCTTGGTCGGCGGCGAGGTCCGGAAGATCGCGATCATGTAGTCGGCGATATGCGCCGACGAGGTCCAGATCTTGGTGCCGTTGATGAGATAGCCGCCATCGGTCCTGGTCGCGCGCGTCTTCGCCGCGAACAGGTCGGAGCCGGAGTTCGGCTCGCTCATGCCGATCGCAAAGCAGATCTCGCCACGGCAGATGCGCGGCAGGATATCCATCTTGATGTTTTCAGGCGCGTATTTCAGCAACACCGGCCCGCTCTGGCGGTCGGCGACGAAGAAGCGCCGTGTCGGGGCGTTGGCGACGCGCATCTCCTCGGTCACCACGTAACGCTCGAGGAAGGAGCGCTCCTGGCCGCCATATTTCTTCGGCCAGGTCATGCCGAGCCAACCCTTGGCGCCCACCCGGCGGGAGAATTCCGGCGCGTCGGTGTCTTCGCGGTTGGGCTTGTGCGGATCGAAGGTGCCGGCGGCGATCTCCTCGGCGAGGAAGGCCCGCACTTCCTTGCGCAGTTGCTCGCACTTCTCGGGCAGGCGGATCGGATCGAAACGAAGAGCAGCGGTCATGTGTTTCGTCTCCCGATCAGCGCGACGCTACGAGCGGCCACAATTCATCGGCGCCGCGTTTGGCGACGAGCTTGCCGAGCTCGACGGCCCAGTGGCTCTCCGAACCGAAATCGTCGCGCCAGGCCAGTGCCCGCAACGAGTACCGGTGCAGGATGTGCTCGTTGGTGAAGCCGATCGCGCCGTGCACCTGATGCGCGATGCCGCCACCTTTCTCTGCTGCCTCGGCGCAGCGGATCTTTGCAGAGGCGGCTTCGAGATAGACCTCGTCGTCGAACGACTTTGCGTTCGCGATCGCATCGGCGGCCGAGGTTGCAGCCGCGAGCGCCGCGGCGGATTCGCCGGCGAGGCGTGCGAGATTGTGCTGCACCGCCTGGAATTTCGAGATCTTCTTCTCGAAAGCGACGCGCTCGTTGGAGTAGCGCACGGAGATGTCAAGCATGGATTCCAGTGCACCGGCGATCTGAAGGCTGCGCGCGACGCCGCCCATCAGCATCAGCGTGGTCTGATCAACGCCCTTCGGCGCGGCCTTGGTGGTGACAGGCTGGACCTTGTCGAACGTCACGGTATCGCTATGGTCGTAGCCGACATTGAGCCCGGATTCGATCCGGCCCTTGCTTGCATCGACCAGCGCAATTGAGACGCCGTCCTTGCCATCCGCGAGCACCGCAAGATATTTTGCCGCTTTGGCAAACGGCACGCCGCGGCAGCGGCCGGAGAGTGCGCCGTCGGCATCCATCGTGAGCCGATCCTTCGGCGAGGCTGGCAGCACCGTCATCTCGCCTTCGGGCGAAGCGATCTTCGCCTGCGCCAGCAGCCAGCCCGCGAGCATCGTCTCGGCCAGCGGAACCGCGACCGCGAAACGGCCGGCGGCATTCAGCAAGGCAAAACCGTCGGCAAGGCTCGCGCCGGAGCCGCCGAGATCGTCGGGCACCCAGGATAACGGCAAGCCGGCTTCGCTCAGCGCCTGCCACAGCGGCGCCTGCCACGTATCCTTCTTGTCGTTGTTAATGGTCTGCGGATCGGCGAGATCGGCGAAGATCTTCTCCGCGGTCTCGACGACGATATTGTCACTCTCCGCCACAGCGTTCCCCGTGTTTTGCCATTGGCGCGTCCTGCCCGGTCAGTGCGGCGCGCGGTCTCTTCTTGCGCCCGATGATCCGAAAAAGCCATGGCCCTGACAAGCGTTGATCGCAGGCCTATCTGCGGCGCTAGCATGGGGGCAAGAACCAATCTGGGCTAATTCCGCTTAGCGGAGTTTGCTTGATTTGCAGGGCGCGGCAAACTCGTTAAACAGGGCTCCAGCAGTTTACAGAGGGAAGGAAATACCGGATGGCCAAGGACAGTTTGTGCGCAGTCGTGACGGGGTCCGCATCCGGTCTCGGTGCTGCGACCGCGGAAATTCTCGCGCGGAGCGGGGCGCGGCTCGTCATCAACTATTCGTCGAGCCAGAAGGAAGCCGAGGCCACGGCAGAGCTCTGCCGCAAGGCCGGCGCCGCGGAAGTTCTGGTCGCGCAGGGCGACGTCTCGAAGGATGACGATTGCCGCAAGATCGTTGCGGCCGCGAGCGGCTGGGGCCGGCTCGACATCCTCGTCAACAACGCCGGCACCACCAAGCACGTCGCCCATGCCGATCTCGACGGATTGTCGGCCGAAGATTTCCAGCGTCTCTACGGTGTCAACACGATCGGCCCGTTCCAGATGGTGCGGGCGGCGCGTAGCTTGCTGGAAGCCGGGTCGAAAGCGTCGGGACGCTCGTCCGCCGTGGTCAACGTGTCGTCGGTCGCCGGCATCAGCGGCGTTGGCTCGTCGATCGCCTATGCCGCGAGCAAGGGCGCGCTCAACACCATGACGCTGTCGCTGTCGCGCGCACTCGCGCCGCTGATCCGCGTCAACACGGTGTGCCCCGGTTATATCGACACGCCCTGGTTCACCAAGGGCCGCGGCGAAGCCGGCGCCAAGCAGGTGCGCGACAGCGTGGTGGCGAAGGTGCCGCTCAAGGTCGCCTCATCCGCCGAGGACATCGCCCAGCTCGTCTGCTTCCTGGCGATGCCGGCCTCGAGCAACATGACCGGCGAGGTCGTGCGCATGGATGCGGGGATGCATTTGATTACGTGACTCGTCATTGCGAGCGAAGCGAAGCAATCCAGATCGTCTCCGCGGGGACAGTCTGGATTGCTTCGTCGCAAGGGCTCCTCGCAATGACAGAGTACAGCGTGGGTCTATCTGACGCCTAGGCCGTCACCCCTTGATCACGCCGCTCGCCACCAGCCGGTGCCAGATGAATAGCACCACCACGGCACCGATCGTGGCCATGATGAATCCGGCGCCTTGATCCGGGCTGTAATGGCCGATGGCCTGGCCGACGAAGGTCGCCAGAAACGCACCGACGATGCCGAGGATGGTGGTCAGGATGAAGCCTGACGGGTTGTTCGGCCCCGGCGCCAGCCAGCGCGCGATGAGGCCGGCGATGAAGCCGACGACGATGATCCACAAGATGCCGCCCATGCTCATGTCAGTGCTCCCCTCGGTTTGACTAAAATCAGACTCTGTCTGAGATCTCGTTCTCGGTCGGCAACCGTCCGTCCGGCGTCAGGTGGTCGATCACCTGCGGCAGATACTGGCTGAGGCCGGAGAGCAGCTCGTCGCGCGACAGGCCGCTTTGGGCGGAGAGGCTTTGGATCTGGTCGGCGCCGAGTGCGTTGGCGAGATCGCCGGGTGCAATCGGCTTGTTCTCGCCCTTGCCGACCCAGGTGTTCGCGGTCTCGCCGTGGCCGCCCTGCTGGAGCTGGTTGAGGAGATCGCCAAGCCCGCCGCTCAGCACGCTGCCGGCCGCGCCGCCCGCGAGCAGGCCGCCGAGGCCACCCTTGAGCACGTCACCGAGGCCGCCGCCTCCGCCAAGAGCACCACCAAGCGCGCCACCCAGGCCTCCGCCCGGGCCCGCATTCACCGGTGGCATAGAGGCCGGCGCCGTCTGCGGCGCTGCGCCTGGCTGGCCCGCCGTCAAATGCTTGAAAGTCTTCCAGGCGAGCAGACCAAGGATCGCCATGGTCATGGGCGACATGCCGCCGCTGGATGAGGATTGTGAACTCGGCGCGCTTGGGCCGCGCGGGCCATTCTGCATGCCGTTGAGGACGTCGAGTAAACCCATGGCGTTCTCCTGCCGGTAACAAGCCCCTTTCCAAAACATATGAGGCTCTCATGACGGTTACAAGGCGATTGCGCCGCAACCGGGCGATGGGCAGCCGGCGTCAGCTCTGCTATCGAGGGCCGGTCATTCAGGGAGCAGGCCAGGTGGTTACGGATCGATCGATCGTGGTGGCCGGGGCGGGCGCCATCGGCTGTTTTGTCGGAGGCCAGCTGGCGGCTGCCGACCGTCGGGTCGCAATGCTGGTGCGGCCGCGGGTGAAGACCGAGATCGAGCAGTTCGGCCTGCGGCTGACGGATTTCGACGGTGCTGAGAAGAAGCTGGATGCGGGCCGGCTCGCGCTGTCGGAAGATCCCGCAATCTTCCACAGCGCCGGCATCGTGCTGGTCACGGTCAAGAGCGCCGACACGGCAGAGGTCGCGGACCAGATCGCGCAGCACGCGCCTCAGGATGCCGTCATCGTGTCGTTGCAGAACGGTGTCGGCAATGTCGCCGTGCTGCAAGAGCGGCTCGGTGGCCGGCGCGTGCTTGCCGGCATGGTGCCGTTCAATGTGGTGGCAATGGGGGAAGGACGCTTCCATCGCTCGAGCTCCGGCGACATCCATGTCGGTGAAGATGCGGACAACACGGCTGCGGCGATGTCTGTGCCGGGGCTTAATTTGCGCGCAAGCCGCGACATCGCCGGCGTGCAATGGGGCAAGCTGATCATCAACTTGAACAACGCGCTCAGCGCCCTGTCCGACATGCCGCTCGCTGCGCAATTGGCGAACCGCGACTGGCGAAGACTGTTCGCCGACCAGATGGCGGAAGGTCTGGCCGCGCTAAAGGCCGCCGGCATCACGCCGGCCTCGGCAACGCCAATCCCGCCGAACTGGACGCCGAGCTTGCTGAGATTGCCCGACATGATCTTCAACGCGATCCTGGGGCGGACAATGAAGATCGATCCCGAGGCGCGCTCCTCGATGTGGCAGGATCTGAAGCAGGGCCGCAAGACCGAGATTGACTATCTCCAGGGGGCGGTCATTGCCATGGCCGAGCAGAATAATGTCGATACGCCGCTGATGCGCCGCATTGTTGCGCTGATCAAGCAGGCCGAAACCGCCGGCAAGGGCCCGCCGGGACTCTCACCGCAGCAGATACGTGCCGGTTGATGGAGGAGCGCGATGAAGTATGTGCTGATGTTGGGGCTCGCGCTGTGCGGTGCCGTCACATTTGCTGAGGCCCGGCCGCCGACCGTCACGAATTCCCCGGGCTATGACGCGCGCTTGAAGGAGAGCCGGTCGGCGTTGGGCAATCCGCCGACAGTACAGGCTCCGGGGATTCCTCCGGTTACGTCACCCAAGCATAGCCGGAAGAAGCATACGAATTAAGGAACGGCATCCTCAGCCTTAACCGGGATAACGGTGCCAGGATAGCTCGCGACTGTATCAACGTCGTCGTTGCGAGCGCAGCGAAGCAATCCAGGCTGCCTCCGCGGAAAGACTCTGGATTGCTTCGCTCCGCTCGCAATGACGGCTGTGCCTCAGCCCTTCTTCGCCGGCTTGCTCGGCGTCGGGCTGAACAGCCTCTTCAGATCGCTCAGGCTTTCCGACAGCCGCGGCCATTCGCAGGAGAACGATCCCTTGGTGCAGGGCGCGCCCTTCTGTCGCAGCACCTTCGGCCGTTCCACGGGCACGGGCACGCGCTCGGCCTCGGTTCGCAGTGCGACCTGCTGAAGCTGCTGCACCTGTTGTTCCTGCTGCTCGCGCTGCTGCCGTGCCGTGGCCTGGGCCGCTTCATTGCTGCGGCGCTGATTGGCGAGATAGGCGGTGTAGGATTCGTCGATCTTCTTCTGCTCCTCCGGCGTCGGGTTCGGCCCGGCGATGTCGAAGGTGCGGTCCTGGAGGAAGTCGTAATAGGTGTAGCCGCCGCCCGCCTTGCGCCGGCCGGCGAATTTTGCGTTGCAGTCGGCAAGCGCTGCGGTCTTCTCGGCCTTGGTCGCGGATTTTTCGGCAGCGTCGGCGCATTCCTCGAAGTCAACCGGCGCGCGCTTCCACCATTGCGCGTGGGCATGCGACGCGATCAGCAGGAAAAATCCTGCTGCGGCAACGACAAACAGCGCCGCACGACGCGATACAACTAGGTCCGACATTCTACGAGAGCGTTCCCTGTAAAACTCAACCCAAACTGAGTCGGGCCTGATTTTTGCTCCATTATCGCCGCCTTGTCACCCGTGGAACCCGGGAAATTCACGGCTGGGTTGCTGACATTTTTTGCTTGACGTGGCGCGGGAGTCACAGCCGTGCGGCACATGATGCGCTTAGAGTTTTATCGGTTCGAGCTGGAAGGGAAATGTTCATCATGAGAGCGCTGAGCTGTTTCGCCGCAATCGCATTGTCGCTGGCTTGTGGCCGCGCGCTCGCCGCCGACGAGGATGCACCGAACCGCAAGCCCGTGAAGGTTGTTGCCGATGCGCGGCTGGCGGTCGGCGGCCAGGGGATGTTACCGCTCTATCTCTCCAGCGACTGGTCGATACCGCTGCCGGCGATCTCGCGCGCAATCATCGTGCTGCACGGACGCCTGCGTAATGCCGACGAATATTATATGTCAGCGCATACCGCGCAGGTCGCGGCAGGGGACGATGGCAAGAGCGCGCTGATGATCGTCCCGCAGTTTTTGGCTGAGATCGATATCGAGGCGCACAAGCTGCCCGCGGATACGCTGCGCTGGTCATTGGAAGGTTGGGAAGGCGGCGATGGCGCGCTTGCTCCGAACCCGGTGTCCTCCTTCGAGGCGCTCGACGCGATCCTGGCAAAGCTCTCCGACCGGCGCATCTTCCCGAACCTGAAGCAGGTCGTGGTCGCCGGTCATTCCGGCGGCGGCCAGGTCGCGCAGCGTTATGCCATTGCCGGCAAGGGCGAGGCGATGCTGTCGCGTCAGCACATCGACGTCCGCTACGTCGTCGCCAACCCCTCGTCCTATGCGTATTTCAGCGCGGAGCGGCCGGTGCCTGCCATCGCCGCATCCTGCTCGGGCTACAATAATTGGAAATACGGCATGGACGAGCGTCCGCCCTACCTTGCCGATGCGACGCCGGCCGCGCTTGAGCAGCGCTATGTCGACCGTGAGGTGATCTACCTGCTCGGCACCCTGGACACCAATCCGGAGCATCCTGCGCTGGACAAGAGCTGCATGGCCAAGGCGCAGGGTCCCTATCGCTACGCCCGCGGCCACGCCTATGTGGACGCGATAGCCAAGCGCGATCACGGCACGCCCAATCATCGCGTGTGGGATGTCGCCGGCGTCGGCCATGACGGCGACAAGATGCTGACCTCGAAATGCGGGCTTGCGGCGCTGTTCGATATTCCAGGCTGTGGCGCGGAGCGCTGATGCGAGCGCTTTGAATGCTTGTGCTTTGAAGGTCCAGCTGCTGCTGTTACACTTCGTCGCGCGGGCACCTCATCCTGAGGCGACGCCAAGAAGACGAAGTGGAAACGCCTGATGCTGCTGCCCCTGTCCGATGTGCCGCGCTGGTACGCTCAACGCAAACCCGAAGGCACCGTCGCCGTCCAGCATGGGCAGGATCGGCTGACCTGGGACCAGCTCGAGCGTGGCGCCAACCGGCGCGCGCGGGCATTTGCGGCAAAGGGCGTCAAGCCCGGCGATTTCGTCGCGATCGGATTGCCCAACGGCAATGCGTTCTTCGAGACCAGCTTTGCGGTCTGGAAATGCGGCGCGACGCCGACCTCGCTGTCGTGGCGGCTGCCGCGCGGCGAAGCCGCGGCCGTGCTTGAGATTCTCAAGCCCGCGCTGGTGGTCGGCGGCGAGGCCGACTGGAATGCGCCGAACCGGCTGCCTGCGGATTTCGTGCCGGAAGGTTTTTCCGACGAGCAGATCGACCCGCCGGTGGCGCGCTACTGGAAGGCCATGACCAGCGGCGGCTCGACCGGCCGTCCCAAGGTGATCCTCGACCACAATCCTGCGGTCGTCGACACGGTCACACCGCCGCCGCTCAACATGCCTTTCGGCGCCTCACTGCTCAATCCGGGCCCGCTCTACCACAATGCGCCGTTCATCGTGTCGCATTACGCGCTGTTCTACGGCGGCAAGCTCACCGGCCTCGTTAAGTTCGACGCCGAGGAGACGTTGCGGCAGATCGAGCGCGAGCGCGTGCAATGGGTCAATTTCGTTCCGACCATGATGCATCGGATCTGGGCACTGCCGGAGAACGTCCGTAATTCTTACGATGTGTCGAGCCTGCAGACTGTGTTCCACATGGCGGCGCCGATGCCGCCCTGGCTCAAGGAGAACTGGATCGCCTGGCTCGGGCCCGAGCGGGTGTGGGAGCTCTATGGCGGCACCGAGCGGCAGGGCGCCTGCATCATCTCCGGCACGGAGTGGCTGGCGCACAAGGGCTCGGTCGGCAGGATCGGCGAGACGGCGAAGCTCCGCATCATCGGCGAGGACGGCAACGACGTCGCGCCGGGGGAGACCGGCGAGATCTACTTCCTCAACAATGACGGCAAGGACGCCACCTACCACTATCTCGGCGCCGAGCCGAAGCGTCGCGCCGACGGCTGGGAATCGCTCGGCGATATCGGCAGGCTGGATGCCGAAGGCTATCTCTATCTCGGCGACCGCTTGGCCGACATGGTGCTGCGCGGTGGCGCCAACATCTATCCCGCCGAGGTCGAGGCCGCCGTTTCCGAATGTCCCGGCGTGCGGTCCTGCGTGGTGGTGGGCTTGCCAGATCCGGAATTGGGCCAGCGTGTGCACGCCATCATCGAGCCGGAGGCGAACGCGGACGGTCAGGCGATTGCGGATGGCATGGCGGACTTCCTGAAAGACAAGCTCAGCCGCTACAAGCATCCCGAGAGTTTCGAGATCGTCAGCACGCCGCCGCGCGACGATTCCGGAAAGGTTCGCCGCACGTTGCTGCGCGACGAGCGCGCGGCGTGGATGAAGGAGGGTCGTGCCTTCCGTATCATGCCTGCGAAGGCGCCGGCCGGTGCGCTCGCGCGGGCTTGAGCGTCAGAGCATCCTGCCGATGATCTTTTGTCATATCTGCTGCCGAAAACGCGCGCAGCGTTTCGGTGCGGACATTGCCGAGTGCGCTGAGACTAAGGCTGAGCGACATTGCGGCAGCCTCATCCGGTCAGGACAACGGCCGGGCAAAACTGAGCTCGTGACCATCGAGGTCAGTGAGATGAAAGTAGCGCTCGCCCCATTCGGCATCGCGTGGCGTGGTGCTCGGCTGCCATCCCGCTGCCAGCGCTCGCTCGTAGAGCGCGTCGACGTCGGCGACGTAGAAGATGACGCGCCCCCACCAGGACCAGCGCTTGTCCGGCTGCACAGTCAGATTGAGATACCCCGTGCCGGCGCGAAAGCTCGTGAATGGTGCAGCCTCACCGCCGTGCAGGATCTCGAATCCGAGCGAGCGGTAGAACTGCACAGCACGGTGCATGTCGTGGATGGCGAGAGTGATGGCGCTGATGCCCTCGATCATGATGGCGGCTCCTAACCAGAGTTTGGGCTTGGAGCCGATTGTACAGCCGCCAAGCGCAGGTTTACGATGAGCCGAGCGCCAGATTGCCGGTCCCGCCTTGCGGCTGGCGAACTGCATCCTGCTCTGCTATGAGGGGGCCGAACCCGCCGAGCGGGTTCCGCGGTCCCGTAGCTCAGCCGGATAGAGCGACGGTTTCCTAAACCGTAGGTCGGAAGTTCGAGTCTTCCCGGGATCGCCATTATTTCATTGGCTTAGGGCGTCTCGATCGGGCGGCCTTTGCTTTTGCCTCCTTTTTGGCTCCTTCGCCCTTTTTCGGTCGTGACGCGTGACCTGCACCCGATAGAATGGTTTCGGGAACGCGGGGGCGTTGCATGACGGATTTATGGTACTACGCCGAAGGCGGACAGCAGCGTGGCCCGCTATCTCTCGCCGAATTAATACCTCTCCTTGCGCGCAATAGCGACCCGCGGAACGTCCTCCTTTGGCGACATGGCTTCGAGGATTGGAAGCCGGTCGTTGAGGTGAGCAAGGTCGCTCAGCAACTCATTCGACCGCCACCTTTATGGCTCAACGCTCTGGCCGCTCCGTCCCTCCCACCCGTAATTCGAGAGCCCTCGGTTGGGATCGAGGACGCTGCAGAGTTAAAGAACGTGCAGCCGCCGCTTAAGGGGATCGGCGGCTGGCTGGCATTTGTCGCCTTCGGGCAGGTCGTCGGTATTCTCCGACTGATCGTTTCGGTCGGGCAGTACGTGCAGTCCGTCAGCGACGACGTATGGAAGCGTTTCCCAACGGCGGTCTGGGGCGACCTCGTGATGTACATCGCGCTCATCATCCTATGTATCTACACGGCATCACTGTTGTTCAGCCACTCCCGCCGCTTCCCGAAATTCTTCATTGCGGAGTTAGTGTGCGCGATCGTGTTGCCGATCATCGATCTCTTTTGGATCGCGGGCATTTTCTCGATCTCGCTGAACCGGCCAATGAGTGAATTCATGAAATTGGAGCCGCAGGTCGTCGACCAAATATTCTCTGGCGTCGTCGGCGCCGCGATCTGGATATCGTACGTGCTGCGCTCCCGACGGGTAGCGAATACATTTACCAGATGAAAAATCTCCCTGCATATGCGAGGACGTGCCGACGCATCTAGCCTGACCTGCGGCCGAGGGTCGCCACGCCTCACTGCCCATCCGGAGACGACAATGCCTTTCGACTTGATCCTGCGCGGCGGCCGTGTGGTCGACCCGTCCCAGAAGCTCGATGCCGTGACGGATGTCGCATTTTCGGGTGGCAAGGTCGCCGCCGTCGGCAGCGGGCTCAAGGCGGATCCGGCGACTGAGGTCCGCGACGTCTCGCAGCTCATCGTGACGCCGGGCCTGATCGATCTCCACACCCACGTTTATTGGGGCGGCACTTCGCTCGGCATCGATGCCGAGGAATTCTGCCGCGCCTCCGGCGTCACCACCTCGGTCGACACCGGCAGCGCCGGCCCCGGTAATTTCGCGGGCTTCCGCAAGCATGTGATCGAGCCGAGCCAGGTCCGCATCCTCGCTTATCTCCACGTCTCCCATGCCGGCATTTTCGGCTTCTCGCACCGGATCATGGTCGGGGAGAGTGAGGAATTGCGGCTGATGAATCCGATCGATGCGGCCAAGGTCGCGGATGCCAACCGCGATCTCATCGTCGGCATCAAGGTGCGCGTCGGACTGCACTCCTCGGGCACATCGGGGACCGTGCCGCTCGACATCGCGCTCCAGGTCGCCAACGAGGTCGGCATGCCTTTGATGGCGCATATCGATCATCCGCCCCCGACCTATGAAGAGGTGCTGGCCCGCCTGCGTCCCGGCGACGTGCTGACGCATGCGTTCCGCCCGTTCCCGAACACGCCGGCGACCGCGCAAGGCACGGTGAAGAAGGCGGTGCTGGACGCGCGCGAGCGCGGCGTCTTGTTCGATATCGGCCACGGCAAGGGCTCGTTTGCGTTCAAGACCGCGCGCGCCATGCTCGCCAACGGCTTCTATCCGGACACCATCTCATCCGACATCCATCAGCTCTGCATCGACGGGCCGGCCTTCGATCAGGTGACGACGATGTCGAAGTTCCTCTGCATGGGCATGTCACTGTCGGACGTGATTGCGGCGTCGACGGAGAACGCCGCAATGGCGCTGCGGCGGCCCGAGCTCGGCAGCCTCAAGCCGGGCAGCGTCGGTGACGCCACGCTGATCTCGGTCAAGCAAGGCCAGTTCGACTATGAGGACGTGGTCGGCGAGCACCTGATCGGCGATCGCAAGATCGTCTCCGAAGGCGTCGTCATCGGCGGCCGCTGGTGGCATCCGAATTAGGGCTTTGCCTCTTCCCGTGAGAACGGAGAGAGGAAACTACTCGTTCTTGTCCACATTCCAGAACATCGGCGTCGCCGGGCCGTCGATCACGCCGGTGAGCGATTTGCGCCATGCACTCGGCGCCTGGAACTGGCCGAGCGGAACGTAGATCACCTGATCGTAGGCCTCCTTCTGTATGTCGAAGGCGATCTTCTTTTGCTCTTCCGGTGAGGTGGCGCGGGCAAAGGAGTCGCGCAGCTCCTCGAGCTTGGGGTCCTCGGACCAGCCGTACCAGCCGCCACTCGTGCCCTTGCCGCCCATTGGGACGTTGACCAGCGGGTTCAAGGAGTCGGCCGCGCCCTGGTAGGTGAAGAACATGTTCCAGCCGCCTTCCTTCGGCGACTTCTGGTTGGCGCGACGGGTGACCACGGTCTGCCAGTCCATCGCCTGAAGATCGACCTTGAAGCCGGCCTCGCGCAGGAGCTGTGCGACCACGACTGGCTGCGCTTTCAGCAGGATCTGGTCGGTAGGCGCCAGGATCACCACGGGCGTCCCGTCATAACCGGCCTCGACCAACGCCTTCTTGGCGTCCGCCATGCCGTTGCCCTTGACCAGGGTCTCGCCGCCGGCGTCGCTGGCGAGCGGCGTGTCGCAGATGAAGAATGCGCCGCAGAACTTGTAGTATTTGGGATTGCCGATCTGCGCGTCGAGCACGTCCTTCTGGTTGATCGCAAGCATCGCGGCGCGGCGGATCTTCACATTGTCGAACGGCGGATGCAGGAAGTTCATCCGGCCGAACGACTGGAATCCGAACTTGTTCAGGATCGACACGTTGATGTCCGGATTGGATTCGAGCGCGGGCAGCATGTCGAACGGTGGCGTTTCAACGAAATCGACATCGCCTGATTGCAGCGCGTTGAGCGCGGTCTGTGCGTCCGGCATCGTCAGCCACTCGACGCGGTCGACCTTCACCACCTTGCCGCCCGATGTCCATTCCGCCGGCTCCTTGCGCGGCACATAGTCGGTGTTCTTTTCGTAAACGGCTTTCACGCCGGGCTGGAATTCGCTCGCGACGAACTTGAATGGGCCGGAGCCGATCTGCTCCGGAATCTGCTTGGTGATCGGGGTCTCCGCCAACCGCTTCGGCATCATGAAGGCGACAACGGCCGACGGCTTGGCGATCGTCTCCAGCACGAGGCCATAGGGCTCCTTCAGCTTGAGGACGATCGTCTTGCCGTCCGCGGCTTCGATGCCCGCGGTGAAGTCCACCAGCTTGCGCGCCATGCCGTCGACGCTCGTGCACCAGCGCTTCAGTGAGGCGACGCAATCCTCCGCCGTCACCGGCGCGCCGTCATGCCACTTCAGGCCGTCGCGCAGGGTGAAGGTGTAGGTCAGCCTGTCCGCGGACACCGTCCAGTCGGCCATCTGCGGCTGCACCTTGAAGCTGGAATCGATGCCGAGCAGCGTATCGTAGACCATGTAGCCATGGTCGCGGGTGATGATGGCCGTCGTGAAGCCGGGGTCGGTGACGCGGAGGTCCGATTGCATCACCGCAGTCAGGACTTTCTTTCCGCTCGCGGCCGATGCAGCCGACGACCAGGCCAGGGGAAGTGCCGATGGGGCAACGGCCGCAAGCTGAAGCAGTTTCCGTCGCGAGACGTGAACCATTCGCAATTCTCCCGATGCAAACGAGATCAGATGGCGGCTGTCGATGACGGGGCAGCGTATGGCGGGGAGCGAGGCGTGACAAGCAGGCTTGCTCCCACCAATCTGAAAATCGTTGGTAGACCGAGCAAGGGCTGTGCCGCCGAAGCCTGCGATGCAGCAATCGCCAAAAGTCGTCTTGCCTTGGACTGGCGCGCGTCAGTCGCGTCCTGCTTCCATGATCGCCTTGGCAAGGCGTGCTGGATCGGAGAAGCATAGTTCATGGCTTCCCGCCACCTGCACCAGGCGGAACAGGCCGAGCTTCTCCGAGAGCCGCGGATGCCAGCCATAGCTGTGCGGCAGCGCGGTGTCCTCGGTGCAGTTGATGTACGATTTGGCCAGCGGCATCTCGGCCGGGTTGGTCTTGAGCGCAATCTTGTCGCTGAAGGTCTTCAGCGGATGCGGATTGAGCACGTCGTAGGCGCGCTGCGCCGTCTCGAGATCCGCATCGTTGATGAAGGCTTCGCGCCAGATCGGGAACGGCAGCACCACCGAGCCGTCGCCGCGTTCGGCCGCGATCGCGTCGAACAGGCCGATATAGTGCGGCGGCACCATGTCGTTGAGCGACTCGCCATTGTTGGGCACGAAGGCGTTCCAGTAGACCAGGCGGCGGATGCGCTCGGGCGCGAGATCGGCGACGCCGGTAATGATCATGCCGCCATAGGAATGGCCGAGCAGGATGACGTCCTTCAGATTGTTCTCGGCGAGATAGTCGGCGATCGACTGGATCGCTTCCTTAAGCCCCGTCGTCTTGGCGTCACCCGGGCGGTTGCCCTTGATGGTCGGCAGGTAGACCTGATGGCCGGCGGCGCGGATCGGGGCCGCGACAGGCTCGAGCTCGGCACCGGTATGCCAGGCGCCGTGGACGAGAACGTAGGACGACATGTTGTGGCTCCTCCGCAGGATGTGGTTAGATCAACATGAATTGGGTCCTTTGCGGCGCTCGCGAGGCGCGGGAGACAATTCTTGTTGTGCGAAGCGTGAACCGGCGGGCCAATTTCCGCTTGGCTGGAAGTGAACCGGATTGGTCTCGGAGTGAACCGATGCAGCAGGTCGATCCTACAAGCCGGCCGCGGCACGTCATCTGGAACACCGCGGAGACGCGGCTGGACGAGCAGTTTTCCTATTACCGCGAGGCGATCTGCCAGGCCTTCATGAACCTGACGCCGGAATCGGCGACGACGTCACGCTTCCCGGCCAAGGTGGAGACGATCGGGCTCGGCGCCGGCGCGATCAACCGGGTGGTGTTTCCCGAGCACACCGTGAATCGTTCACGTGCCGACATCGCAGCCTCGCGCGAGAGCTGCTTCTATCTCAACTTCAAGCTCGCCGGGCGCTGCCGCATGCTTCAGGACGGCCGCGAGGTCAGCCTGTCGCGGGGCCAGGTCGGTATCGTCGACAGTGACCGCGAGGTGACGCTGTTGCACGATCGCGGTCCGACGCTGGAGGTCGCTTCGTTCTGGGTGCCGTCGCGTGCCTTGCGCGACCGGCTGCCGGCCTCGTTCGATTTCAGGGCCGAGCGCGTCTCCGACGATCCCCATGTCGGTCATCTCATCATCGAGACCGCGCGCTCCCTGAATGCCGGCGCATTGCGGATGGCGGAGGAGGACAGCGTTCGGCTGTTCGACGTGCTGCTCGACCTCGTTGCGCTCAGCCTGTCGCGACGTTCGCGGGCGCAGACGGCGGAAGCCGCAGACTTCGCGGATGCCACCGTACTGGCGCTACGCCGGGCCATTCACGAGCGGCTGCGCGAGCCTGGGTTGACGGTCGCGGCGGTCGCGGGCGCGGTCGGCATCAGCGAGCGCTATGTCCACAAGCTGTTCGAGCGCTCCGGCACGACGTTTTCGGACTATGTGATGGCTCGCCGCCTTGATGGCGCTGCGGCCGAGCTGAAGGATCCGGCGCTTGCCGGCCGCGAGATCGGCACGATCGCCTTCGATTGGGGGTTTTCCGATCTCTCCCACTTCGCCCGGCGCTTCAAGCAGCGCTTTGGATGCCGGCCGCGGGATTGGCGCAGCCGGTGAGGGCGCGGGTCAGCGGCGCCTAAACCTGCTCGCGATAGAATTGCAAAGGCGCGGCGCCTGCCGCCGACAGCCGGTCGGCCGCACTGGGTCCGTGCCCGTGAAATTTGCGCGGAGGATCTGCGCGAGCCGCTGATGCGGGGTGCCCCCGGACCGTCAAAATCCTGCCCAGCGCCATATCTTTGGACACGCCGCCCAAAAAATGTCCTTTGTGCAATTATGCATATAGTGCAAATTTGCAGCAAGAAGATGTTGTCCAGTGGGATAGAAAGGGATTGATCCATGTTCAGAACGAATTTCGCACGCGGCGCGGCCCTTGGAGGGCTGGCGCTGGTCCTGTCGGCCCCTCCGGCGTTTGCCGCGCCCGGCATATCCGACGATACCGTCAAGATCGGCATTTTGAACGATCAATCAGGGCCTTACGCCGACCTTTCCGGGCAAGGGTCGGTGGCGGCTGCACAGATGGCCATCGACGAATTCGGCGGAACGGTTCTTGGCAAGAAAATCGAGTTGCTGTCTGCCGATCACCAGAACAAGGCCGACATCGGGCTGGCCAAGGCGCGCGAGTGGTTCGACCGGGCCGGCGTCGACGTGGTCGCCGATTTCTCCAATTCGTCCGTGGGCTTCGCGGTTCAATCGCTGGCCAGGGATCGTGACAAGGTCACCCTGATCGCGGCGGCTTCGTCGGATTTCACTAGCAAGTCCTGCTCGGCGACATCAGCCCAATGGGTCTATACCAGCTACTCGAACGGATACGGACTGGCGAAGGCGCTCGTGAAATCGGGCTACAGCAGTTGGTTCCTGGTCACGGTGGATTATGCCTTCGGACAGGCATTTGCCGCCGATATCCGCAAGGCCGTCTCGGAAGGCAAAGGGCAGGTCCTGGGCGAAGTCCGGCATCCGCTCAATACCTCAGACATGAGCTCGTATTTGCTACAGGCGCAATCGTCGAAGGCAAAAGTCGTCGCTCTGGCGAGCGCGGGCGCGGATATGGCGACCGGCATCAAGCAGGCCGCCGAATTCGGCATCGCCGACCAATCGCTTGTCGCGCCGATCGTGTTCATCACCGACGTCCATTCGCTTGGCCTGGCGGCCGCCAAGGGCCTCAAATTCGTGACGGCGTTCTACTGGGACCGCAACGAGGAGACGCGGGCGTGGTCCAAAAAGTTCTTCGCAAAGCGGAACGCCATGCCGACCATGACTCAAGCCGGCGTGTACTCGGCGGTGCGGCATTATCTGCGAGCGGTCGAGGCGGCGCAGACCGACGAAGGACAGGCTGTGATGACCAAGATGAAGGAGCTTCCCGTTGACGACATCTTTTCGCGGAATGGGAAGGTCAGGGAGGACGGGCTGATGCTGCACGATATGTATCTCGTCGAGGTCAAGCAGCCGTCGGAATCCAAGGCACCCTGGGACTACTACAAGATTCTGGCGACAATTCCCGCGGATCAGGCGTTCCCGAGCCTTGAGCAGAGCGAGTGCCCGCTGGTTCGCAAATAACAGGCGACAACTGCCTGTGGCCGAAGATCCGTAGACGCCTCTCTAATCTTGCATGTCCGGCAAATTGCCTCTAGAGCCAACCTTGAGACGTTCCAAGAGGCTAGGGAGCGCGTGTTGGATCAGGCGCGATTTGTCGCGCGTCAGCTCGGACTTCGAATTCGAGAGGCGCGCCAACTTCGTAAACTCACGTTGCAGCAATTGGGGGCCGACACCAATCTGTCGGCCGCCTATCTTTCTCGAATCGAAAGAGGTGAGACCGCGACCTCCATCGCGAATCTCATCTCGATCGCGACCCGTTTGAACGTTCCTCTGCGGGACCTCTTCGAGGACACCAACGAGGCCTACGTCCCGAAGCATTATTCGGTGTCGAGGAAGAAGGACCGCAACGATTCAGAGCAAATGTCAGCAAATGGTTACGATTACCACTGGCTCTCTGGCGACCTGACTGAACCCAAGCTCAACGCCTTTCTGCTCGAGTTTCCGGTTACGTCGGAGATTGACGTCAAGCTCCTCTCGCACGAAGGCGAGGAAGTCCTCTATATCCTCGAGGGCCGGATCGAATTCCAGATCGGGTCCGATCGGCTGACGCTGGACGCGGGCGATTGCGTCCATCTGCTCGGCGACAAGCCTCACATGGGCAGGAATGTCGGCAAAAAGCCGGCCAAGATGCTTATGGTCGTGACCCCGTCCGACGTCATCGACATGGCGCCAGCCAAGTCCTCCTGATCACAGCCGACCTAAGCGGCCGCGCCTCGGGCAAATTGCCATAAGAATGAATTTGCATATTATGCAAATTTGTGGATAGTGACTTTTGTCGCCGGCTTGCTCTCCCGGCCGTCACACGGAGCTGGTTCATGCAAAATTTCGTTCAGATGTCGCTTGGCGAGGTCCACCGCTCGGCCAAGGCCGCTTTGCTGTCTCAGGGTTTCAGCGAAATCCACGCCCAGGCCATCGCAAACACCGTCACCGCGGCGGAACGAGATGAATGCCGTCACCACGGTCTGTTCAGGCTGCCGTTCTACATGAACGGCCTGCTGTCGGGGCAGGCCTCCGGAGATGCGGAGCCGTCGCTCGTCGAACTGACGCCCAGTGTGGTCAAGATCGATGCGAAATACGGTTTTTCCCCGTTGGCCCTCGAACGCGGTGACCAGCCCCTGGCCGATAGGGCGAAGGAGCACGGAATTGCCGTGCTCGCGGTGACGAACGCGCTCAACGTTGCCGCGTTATGGCCGGAAGTCGAGCGGCTGGCCGAACGCGGGCTCGTCGGCTTCGCCTTCGTCGCGGCCAGCCCGTACGTAGCGCCCGCCGGCGGGACGAAGCCGCTGTTCGGCACCAATCCGATGGCATTCGCCTGGCCGCGTCACGACAAGCGGCCGGTGGTCTTCGACCAGGCGTCGAGCGCCTCTGCAAGGGGCGAGATCCAGCTTCGATTGCGTGACGGGAAAGCACTGCCGGAAGGATGGGCCATCGGCCCCAACGGCAAGCCCACGACCGATCCGGCTCAGGCGCTTGCAGGAGCCCAACTGCCCTTCGGCGGCTTCAAGGGCTCGAACATCGCAATGATGGTCGAGCTGCTGGCCGGCCCGCTGGTTGGAGACGTGCTCAGCTTCGAGGCCGGCGAGCGCGACAAGGCGAACACCGGCGCTCCTTGCGGCGGTGAATTGATTATCGCCATCGACCCGGTCCGATGTGTCGAAAACGGCGATCGCGTTGCGCAGCTCAAGCATTCGGAGATGCTTTTCGCGCGTATGCTGGAACAGGACGGGGCCAGGCTTCCCTCTGATCGCCGATATGAAGCGCGCGAGCGGACCGTAAAAGAGGGCGTCACGGTGCCTGTGTCCCTCCATGACCGAATTCAAGCTTATATCGCCGGGAAGCGCGTCGACGAGCGAAACGACTACGAGGGCGATCACCTCACGCACAACAAGCCCATGATAGCCCATCAGCTCGCGTAGGAGGTCCGTCGTGACGACCATCGCCCCCACGGAGAAGACTCGCGTGCGCCGGCGCCCCGAGCGCGCAGCCTATGATCGCCAGGTCATCTACGACATTCTCGACGAGGCACTGGTGTGCCACATCGGCGTCGCCACCGAGAGCGGGCCGCGCGTCATCCCGACGGCGATCATCCGTGTCGGCGAGCATGTGTATGTTCACGGCAGTCCGAACAACCAGCTTCTCACCGCCTTGGCGGATGGCGCGCCGGCCTGCATCACCGTCACGCTGGTCGATTCAATCGTGGCCGGCAGGTCCGGATTCGGAATGAGCATGGATTATCGCTCTGTCATGATCTTCGGCACAGCGGAGAAGATCGTGGACAACGACGAAAAGGAGCGCCTGGTCGCAGCCTTCGTCGAAGATATCATGCCGGGCCACATCGTTCGTCCGGCGAAGAAAAAGGAGCTGGCCGCAACGGTCTTTCTCCGCTTTTCCATTGCTGAGGCTTCGGCGAAGATTCGGAATCACGGCGTAGTCGATCCCGACGAAGACCATGCCCTGGACGTCTGGGCCGGTGTCGTACCGCTGAAGCTGATGGCCGGCGAGCCTCGGAATTGCGGAGATCTCAAGCCGGGCATCTCCACGCCGGACTATGCGAAACGCTACAAGAGGCCATCGACGAAATAGCCGACTACAGCGACCTTGCAATGAGCAGCTTCATGATCTCGTTGGTGCCGCCATAGATCTTCTGGATGCGGGAATCGATGAAGATACGCGAGATCGGGTATTCCTGCATGTAGCCATAGCCGCCGAACAGCTGGAGGCACTCGTCGGCGGTCTGGACCTGCTTGTCCGAGCACCAGTATTTCGCCATCGACGCGGTGACGGTGTCGAGATCCCCGGCGACCAGGCGCTCGATGCACCAGTCGACGAAGACGCGCGCGATCATCGCCTCCGTCTTGCGTTCGGCGAGCGTGAAGGCGGTGTTCTGGAAATCCATCAACGGCTTGCCGAACGCCTTCCGTTCCTTGGTGTATTCGGTGGTGAGCTTGACGGCGCGCTCCATCGAGGCGACGGCGCCGACCGCGAGCGCAAGGCGCTCCTGCGGCAGCTGCTGCATCAGCTGCGCAAAACCCTGGCCTTCTTCCTTGCCGAGCAGGTTTTCCGGGGCTACCTGCACATTGTCGAAGAACAGTTCCGACGTATCGGAGGCGTGCAGGCCGATCTTGTCGAGGTTGCGCCCGCGCTTGTAGCCGTCCGCGCCCGCGGTCTCGACCACGAGCAGCGAAATGCCCTTGGCACCCAGCTCGCCGGTGCGGGCGACCACGATGACGAGATCGGCGGCCTGGCCGTTGGTGATGAAAGTCTTCTGGCCGTTGATGACGTAGGAATTGCCCTGCTTCTTCGCTGTGGTCTTGACGGCCTGAAGGTCCGAGCCGGTGCCGGGCTCGGTCATGGCGACGGCGCCGACCATCTCGCCCGAGGCCATCTTCGGCAGCCAGCGCTTCTTCTGCTCCTCCGAGCCGTAGTTGAGGATGTAATGAGCGACGATGGCGCTGTGCACGGAGACGCCGGTGGTCAGCTCCGGCACGGTGCTTTCGAGGTCGTCCAGCACGGCTGCGTCATAGGCGAAGGTCGCGCCCAGGCCGCCATATTCCTCCGGGACGCTCGCCAGCAGCGCGCCCATTTCACCAAGCCCGCGCCAGGCGAAGCGATCGACCATCTTCTGCTCGCGCCATTTCCCGGCATGCGGCGCCAGATCCTTGGCGAGATATCTCCGGAACTGGTCGCGGAAGACGTCGAGCTCTTCGGTCATCCAGGAGGAGCGGTAGGACATGGCGGCCTCGGTCGTTGATGGCGATGCGCTCGCCCAGCCGTGCCACAAGGCCAGCGGCGGGCGCAAGCCCGCCGCGTTGCTACGCCAGCGGCGGCCGCCCATGATTGTGTCTTGAGGCTGCGCCGGCCGTTGGCCTATCCTGCCTGCGCGGTTTTGCCGCCGTCGATGATGAATTGGCCGCCGGTCGCGTAGGGATGATCGTCCGAGGCGAGCATGAGTGCGAACGCCGCGACCTCCTCCGCGCTCGCCACGCGCTGCATTCCCGGAACATGGCTTTTGGCCCATTGCGCGATGGCCACGTGCCAGGCAGCATCGGGAAGATTTTCCATGCCGGCGAGCCGGCGGATGAACGGGGTATCCGTGGTGCCGGGGATCAGGGTGTTGATGCGGATGCCGTATTGGGCATATTCGAGTGCAGCGGCCTGCACCATGCCGACAAGCCCGCGCTTGGCCGCGGAATAGGCGGAGCGGTTCGCCGTCGTGGCGATGGCGTTGGACGACGAGGTGACCACGATCGATCCGCCGTTCTGCAGCATGTGCGGAATCTGGTACTTCATGGACAGGAAAACGCCGCGCAGGTCGGTATTGATCACGTCATCGAACTCGGCAGCGCTGTACTGATGCAGGGGCTTTTCGATGGAGATGCCCGCATTGTTGAAAGCGACGTCGAGGCGGCCATGAAGATCGATCGTCTTGTCGACCAGGGCCTTGACCTCGGCCTCGTTGCGGACGTCGGCCCGGACGAACGACGCGTTGCCACCGCCCGCCTTGATCTCCTCCTCGACCCGGGCCCCGCGTTCGACATTGCGTCCGCAGAACACGACCCTGCCGCCTTCGGCGGCGAACATCAACGCGGCGGCGCGGCCGATGCCCGAGGTGCCGCCGGTCACGATGATGGTCTTGTCGGCGAAGCGGCGCTTGCCGCTTGGCTTCTGCTGCGGCAGCGTCGCGCCCTGGCCAAGCGCCATGCCGCCGGCAAGGCCGCCGATGGCACTCGCCAGCATGCCGAGTGCGGCCCCGCCGACCAGATGACGCCGCTTTACGCGGGAGGTTGCGGTGCTATGCTGCATTTCGGTCATTTCGAACTCCCGGCCGCTCCATCTAAACAGTGTTAAGATAGATAGCCCGCAATCTGAACAGTGTCAAGTTAGGCATGACGAAACCGAATGCGCCCGCGCGCGCCAAGCCGAGCCCCAGGGTTCCGAAGCTTGAGGCCGGCTATCATCATGGCGAGCTTCAGGAGGCCCTGATTGCGGCGAGCGAGGCCATTCTTGCCGAGCACGGCGCCGAAGGCTTTACGCTGCGCGAAGCCGCCCGCCGTGCCGGCGTATCTCCGGCCGCACCGTCACATCATTTCGGCAATGCGCAGGGCCTGCTGACGGAGGTGGCGATCCGCGGCTATGACGCGCTTGCCGGCGCGCTGCGGGATGCTGCGTCTCGCAAGCAGGGCGCGCGCGAAAAGCTCCATGCCCAGGGCCTCGCCTATGTTGAATTCGCGCTGAAGCATCCCGGTCGTTTCCAGATGATGTTTGCCAACAAACGCCTTGTCGCGGACGATTCGCGCCTCAGGCAGGCGAGCAGGACGGCCGGCCGCGAGTTCGAAACCATCATCGCCGAACTCGTCGGCGGGACGCCGAAAGAGGCGAAGACCGCGGCCGCGGCGGCCTGGTCAACCGTCCACGGTTTTGCCAAGCTTGCGCTGGAGGAGAAATTCGGCTCGCTGAGCAGCGAGACCGGATACCGCGAGATCATGACGACGCTCAATCACGTCCTGAACTATCTCTGGCCGGCGGGCGACGCACGCCGCTAGATGCAGATCGAGGGGTGAACGCATCATGACGGCCAAGGCGACAGAGCTCAAGCTCGACATCGAACGGATCGGGACGGTCTCGGCGACATTGATGCAGCCAGCCAATGCGCGCGCCTGTTACGTCCTGGCACACGGCGCGGGCGCCGACATGCGGTATTCCTTCATGGAGAAGGTCGCGGCGGGGCTCGCGGACCGTGGCATCGCCACGTTCCGCTTCAATTTTCCCTACATGGAAAACAAGCAGGGCCGTCCCGACCAGCCGGTGGTCGCGCACGCCACCATCCGCGCGGCGGTCGAGGAGGCGGCGCGGCTGTGCCCCGGCGTGACGCTCGTTGCCGGCGGAAAATCGTTCGGCGGACGCATGACGTCGCAGGCGCAAGCGAAGACGCCGTTGCCCGGCGTGAAAGGGCTCGCCTTCCTCGGCTTTCCTCTGCATGCCAACAAGAAGCCCTCGACGGAACGGGCCGAGCACCTCGCCCAGGTTGAGATTCCTATGCTGTTCCTGCAAGGCACGCGCGACGGGCTCGCCGATCTCGGCCTTCTCAGGCCCGTCGTTGCGGCGCTCGGCGCGAAGGCGACGCTGCATGAGGTCGAAGGCGGCGACCACTCCTTCGCGGTGCTGAAGAAGTCCGGCCGCACCAACGATGAGGCGCTCACAGAGGTGCTCGACACGCTCACGGCCTGGATTGACCAACTCGCCTGAGGCTCAGGCCGAATAAAGCCCCTTGTCGCGCGCCTTCTGGATTGCGAGTGCAGCGATCAGGTCGAGCGTCGGGGTCGACAGGCCCGCGGTGCGCGCGAAGGCGGCGGGCGCCTTCACCAACACGTCGATCTCCATGGCGCGGCCGAGCTCGTAATCCTGCAGCAGCGATGGCTTGTGATTGGGGGCGGGGCCGCTGCGTGTGACGCGCTTGACCTCGGGGATGAAGTGCTGCGCGATGTCGTTCGCCTCGTTCAGCATGCGCGGAATGACCTCGGCGAAGGCGGGGTCGTCGCGCACGCCGCGCGCGGTCTGTCCGGTCAGCAGGCACAGCACCGACAGCGACATGTTGGTCAGCAGCTTTGACCAGATCGCCTCGCGGATTTCGGCCACTGGCGGCGATTCCAGCCGGGCGTCGTTGAAGACGCCGCGGAGTTTCGTGATGCGTTCGCAATTGCGGTCGTCGCATTCGCCGATCAGGAGGCGGTTGCGGTCCGGCGTCAGGTTCTGCACGACGCCGGGCGCGGTCACCTCGTTGGAGGAGAACACCACCCCACCGATGATCCGCTCCTTCGGGATGCAGGCGCGCAGACGTCCACCTGGATCGAGGAAGGAAATGTCCGGCGGCGTCGGGTGTCGCGGCGGCAGGCCGATACCGTACCACCAGGGAATGCCGTTCTGGGCGAATACGATGGCGGTGTCGTCCTGGAGCAGCGGCTTGATGCTGGAGACCAGTCCGGTCAGCGCCGTGGCCTTGAGCGTCGAGATCACCACATCCTGCGGGCCGAGCTGGGCCGGATCGCCCGAGGCGTTCACCTTGGCCGAGACCTCGGAATCGCCGACGCGCAACTTCAGGCCATTGGCGCGCACCGCCTCGAGATGCGCGCCGCGCATCACGCATGAGACTTCGTGGCCGGCGCGCGCCAGCCTGACCGCGAGATGGCTTCCGACGGCACCCGAGCCGAAAATGCAGATGCGCATGTATATGTCCCGTCCCTGATCGCTTTGCCTGGTCTCTCGGTCGTCGCCCGGCCGCAGCATGACACAAGCCGCCATGCGATGGGCGCGGCCGCCCCACGCCGGAAAGATATGGATCGGGGTCTACAGCCTCGTCCATAGTGCGCGGCAACCAATAAGACCGGAGGATCGCCGATGACTGCCAGCCCTGTCCTGTGGACCCTCGACGAGCGCGGGGTTGCGACCGTCACGCTCAATCGCCCGGAGGTCAACAACGCCTATGACGGCGCCCTGATCGCCGGTGTGCTCGGGGCCATGGACGATCTCGGCAAAAAGCCCAACCTCCGTGTTGTCGTGCTCCGGGGCAACGGCAAGCACTTTCAGGCCGGCGCCGACCTCAAATGGATCAATGGCGTGCGGCCGCAATCGCCTGATGCGAACGAGGCGGCGTCCCGGGCGACGTTCGAGGCCGTGCAGCGGCTCAACACGCTGCCGATCCCGACCATCGCGTTGGTGCAGGGCGGCTGCTTTGGTGGCGGCACCGGCGTGATTTCGGCCTGCGATGTCGTGATCGCCGCCGACAACGCCCTGTTCTCCATCACGGAGGTGCGCTGGGGTCTGACCGCCGCGATCATCATCCCGCAGCTCTGCGACGCCATAAGTGTACGGCAAGTCCGCCGTTACGCGTTGACCGGCGAACGCTTCGGCGCCGAAGACGCCCGCCGCATCGGCCTCGTCCATGACGTCGTGCCGCTCGCCGATCTCGAAGCCGCCGGTGCCAAGGTGGTCGAGCAGCTGCTCGCCAACGGACCGGAGGCCGTGGCCGAGACCAAGCGGCTGGCGCTGGAGAGCTCGTTCGGCGGAATGGCCGTGGACGATGCGGCGTACGCGCGGCTCGTGCAACTGCATTCGCTCAAGCGCCAGAGCCCGGAGGCGGCGGAGGGGCTGGCTTCGTTCGCCGAGAAGCGGGCGGCGAACTGGGGCGGCGGGAAGACGTGACGGTTGCGCGGCCAGCCTCACAGCGACGTAGCGAGTGACGTCTTGAGGAGCGCCAGCAGCGCCTGCACTGCCGCCGCATTGCGCCGCCGCTCGGGGATCGCGGCCTTCACCCACAGCTCGGGAATTGGAAAATCGCGCAGCACGGGCTTGAGCGTGCCGTCGCGCAAGGCATCCGCGACGAGATAGTGCGATATCAGCGCGATGCCGTTGCCGGCGATCGCGCTGCGCGCCAGCACATGTCCCTCGTTGGAGGACAACAGCGGGCTGACCTGGATGCTGATGCGGCCGCGCGGTCCGTCAAAGATCCATTCCGGACCGGTCGGCAGGAAGCTGAGGCAGCGATGCTCGACGAGGTCGCGCGGATGCTTTGGCGTGCCGTGCTTCTTCAAATAGGCCGGTGAGGCGCAGAGCAGCCGCTTCAGCGCGCACAGCGGCTCGTCGACGACACCGCCGAAGGAATGCGGAAAGGCGCCGATCGCGATGTCAAAGCCTTCGGTGACGGGATCGACCGGACGATCGATCAGCACGATCTCGAGCTTTAATCGCGGGTTCTGGGTCTGGAACGCGCTGAAGGCATCGGCAAGCCGCGCCACCGTCAGCGAGGTCGGTGCCTTGATACGGAGATGATCGACGAGATCGTGGCCCTTCTCGCCCATGCGCGAGAGCAAATCGGTGGCGTCGGTGACCACGCCGCGCGCGCGATGCACATAGCGTTGGCCGGCGTCGGTCAGCCGCAATTGCCGGGTCGAGCGGTGGAACAGCGGCGTGCCGATCCGCGCTTCCAGCTGCGTGACGCGCTTGGCCACCACAGAGGTCGAGACACCGAGTTTTCGGGCGGCCGCGGAGAATCCGGCTGCATCTGCCGTGGCGAGGAACGCTTGGAGGTTTACCAGGATATCCATGTCGACCTTTCTCGATTCGAGAAAGCTGATCGCGTATATTGGTGGATTGTAGCCTGCCTCGCGTTAATTCATAGTCGGGCCAAGCAAGAGATTTTCAGGGATAGGACGCGCCATGCGGGCCACGACGATCGAAGAACCAGCGCGCCAGGTGCCGCTTTACGGCGAATACGAAGTCGTCGTGCTCGGCGGCGGCCCGGCCGGCATTGTGGCGGCGGCATCCGCAGCGCGTGCCGGACGAAAGACGTTGTTGATCGAGCGCTATGGCTTTCTCGGCGGCATGGGCACCGCGGCAGGCGTCACCAATTTCTGCGGTCTGCATGGCAATGTCTTTGGCCAGGCCCACCGGCTGGTGCAGGGCATGGCGTCTGACCTGCTGGCGCGGATCGATCATCTGAACGGCCTCAACACGCCACATCTGATCCTCGGCAAGGTGTTTGCCCAGGCCTATGACACCGCGGCCTACAAGATCGCAGCCGACGAGCTGCTTGTGAGCCACAAGGTTCACATCCTCTTCCACGCACTCGGCGCGGGCGTTGTGATGGGCGATGACCGCCGCATCGACGCGCTGATGGTCGAGACCAAGGCGGGCCGGCAGGCGGTGCGCTCAGAGATCTTCATCGATTGCTCCGGCGACGGGGATCTCGCAGTCTGGGCCGGCGCGCCGTTCGACATCGGCGATGAGCACGGCCATCCGATGTACCCGTCGATGATGCTTCGTCTCAACGGCATTGACCCCGCAAAGGCCGGCGATGCCTGGCGGACCATCCCGCAATTGATGGAACAGGCCACCGCCGCCGGCACGCACAAATTCCCGCGCAAGAGCGCGATCGTGCGGCCGCAAAAATCCGGCATCGAATGGCGGGTGAATTTCACCCAAATCGCGCGCGAGGACGGCCACGCCATCAACGGCGTCGAGCCCGACGATCTCACCCGCGGCGAGATCGAGGGCCGCAAGCAGGCGCTCGCAGCCTTTGAATTCCTGCGCACTGTGCCGGGGTTTGAAAAATCCTACATCGTCGATCTGCCGCCGCAACTCGGCATCCGCGAGACCCGCCGCATCAAGGGCGGCTACCAGCTCAGCGGCGAGGACGTGCTCGGCTGCGCCTCGTTCGAGGATTCCATCGGCGTCAATGGCTGGCCGATCGAGGCCCACGTCCCCGGGGACGTCGTCTTCACCTTCCCGCCGATCCCGGAATCGCGCGGCTATAACGAGCTGCCGTACCGGATGCTGGTGCCGGAGGGCGTCGATAACCTCCTGGTCGCCGGCCGCTGCGCCTCGATGACCCATGAGGGGCAGTCGGCGGCGCGGGTTTCCGGGGCCTGCTTCGTGATGGGGGAGGCAGCCGGTTCCGCAGCCGCCCTGGCGCTGTCCGGAAACCGGATTCCACGAGAAATCCCGGTTGAAATATTGCAGGAAACGTTGAAACAACAGGGCGCCTTCATCGGGCGGGACCAGCCGGTGCCCGAGGGCCTGTAACGGACTGCAAGAAGAACCATTGGAGGAAGCGGGATGATCAGGATTGCGCGGCTTGCCGCAGCTGGCCTTTTGGCGATGATGGCGATGGGCACGGCCCGGGCCGAAGACGCACTGAAGGCCAGGATCGGCGTGCTCCGCCTGTCGTCCTCCGCGCCGGTCTTCATCGCGCAGGACAAGGGCTATTTCCGCGAAGCCGGCCTCGACGTCGAGCTGAAATTCTTCGACGCGGCGCAGCCGATCGCGGTCGCCACGACCTCGGGCGACGTCGATTTCGGCGTCACGGCTTTTACCGCCGGCCTCTACAATCTCGCCGGCAAGGGCGTGCTGAAGGTGATCGGCGGCATGAGCCGCGAAAGGGCCGGCTATCCCCTGATCGGCTATTTCGCCAGCAACAACGCCTATGCGAGCGGCCTGAAGACGCCGAAGGACCTCGCGGGCAAGCGCATCGCGGTGACCCAGGTCGGATCATCCTTCCATTATTCGCTCGGCCTGCTCGCCGACAAATACGGCTTCAAGCTCGCCGAGGTGAAGATCGTGCCGCTGCAGTCATTGTCGAACGCAGCCGCCGCGCTGAAGGGCGAGACCGTCGACGCGGCGCTGCTGCCGATCTCCACCGCGCGAAAGCTGATGGATGAAGGCGGCGCGAAATTCCTGGGCTGGGTCGGCGACGAGACGCCCTGGCAATTGGGCGCTGTATTCGCCTCGCCGAAGACGCTGACCAACAAGGTGCTGGTGACGAAATTTCTCGATGTGCTCGCCAGGGCCGATCGCGAATATCACGACGTCATCCTTGCCGCGATGAAGGACGGTGTTGCCCCGATCAACGACAAGACAAGGCCGCTGTTGGAGATCATCGCCAAATACACCAACCTGCCGGTCGAGCAGGTGGTCGGCAACTGTGCCTACATCGATCCGGACGGCAAGCTCGACGTCAAGAACGTCGATAACCAGATCAAATGGCTCCAGGAGCAGGGCTTTGCTGACAAGGGCTTTGATGCCAATACGATCATCGCCAAGGATTTTGTGAAGGCGGATTGAGAGTAGAACATCGCAGATGGACCTGATCGCCAACCACATCTCCCACCGCTTCGGCGATCTCGCCGTGCTCGACGACGTCTCCTTCACCGTCGGCGCCGGCGAGGTGGTGGCGATCGTCGGTCCCTCGGGCTGCGGCAAGAGCACGCTGCTGTCGATCCTCGGCGGGCTGCTGCAGCCGACGTCGGGCGCACCCGAGTTGCGCGGCGCGCCGCCGGCGGACAGTCTCAATCCGCTGACCTTCGTGTTCCAGGATTTCGCGCTGCTGCCCTGGGCGACGGTCGAGGAGAACGTCGAATTCCCGCTGCTGCACACGCAGGTCTCAGCCACGCAGCGCCGTGCGCTGGTCGAGGATGCGCTGCGCCGCACGGGACTGACCGATTTTCGCAAGACCTACCCGAAGCAGCTTTCCGGCGGCATGCGCCAGCGCGTCGGCATTTCGCGCGCGCTCGCGGTGAGGCCTGCCATCCTGCTGATGGACGAGCCGCTGTCGGCGCTGGATTCGCAGACGCGCGAGCTGCTGATGGAGGATTTCGTCCGCCTGCTCGCCGATGGCGGCATGGGCGCGGTCTATGTCACGCATAATCTCGAAGAGGCGGCGCGGCTGGCCGACCGCATCGTGGTGCTGTCACGGCGACCGGGGCGCATCCGCGAGGTCGTGAGCGTGCCGATGACGCGCGCCGAACGCGGCGAAATCGCTGCGCGCGAGAAGCTGCTCGCGCTGCAGAACCAGATCTGGTCGCTGATCCGCAACGAGGCGATCGATGCCGAGCGCGAGGTCCAGCATGCTTGATCGCGCGACGGAGCCATCAACCAAGGACGCCGTGACGCGCCGCGTCCGCTTTCGCGGCGCAGGCTTCGTGCCGGCCTCCAGCCGTTTCGGCGGCTGGATCGCGCTCGCGCTGGTCATTGCGATCTGGCAAGCGGCAGGCAGCACCGGTCTCGTCAATCCGCTGTTCCTGCCGGCGCCGTCGGCAATCGTGCGCGCGATCTACGAGCTCGCGCTGTCGGGCGCGCTCTGGCAGCATCTCTCGGCGTCGCTGCTGCGCATCGGCGTCGGCTGGCTGCTGGGGACGGCGGCCGGCATTGCGGTCGGCTTCGCCATCGGCCTGTCGCGGCTGGCGCGCAGCGTCGGCATCACCTTCATCTCGGCGCTGTTCCCGATTCCGAAGATCGCGCTGCTGCCGCTTCTGATCCTCTGGCTCGGCATCGGCGAAGAGCCGAAGATCGCGACCATTGCGCTCGGGGTGTTCTTCTCGACCGCGATCTCGGTCTATAGCGGCGTCGATGCGGTGCCGCGCAACCTCATCCGCATGGCGCAAAGCTTCAACGTTCCGTTCGCCACCATCGTGCGCAAGGTGGTCTGGCCGGGCGCGCTGCCCGCGATCCTCGCCGGCTTCCGCATCACGGCCTCAGTGGCGCTGCTGCTCGTGGTCAGCGCCGAGATGATCGGCGCCCAGTACGGCATCGGCGCTTTCGTGCTCCAGGCCGGCAATTTGATGCAGACCGATCAGCTGCTCGCGGGCGTGGTGATCCTGTCGGCGTTCGGGCTTGTGGTGGGCAGGGTGATCAATTGGCTGGAGACGCGGCTGTTGCACTGGCGGTAGCCACAGCCGTCATTGCGAGGAGTACTTGCGACGAAGCAATCCAGAATCCCGCCGCGGAAAGATTCTGGATTGCTTCGCTGCGCTCGCAATGACGGATGTGGTTAGTCGTGATCCTCACGCGCTCCCGCGGTCCTCGCGAAACAGATCCAGCTTTTGCTGCACCGGCCGGTCCGAGAAGCTGAACAGCACGGCATCCTCATCCGCCTCGTGCGTCACCCACTGCCAGCTCGGCACCACGAACAGATCGCGCGGGCCCCACTCGAAAACCGCATCGCCAATGCGGCTGCGGCCCCGGCCTTCGATCGGGCAGAACACGGTCGCATCCGTCGCGCGGTAGCGTGCGGTCTTGAAACCCTTGGGCAGCAGCTGAATGAAGGTCCCGATGGTCGGCATGGCGAAATCGCCGGTCTCGGGGTTGCTGAACCTAAGCTTTAGCCCGTGGCAGGCGTCCCATTCCTGGCTCGTGCGTGCTTTCTCCAGCGCCTCGCGGGTGTAGGCATAGGGGTAGCTGAAGATCGGCGAGGTCTTCGATGACCGCTTCACGTCGACCGGCAAGAGATTGTGGCCGTAGCGGGCAAAGCTGTCGCCGGCCGGCTTTGTGATCTTCTGCTGGTCTTCCCTGGAGCCTTCCGCGAAGGAGCAATCGAAGAACTGCACCAGCGGAATATCGAGGCCGTCGAGCCAGAACATTGGCTCGCTCGTCTCGTTGGAATGATCGTGCCAGGTCATCGACGGCGTGATGATGAAATCGCCGGGCTCCATCGCGGTGCGCTCGCCGTCGACAGCGGTGTGGGCGCCCTTGCCTTCGAGCACGAAGCGCAGTGCCGACTGGCTGTGCCGGTGCGCGGGCGCCACGTCGCCGGGCACCACCATTTGCACGCCGGCATAAAGCGATGTCGTGATCTTGGACTGGCCGCGCAGGCCCGGGTTCTCCAGCACCAGCACCCGCCGCTCGGCTTCCTTGGCGGTGATCAGCTTGCCCGCTTCGGTCATGTAGTCACGGATGACGTCGAACCTCCAGAGGTGCGGCCGGCAGGCGCTCTTCGGCTCCGGCGTGATCAAATCGCCCATCACCGTCCACAGCGCGGTGAGATTTTCGCCGTCGATCCTCTTGTAGAACGCCTCGCGTTCCGGCGTCTTGGTCACGGCTTCCATGGTGCGGCTCCCGTCGTTTTGTTATTTGACAGTATACTTACAGTCTGGGTAGCGTCAACTTGACGAACGACATACAAGGTCGTCGTCATTCCGGGCTCTCGCTTCGGGAGCCCCGGAATGACAGACAGGGAGGGTTCCAATGAAGCTGCACGGCTATTTCCGCTCCAGCGCAGCCTATCGCGTGCGGATCGCGCTGAATCTCAAGGGCCTCGGTGCAGAGCACTTGCCGCATCATCTTCGCAAGGGCGAACAATGCGCGCCCGCCTATCTCGCCATCAACCCGCAGGGCTTGGTACCGGCGCTGGAGAACGACGCTGGCGCGGTGCTGACGCAATCAGTCGCCATCATCGAATGGCTCGACGAAACGCACCCCGAGCCGCCACTGCTGCCGAAGGATGCGTTGCAGCGCGCCAAGGTGCGGGCTTTCGCGCTGGCGATCGCCTGCGACACTCATCCGGTTCAGAATCTGAAAGTGCTGGCGCGGCTGCGCGAGCTTGGGTTGCCCGAGGAGAAAGTCCAGGATTGGGCCGCCTGGGTCAATCGCGAGGGACTGTCGGCTTGCGAGACGCTGATCAAGGGTGAACCAGGGCCGTTCTGCTTTGGCGATACGCCGACGCTCGCCGATCTCTGCCTGGTGCCGCAGCTTGCCAATGCGCGCCGCTTCGGCGTTGACGTCGCGGCGTATCCGCGCCTGCTCAAGGCCGAAGCCGCCGCCAAGGCGCTGCCCGCCTTCGCCAACGCCGCACCGGAGAAGCAGCCCGATGCCGAGTAAGCCTGCCGCGCCGATTACGATAGACGCGGTCTATGCCGCGCCGGGCTATCTGTTCCGGCGCATGCAGCAAATCGCGGTCTCGATCTTCATGGAGGAGTGCAAGGCGTTCGACCTTACGCCCGTGCAATATGCGGCGCTGATCGCGATCCACACTCATCCTGGCATCGACGCGACGCGGTTGTCGGCGGTGATCGCCTTCGACCGCTCCACGCTCGGCAGCGTGATCGAACGGCTCCAGGCCAAGGATTTTGTCGAGCGCAAGCCGGCGCCGGAGGACAAGCGGATCAAGCTGCTCTATTTGACCAAGCCGGGCGCCGCGATCCTGCGCGAGATCATCCCCGCCGTCGAACGTGCGCAGGCGCGCATGTTGGAGCCGCTCAAGCCCGGCGATCGCAAGGCGCTGATGGGGCTGCTGGTCCAGCTCGTCGACCTCAACAACGAGGCGTCACGGGTGCCGCTGCGAGCGGAGGATGCGCTGGAGCATCTGGGGAAGGCGGGGTGAGGGGGCCACGACCATGCTCCTCACGAGGCTATCGCAAGATTTCGTAGGGTGGGCAAAGGCGCCCTTGCGCCGTGCCCACCATCTCTCCTCCAACGGAACAGAAGTGGTGGGCACGCTTCCGCTTTGCCCACCCTACGATGCCTGCGAGCGGATCTCCACCTCGCCTCACATCCGCAACAACGCCTGCCGGTCGATCTTCCCCGTGCCCGTCTTCGGCAGCTCGTCGATAAAGATCACCTCGCGCGGATATTTGTAGGGCAGCAGCTTGCCCTTGACGTAGTCCTGCAGCCGCCGCGTCGCCTCGCTCTGGTCGGCGGTGCGGTTGTTCATCACCACCACCGCCTTGAGCGTCATGCGCCGGTCCGGCAGTTCGGCCGCGAACACCGCGCATTCGCGAATCTCGGGATGGTCGGCGAGGCACAGCTCGACCTCGAGCGGGTAGACCCACTGGCCCGAGATCTTGATGAGATCATCGGCGCGGCCGCGGAAGAAGTGAAAACCGTCGCTGTCGCGAACAAAACGGTCGCCGGTGTAGATCCACCCCTCCTCGCGGATGGTCTCGGCGGATTTGTCCGGCCGGTTCCAGTATAGCGGCGTGTTGGAATCGCCGCGCACCCACAAGATCCCTTCCTCGTCGTCGACCACGTCGCGACCGTCCTTGTCGCGGAGCGCGACCTCGTAGCCGGGAACGCGCAAGCCCGCCGCGCCGAGCTTCTTCTGCTCGGGGCGATTGGAGAGGTAGATGTGCAGCACCTCGGTCGAGCCGAGACCTTCGACGATCTCGAGGCCCGTCAGCGTCTTCCAGCCGTTGAAGACGTCGGCCGAGAGCACTTCGGCTGCCGAGAGCGCCATGCGCAGCGATGAGAAGTTCGCCTTGTCGGCGCCCTCGGCTTTGGTCAGCGACGTATAGAGCGTTGGCAGGCCGAAGAAGACCGTCGGCTGGTACTGCTCGATCGCGGCAAAGATCGATGCCGGCTTCGGCTGGCCCGGCAGCAGCAAAGTTGCCGCGCCCGCGGAGAACGGGAAGGTGATGGAATTGCCAAAGCCATAGGCGAAGAAAATCTTCGGCACGGAGAAGCAGATGTCGTCCGGCGCCAGCTTCAGCACGTTCCGTGCAAAGGCGGCCTCGCTATAGGCCATGTCGTGCTGGAGATGCACGATGCCCTTGGGCCGACCGGTCGAGCCGGAGGAGTACATCCAGAACGCCATCTCGTTGCGATGCGTATCGGCTTCCGCAAGCTTCGTCTGGAGTTGTGCAAGCCAGCTTGTTGCCGCGAGTGCGGCAGGCGCGGCGTGCTCTCCGACCGCGCCGTTCACGACGATCAGCGTGCGCAGGTTCGTGTCCTTGCATGCCTCCGCGTTGAAGCGACCGCAGAACTCGGCCTCCGCTACCGCAACGGCCGCGCCGGAATCGGCAAGATAGAATTGCAGCAGGTCCGGCGGCGTCAGCGTATTGATCAAGAGTGGCACGAAGCCTGCGCGCACCGCGCCGAAGAAGGCGGCGGGATAGGCCGGCGTGTCGTCGAGGAACAGCAGCACGCGGTCGCCGCGCTTCAGGCCGAGCGACGCAAGGCCGTTGCCCCAGCGGCATGCCTCGGCACACAGCTCGGCATAGGTCCGAGTGCCCGCCGGGCCAATCAGCGCGAGCTTGTCGCTGCGGCCTTTGGCGAGATTGTCGAACAGCACGCGGCTGGCGTTGTAGAGTTGCGGAACGGCAAAGCCGATCTCACGGGCGCCCGCGCCGTCCGCGGGCACCTGGTCGCGAATCTCGTTACTCATGCCGTAGCCTCGCGGTCCGCGTCTCCGCCGTTCTTCTCGGCCTCGTAGCGCGCCATGAAGGCCGGCGACATCGCGCGCAGCCGCGAATCGTCGATGCGGCCGGAGCGGGTGATGTAGCTATAGGCAAAGTCCATCAGGCCAAGCTGCATGTGCTGGGCAAAGTGCTCGTACCAGAAGGCCGAGGTGCGCGCGGCATTGATCAGCTTCTGCACCACAGGCTTGCGGGCGGCCTGGTAGCGATGCAGTGCGGTCGTCAGATGCGCATCCGATTCCAGCGCCTTGACCAGCGCGATGGCGTCCTCGATCGCGAGCCGCGTGCCCGATCCGATCGAGAAATGCGCCGAGTGCAGGGCATCGCCAATCAGCACCATGTTCTTGAACGACCAGTGCTCGTTCCAGACCCAGGGAAAGTTGCGCCAGACCGACTTGTTGGAGACCAGGCAGTGGCCGCCGAGCGTGTCGGCAAACACCTCCTCGCAGACGCCCTTGGACTGCTCGACGTCCTTGTAGGCGAAGCCATAGGCCTGCCAGGTCGCGTGATCGCACTCGACCAGGAAGGTGCTCATGGTCGGCGAATAGCGGTAGTGGTGCGCATTGAACGCGCCGCGGTCGGTCTTCACGAAAGTCTGCGACAGCGTGTCGAAGCGCTTTGAGGTGCCGTACCAGACGAATTTGTTGGAGGAATAGGACAGCGAGGTGCCGAAATCGCCCTCGTAGGCGCGGCGCACCAGCGAATTCAAGCCGTCGGAGGCGACGATCAGATCATGGCCGTTGAGCTGGTCGATCGTGTGAATCTGGGTGTCGAAGCGCGCCGTGACGCCGGCATCGAGCGCGCGCTTTTGCAGGAACTGCAGCAGCTCGAGCCGGCCGATCGACGAGAAGCCGACGCCATCGATGGCGACGCTGTCGCTACCGTGGTTCAGCGTGATGTTCTCCCAGCTCTCCATATGCGGCGCGATCGCATCGACCGTCTCGGGGTCGTCGGCGCGCAGGAACTCCAGGGCCTGGTCGGAGAACACGACGCCAAAGCCCCAGGTCGCGTCGGCCGGGTTCTGTTCGAACAGGTCGACTTGATCCTCGGGGTGGCGCTTCTTCCAGAGATAGGCGAAATAGAGCCCACCGGGCCCCCCGCCAATCACGGCGATCCGCAAATTCTGCCTCCCTAATTGACAGTATACTTACTATCTCAGGGTAGACTAATGGGCCCCGGCTTCCCACGCCAGCGGAATTATCGACAAGGCGAGGTGCGCCGCAGCACGGCCGCGGGCAACCGTCTTGCGCGTGCCCGAAACCGTCAGTTGCGAACCATAGCCAAACCGCATTGGGTTGACCACCCGCGCGTCAGACGCAGCGCTTCACGTAGACCCCGTTCACCAGCACCCTGGTACAGCGGACCACCGGCCTGCGGACCACGACGGCCGCGTTCGGCCCGGCGCAGCCGGCGCGATAGACGCCGCGCGCGCACACCACCGCGTTGGCATCGGACGACTCGAAGGTCATGGTCGCGGCGAAGGCAAGCAGCGCGGAAGCGATGAGCAGGAATGCACGCATGTCTTTCTCCCGGTCTTGTCGTGATTGAAATCGGTGGTCGGCAAAAGGTTAGTCGCAAGAGGCGCGCGAAAATTCACGCGCACCACCCACCATCGATGGCAGCGTGAGCCGCGTGCTGCTTATCGTGCGGCGAACGGCGCCAGCACGTCCTTGCAGCCGGGCGAGAGCGACGCCGCGTTGCTAGCAACGCATTGCACGATGCGGCCACCGCCGGGCTGGACGCCGGCGCAAAGCGTGCGGATGTCGGCGCCGCAGGCGGAGCGGACGATGAACAGCTCTTCGCGCGGCCGCAGTGGGCGCAATACGATCGCGGCGGGTGCGGCCGCCGGCGCGGCTCCGGAAGCCGGCGCGGCAGCAGCTGCGGGCGCGGCCGTCGCTGTTGCACCGCCGCCACCGGTCGCAGCGGTCACGGCCTTCGCGCAAGCCGCCGAAACCCCGGCCTTGTTCTTCTCCAGGCATTCGAGTGCGGGAGCGCCGCCCGGCGGCACGCTGGCGCAAACCTTGGGATAATCGGCGCGGCATGCGCTCTTGACCGCAGCAATTTGCGCGCCGCTCGGCTGCTTGGCGGCGGCGACCTTCGGCGCCGCGGCTGCCGGCTTTGCTGCGGGTGCGGACTCAGCCTTCGATGCGGCAGGCGGCGCTTCTGCCTTGGGGGCAGCTTCGGTCTTCGGCGCGGCAGGAGCAGCTTCGGCCTTCGGAACCGCGGCAGGCTCGATCGCACGAACCGCGGTTTGGCACCCGGAGGACAGGCCGGACATGTTCTTCTGCAGACATTGATACGCCTCGGCGCCGCCCGGCGTGACGCTCGCGCAGTGCGCCATGAAATCCGAGCGGCATGCGGAGCGGATCGCGCTCTTCTGAGCCTCGGTGGGCGCTTGCGCGAATGCGCTTGTTGCAGTTGCGAAGAGTGCTGCGGCGAGCAACGCCCTCCGCGTCGAAACATGTTTCAATGTGTTGAACATCGGGGTGAATTCCTGCCCTGTCGGTAGTGCCGACGCCTTATTAAAAGTGATGTAAGCAATCGTCGCGGGTGATGCTGCGCGCGCCATCCTTGGCCGCTTCGGCCACTACCGCAAGTAGATAATAGGCGTGGAATTGCGACGTAACTACGTCTCTACAGCTTGACCATGCGCTTGCCGCGGTTCTCGCCCGCGAGCAATCCGATCAGCGCCTTCGGCGTGTTCTGCAATCCATCGATGACGTCTTCCTGCACCTTCAGCTTGCCGGATTTTACCCAGGTCTGGAGATCGGCAAGGGCGCGCTGGCTCTCCTTCATGTAGTCCATCACGATGAAGCCCTGCATCACGAGCCGCTTCACCACGATCAGGCCGGGCACGCCGCGCGGGCCGTGTGCCGACGGCGTCCCGTCATACTGCGAGATCGCACCGCAGCAGGCGATGCGGCCGTAATTGTTCATCTGCGGAATGCACGCTTCCAGAATGTCGCCGCCGACATTGTCGAAATAGACGTCGATGCCCTTTGGTGCGGCCGCGCGCAGCGCCTTGAACACGGCGCCGTCCTTGTAGTCGACAGCCGCATCGAAGCCAAGCTCGGAGGTCAGCCAGTGGCATTTGTCCGCGCCGCCGGCGATGCCGATGACGCGGCATCCCTTGATCTTGGCGATCTGCCCGACGATCGAGCCGACCGAGCCCGCGGCCGCCGAGACCACGACGGTCTCGCCTTCCCTGGGCTTGCCGACCTCGAGCAGGCCGAAATAGGCGGTGAGGCCGGCGATGCCGAACACGCTGAGCAGATGCGTCATCGGCTCGAGCTTCGGCATTTTCGTCAAATGCTTTGCGGGCACTGCGGCAAACTCCTGCCAGCCGGTGTCACCGAACACGATGTCGCCCGGAGCAAGCTCAGGCGCCTTGGAGCTGACGACCTCGGCAATGCCGCCGCCGGCCATCACGCTGTTCGCTTCGACGGCCGAACGATACGTCGCCCCGTGCATCCAGGCGCGATTGGCGGCGTCGAGCGAGATGTAACGCACGTGTAGCAACGCCTCGCCGTCCTTCGGTTCCGGCAATGCGCTCTCGACCATCTTGAAATGCTCGGGGCCGAGCTTGCCGCTGGGCTTTTCCACCAGAAGAATTTGGCGATTGCGGCTTCCGGTCATGGTGTTCCCTCTCTCATTGCTTGACGTTTATTGATGCAGTTGCCGCAAACAAAACGAGCAAGCCGCATTCGTTGTGCGCTGCATGAAGGCTAGATCGCGGCGTTCGGTTTCGCAACGGGAACATCCGGCTCAAGGGAGCGCACGCAAAGCGTGTTGCGTCGCCGTCATATCTGCGACATCATGAAGCGGTCGGTGTAGTGGGGGTCATTGATGTCGAACAGGTTTACGCAATACATTTTGGCGGCGATGGTGCTGGGCATCATCATGGGCTCGGCGATTTACAATTTCCTGCCGGATACGCGTGGAGATTGGGCCTCGTCCATCAACCTGATCGCCGTGATCTTCCTGCGCCTGATCAAGATGATCATCGCGCCGCTGGTGTTTGCGACCCTGGTCGGCGGCATCGCCCATATGGGTTCGGGCTCCAAGCTCGGCCGCATCTTCGCCAAGACCATGGGCTGGTTCGTCAGCGCTTCCTTCGTGTCGCTGATGCTCGGCCTCGTCATGGTCAACCTGCTCCAGCCCGGCGCCAACTTCCCCGGCACGCTGCCTGACAAGGCGCAGTCGACCGGCCTGCCGGTCTCCGCCTTCTCGATCGAGAAATTCCTGACCCATCTGATCCCGACCTCGATCGCGGATGCGATGGCACAGAACGAGATCCTCCAGATCGTGATCTTCGCCGTGTTCTTCTCGGTGGCGATGGGTGCGCTGCCGGAGCGCTCCAAGCAGATCCTGGCGCTGATCGACGATCTCGGCCACATCATGCTGAAGGTCACGAGCTATGTGATGCTGTTCGCGCCGTTCGCGGTCTGGGCCGCGATCACCGCGACCGTCGCCAAGAACGGCCTGCTAGTGCTCTGGAAGCTCATCGTGTTCATGGGCGGCTTCTATCTCTCGCTCTTCATCCTCTGGGGCATCCTGGTGATGGTCGGCTTCATCGTGATCGGGCCGCGCTACAGCCATCTGCTCAGGCTGATCCGCGAGCCGCTGATGATCGCGTTCTCCACCGCGAGCTCGGAAGCGGCCTATCCGAAGACGCTGGAAGGACTGAACAAGTTCGGCGCCTCGTCGCGAATCTCGAGCTTCGTGCTGCCGCTCGGCTATTCCTTCAACCTCGACGGCACGATGATGTACTGCACCTTCGCGAGCATCTTCATCGCGCAGAGCTACCACATCGACATGCCGCTCGGCACGCAGCTGGCGATGCTGGCGACCCTGATGATCACCTCGAAGGGCGTCGCCGGCGTGCCGCGCGCCTCCCTTGTCGTGATCGCCTCGACGCTGTCGCAGTTCAACATCCCCGAGGCGGGGCTGCTGATGATCATGGGCATCGACACTTTCCTCGACATGGGCCGCAGCGCTACCAACGTGATCGGCAACACGCTGGCGACCTCGGTCGTGGCGAAGTGGGAAGGCGAGCTCGGACCCGAGCACGAGCTCGGAGCTGGCGATGTCGTGCCCGGCGACATGGTGCCGGGCGAAGTGCCTGCGATGGCCGGCCACTGACGGGAGTGCTTCATGCGCCCTTTGACGGCGATTTCGGGCAGCCTGTTGCTGGCAGCATGTCTGCTGGCTACGGGCGCCTGCGCCCAGACCGGCGGCAGCGAGGGGCTTAGCCCGACGCTGCTCGCCATCAAGAACGCGCACGCCGTGCGGCTCGGCTATCGCGAAAGCTCGCCGCCGTTCTCCTTCCTCGACCAGTCGGGCCGCCCGATCGGATATAGTCTCGAATTGTGCGAGGCTATCGTCGAGGAGATCGGCGTCGAGGTCGACGATCCCAATCTGAAGATCGACTACGTCAAGGTCACGTCGGACGACCGTATCGACGCGGTGCTCCAGAACAAGATCGATCTGGAATGCGGCTCGACCACGGCCAATTCCGAGCGCGGCAAGCGGGTGGCGTTCTCGCCGCTGATGTTCGTCGCCGGCACCAAGCTGATGGTGCCGAAGGCGTCCAGCGTCCAGTCGCTGACTGATCTCAAGGGCAAGACCATCGTGGTGACGAAGGGCACCACCAACGAGCAGGCGATCCTGGCCGCGGACAAGAAATCCTCGCTGGGGCTGAACATCGTCGTCGGTGCCGATCACGAGCAGTCGTACCAGATGCTGGTCGACGGCAAGGCCGACGCCTTCGCGACCGACGACATTCTCCTCTCGGGCCTGATCGTCCGCCACAAGGCGCAGGACAAGTTCCGCGTCACCGGCGACTTCCTGTCGTACGACCCCTACGGCATCATGTTCCGCAAGGGCGAGCCGCAACTCTCAGCCGTGGTGGACCGCACCTTCCGCAAGCTCGGCTCCAACCACGACCTCGTGCCGCTCTACAACAAATGGTTTGTCGCGCGGATGCCGACCGGCGAGCGGATGAACGTGCCGATCTCGCTGCAGCTGGAAGAAGCCTTCAAGGCGATGGACGATTCCGCGAGCGCGAATAATTGATGGCGGTCTCTTTTACCCTCCCCCTCCAGGGCCTGGAGGGGGAGGGTCGATCGCGCGTAGCGCGAGCGGGGTGGGGTGACGGTCTCTCCGCGACGAACAGTGCCCGAGTGGAGAGATCACCCCACCCCGTCACGCAATCTCGCTTCGCTCGATCGCGTACCGACCCTCCCCCTCCAGGTCCCTCCAGGGGAGGGTGAATTGAGTCCGCGGCTATTTGTGTTCCCCAAACACCCGATCCAGCGCCGCGTCGTACGTCGCCTGCACCAGCTCCGGATGCAGCTTCGCCAGCGCTTCCATCATCACGCCGGAATTGATTTCCAGCACGCGCCATTCGCCATCCACGCGCACCACGTCAGTTGACGCAAAGGTGATGCCGATCGCGCTTGCGGCATCGGTCGCGAGCTTCACGCAGGCCGCGCGGACCTCGTCGTCCTCCAGCAGCACGGGCTTGGCGCCGGCGTCAAGATTGTGCCGCCAATCCGAGCCGCGCTGCTTGCTGTAGACGATGCGGGGGACGTCATCGAGCAGGATCACACGGACCTCGTCCTCGATCTCGACATAAGGCGAGATCACGAGCCCTGTGCTCATCGAAAAGACCTCGCCGGCCGCGTGGTCGAGTTCGGTCTCTGTCGTCACCTTGAAGACCGATCGTCCCGACGTCCCCTCGTTGGGCTTCACCACCACGCCTTGCGGATTGTCGTGAAGCAGCCCAAGCATGGCCTCTCGCCAGGCGGCATCAACAACGTTGCTGCCCAGCTTCGGGTTGAGGAAGAGGTGATGCGGAATGCAGGGGACGCATCCAAGCGACAGCGTCTCGGCAGTCGCCGATTTGTCGTTGGCAAGGCGATGTGCGATCGCGCTGTTGAGGCCGATATCGTAGCCGAAGGCGAAGCGGCGCATCTCGCCGCGACGCATGGCGATCAGCCAGCCGCCCGGGCGGACATCGACGTCGATGCTATGACGCGCGCCATAGCTCCTGATCGCTTGGACGAAGATCCGCTCGCCGCTTGTCATGTCCAGATCGTTCCAGTCGCCAAAAGCCGCAAAAATGCGGGAAATGGCGCCAAGCCGGGGTAAAAATCAGAGCTATTCTTAATGAAATTCTTGCGAGCGCGATGGAAATTAAGTGCTGCAATTGCGCCCGAAAGGGAAAAGAAATTGCCCTCTGCGCCGCCCGGACAGCAGATCCGTTAATGGTGTGGCCGTTTCCGCCGCAAATGCCGCATTGACCGGCATCAATTGCATCCGGAACGAGGTTGATTATTGGCCTCAATGGCGTAGATCACACAGGCGAAATCCTCCGCCATGGCAATGGTGTCCGCCCCGTTTTCAGGGCCGGGCAACGCTTTTGCCCTAAAACCGCAATTATTCGGAATATCGAAAATCATGAGCGCGTTTTACCGAGAGAAGGTTCTTTCCGTCCAGCACTGGACCGACACGCTGTTCAGCTTCCGCGCCACGCGCGATACCGGCTTCCGCTTCCAGAACGGCCAGTTCGCGATGATCGGCCTCGAGATCGATGGCCGTCCGCTGCTGCGCGCCTACAGCATGGCCAGTGCCAATCACGAGGAAGAGCTCGAGTTCTTCTCGATCAAGGTGCAGGACGGACCGCTGACCTCGCGCCTGCAGAAGATCAAGGAAGGCGACACCATTCTGGTCGGCCGCAAGGCGACCGGCACGCTGATCACCGACAACCTCATCCCCGGCAAGCGGCTGATGCTGCTCTCGACCGGCACCGGCCTTGCGCCCTTCGCCAGCCTGATCAAGGATCCCGAGGTCTATGACCAGTTCGACAGCATCGTGCTGGTGCACGGCTGCCGCCAGGTCTCCGAGCTCGCTTATGGCGAGAAGCTCGTCGCGAATTTGCGCGAGGACGAGCTGTTCGGTGAGCTGCTCGCGGACAAGTTGATCTATTATCCGACCGTGACCCGCGAGCCGTTCCGCAATCGCGGCCGCATCACCGACCTCATCAGCTCCGAGCAGATGTTCAACGACATCGGCCAGGGCCCGCTCGACATCGCAACCGACCGCATCATGATGTGCGGCAGCCCGGCGATGCTCGAAGAGCTCAAGGTGATGTTCGAGGGCCGCGATTTCGTCGAAGGCTCCGGCAACAAGCCCGGCCACTTCGTGATCGAGAAGGCGTTCGTCGAGCGCTGATACCCGCCAACACCGCCGTCGTCCCGGGTCTGCGCTGACGCTTGCCCGGGACGACGGCGGAGAGTGTGGCTGGCATCTCGGCTCGCACCCTCACTACCACCCTCACCATCCTCCCCCGACCTTGTCATTGGCGTCGCCCGCGCGCGCCTTGTTATAAGCGCGCGGCAAAATCTCGCAGCGGTGTTGCGATGCGAGAAGTGGGGGAGCTGCGCCTTGCGCGCCACGGTGTGATTCCGCACGAGGCGCAGCTGCATGGCCACTGAATTGGTCACTGATTTGTCATGTCATTGAATCTATTGCAGTGCAAAAGCCCGCATCCGGAGGAATTGATCTGAAGCGTGCGGATTCGGTAGCCCCGGGACCGGTCCGCGTCATATCCATAGACCCGGCGCGGGCGTATCATACCCCGTCATCCTGACGAGAGGGACGTGGTCGTGGCCAACGAGAACAAGACACAAGCTTCGCCCGAAGGGCTGATGGAAACCCTGCTGCTTCCATTCTCGCCGCGCTTCATCATCCTGACGATCTGCGCGGTCGTCACCGCATTGCTGATCGGCATCGGCATCGCGGACCGCAAGATCTTCGACATCCTGCTGATCCCGATCTGCATCTTCGGCGCCCTGACGCTGCTCGGCGTCCGCGATCTCATGCAGAAGGGCCATGCGGTTCTGCGCAACTACCCGATCTCGGCGCATATCCGCTTCCTGCTCGAAGAGATCAGGCCGGAGATGCGGCAGTATTTCTTCGAGAGCGAGAAGGACGGCATGCCGTTCTCGCGCGACATTCGCGCGCTGGTCTATCAGCGCGCCAAGATGCAGCTCGACAAGCGTCCGTTCGGCACCCAGGAGGATGTCTATCGCGATGGCTATGAGTGGATGCATCACTCGGTGTCGCCGAAGGCGCACGCCGAGGAGAAGTTTCGTGTCACCATCGGCGGGCCGGACTGCGCAAAACCCTATTCGGCCTCGGTGTTCAACATCTCGGCGATGAGCTTTGGCGCGCTCAGCCCCAATGCGGTGCGCGCGCTCAATGCCGGCGCCAAGAAGGGCGGCTTCGCCCATGATACCGGCGAAGGCGGCTTCAGCCCCTATCACGCCGAGATGGGCGGCGACATCATCTGGGAGATCGGCTCCGGCTATTTCGGCTGCCGTCATCTCGACGGCAGCTTCGATCCAGAGGCGTTCGCGCGCGTCGCGAGCCAGGACCAGATCAAGATGGTCGAGCTCAAGATCAGCCAGGGCGCCAAGCCCGGCCATGGCGGCGTGCTGCCGGCGGCGAAGGTCTCGGAGGAGATTTCCAAGATCCGCGGCGTCACCATGGGCGAGGACTGCATCTCGCCAGCCTCGCATCGCGCCTTCTCGACGCCTGTTGGCATGATGCAGTTCATCGCCGAGATGCGAAAGCTCTCCGGCGGCAAGCCGGCTGGCTTCAAGCTCTGCATCGGCCATCCCTGGGAGTTTCTGGCGATCTGCAAGGCGATGCTGGAGACCGGCATCTATCCCGATTTCATCGTCGTCGACGGCAACGAGGGCGGCACCGGTGCTGCGCCGCTGGAGTTCATGGATCATCTGGGCATGCCGATGCGCGAGGGCGTCAATTTCGTCCATAACGCGCTGGTCGGGATCAATGCCCGCGACCGCATCAAGATCGGCGCGTCCGGCAAGATCGCCACCGCCTTCGACCTGGCGCGCGCGATGGCGATCGGCGCCGACTGGTGCAATTCCGCGCGTGGCTTCATGTTCTCGCTCGGCTGCATCCAGTCGCTGAGCTGCCACACCGACCGCTGTCCGACCGGAGTCGCGACCCAGGACCCGACGCGGGCACGTGCGCTCTACGTGCCGCTCAAGATCGACCGCGTGCACAATTATCATCGCGCCACGCTGCACTCGCTGACCGAGCTGATCGCGGCGGCCGGTCTCACCCATCCGCAGGAGCTGCGCCCGGTTCATTTCAGCCAGCGGACCTCGACGACCCGTGTGCAGTCCTTCGCACAGCTCTATCCGGCGCTGCGCCCGGGCGAGCTGCTCGAAGGGACGGAAGATCCGCGGTTCGGCGACGCCTGGCGGATGGCGCGGGCAGATTCGTTTCAGCCGGCGCTGTGAGGTTCCGCTCCACCACATGATACCGCCGCACCCTGCTGCGGGGCGTAAATTCATCGCACGCCGGTTGCATTTTAACCTCTGTGTCAGCTTCGGGTGTAAATTGGCCCAATGGACGAAGAACGACGCAACAAGGCCAGGCATCGTGTGTTGAAAGCCGGAACCATCGAGTTCGGCGGCGGCGCGATCGACTGCACCGTCCGCAATTTCTCCGCCACCGGCGCAGCCCTCGACGTCACCAGCCCGGTCGGCATTCCCGAGCATTTCACCCTATCGATCAAGGCCGATGGCGCGCATCTCGCCTGCACGGTGGTGTGGCGCAAGGAAAAGCGGATCGGGGTAAGGTTCGGGTGAGGGTGTCGCACGAGCGCTCGCTCACCCCGTCTCGACCTCACTTAGCCGGCTCGCCAAAATCTTGTCGATCCGCCTGCCGTCGAGATCGACCACCTCGATGTGCCAGCCGGCAAAGTCGAAGGCGTCGCCGACATTGGGCAGCACGTTGAATTGCTGCAGCACGAGGCCGGCCACCGTGTTGTAGCGGTGATGCGGCGGCAGCTCGATGCCCAGCAGCTCGCCGAACTCGTCGACCGGCATCCAGCCTGCGACGAGGAGCGACGAGTCCGCGCGCCTGACGTAAGCCGGCTCCGGAGGCCCTTCCTCGGAATGGAAGGCGCCGACGATCGACTCCAGAATATCGGCTGCCGTCACCACGCCCTCGAACGCGCCGTACTCGTCATAAACGAAACCGACATGAACCGGCGCAGCTCTCAGGATTGCCAGCACATCGCGGGCATCGGCTGATGCGGGAATGCTTGGCGCTTCGCGGATAAGCGCCCGCAGATCCGGCGTGCGTTCGTTCATATACGCGACCAGCAGGTCCTTCGCCTGGAGCACGCCGATCGGCTTGTCGCGATCGCCGTCGGAGACCGGAAAGCGCGAGTGCGGGCTCTTCGCGATCAGCGTCTGGATCGTGGCTTGGTCATCGCTCAGGTCGATTTCGTCGACCTCCGTGCGCGGCGTCATGATCGCGCCGACCGGCCGGTCGCCGAGCCGCATCACGCCGGCGATCATCTCCTTTTCGCCCGACTCCAGAACGCCCGCGCTTTCGGCCTCGTTGACAAGATGATGAATCTCGTCCTCCGACACCTTCTCCTCGGCTTTGCCGCCGCGGCCGAGCAGCGTGAGGATCAGCTTGCCGGAGAGATCGAGCAGAAATACGAGCGGCAGCGAGACCCGCGCCAGCACGTGCATTGCGGGCGCGACCTTCACCGCGATGCTTTCAGGGTTGCGCAGCGCCACCTGCTTCGGCACCAGCTCGCCGATGATCAGGGTCGCATAGGTGATGATGGTGACGACGATGCCGACGCCGACGATGTCGGCAATGCCCGAGGACAGGCCGAGCTCGACCAGCCATTGCGTCAGCCGTTGCCCGAGCGTCGCGCCGGAGAACGCGCCCGACAGCACGCCGACCAGCGTGATGCCGATCTGCACCGTCGAGAGAAACTTTCCGGGATCGGCGGCCAGTGTCAGCGCGCGCTCGGCGCCGCGCACGCCCTTGGCGGCCAGCAGCGACAGCCGCGCCGGGCGCGATGAGACCACGGCGAGCTCCGACATGGACAGCAGGCCGTTGATGACGATCAGGACGACGACGATGATGAGTTCGACAGACAACATTGTGCGCGAGCGAAGGGGAAAATCAGCCCGGCGGACGCCGGACCAAGCCGGTTATATATGAACGCGATGCGCACCTTGCCCGGTTCCGACCAAATTGTCGCACCGCCAGCCGGACATGTGTTCCCGGAGCCTCAGAACTCGGCGTGCAGGCGGCCCGAGAAGATCGAGACCGGCCCGCGATCGGCGTTGTAGGCAGGGTTGACGATGAGCTGATAGTCGGCGGTCAGCGTCACGCCCTTGATCACCGAATAGGCGTAGTAGGCCTCGAGGATGCGTTCGGTGCGATAGTTGAGCTGGCCGTCGCCGATCAGGAGACCGGTGCCGCCGGCGGCGAGGAAGTCGCGATGCGCGGCCGACAGGCCGTTGATGGCGCCGCCGATGCCGACCGTATCGTCCGGACGCCCCCAGCGACTGCCCTTGATCGACAGGCCGCCCGAAAGGCTGCGGTCGATATCGGTGAAGTTCAGGATCTGGTTCTGGCCGTCGTTCCAGCTTGCCCGCGCGAACAGCCCGACATCCTTGACGATCTGCTGCTCGAGATTGACGTAGAAGCCGTATTTGAGACGATTGCGCTGGGTCACGGCGGCGATGTCGTTGATGTCGAGCGCCGGATTGGCCGCGGCCAGGTCCACCACCTGCTGATAGTTCGCGGTGTTGCCGCTATTGGCGAAGACGCCGACGCGCAATTTGCCGGGCTGCTCGAAGATCGAATGACGCTCCTCGAACTCGACGACGGTGCCGCCGGTCTTGAAGGTGAGCACGTCGCTGTTGGGCGCGGCCGGCACCTGGAATAGGCCGGCACGGATCGCCCAGTCCTTGCGGTTGAGCTCGACTACGGCGCCGCGGGTATAGCCGGGCAGGTCGGCGGGGAAGTCATAGGCGGCCGACGCCCACATCGCCCAGTTCATGAAGTCGGCACGCGGGTCTTTTGCGTATGAATTGCCGTCGAAGAAGTCGCCGACTGCGAACCGACCGACGACCAGCGTGACGCGATCAATGTCGCGTTTTCCCGCGAGCTGGTTCGGACCGTCGTCGATCGTCTCCTGCTCGCCGCCGAGTCCGAATGTCTGCTTGAGATAATAGCGCTGCGCCCGGATCTTCGGGAAGGCCGCGCCGGCCTTCTGCGCTTCGCCATTGGAGAAGCCGGCAAGCCCGAGCGTGCCGTTGAGGCCAAAACCCTGCGCTAGCTCGGGGTTGAAATAGAACTCGCCGCCGTCCCAGAGCCGAGCACCCAGAAACGCCGTCGTCGTCCACGTCGCCTGGAACTGGCCGCCGCCGGGCAGGCTCTGCGGGCTCGCATAGGGTGAATGGATCGGCCCATAGCCTTGCGGCAGCACGGTGGTCTGGGCGTGGACGTTCCAGTCGTCGGATTCAGGCAGCTTGGCCTTGCCGCCGGCCACCGGCATCCACTGCGTATCGCCGAACTGGTAGTTCAGGCCGAGCTTGAACAGATGAATGCGTGGATCGACGTTGACGCCGCCGAGGCCAAAGCCGCTGAGATCGTAAGTCTTGCGGGAGAGGTCGACATAGTCGTATTCGGCCTTCGCCGTCCAGTTGCCGCTGACGGCGTATTCGAGACCGAGGCCCGCAGTCCATCCGGCCTGGTAGTGGCCGACCGGAAATAATCCGGTGACGCCATCGCCGTCATTGACGTTGATGTGGGTATGGCCCCAGGCCAAGCCGCCGGTGAGATAGGGCATGAATCTGTCGAACGCATAGCCGATGCGGCCGCGCACGGTGCCGACGTAATCAATCGTGGTGTGGAATGGCGCCGGCGAACGTGCGAGTGCCGGGCCGTCAGACGGACTCGTGAAGGTCGAATCCGCCTCGATGCCGAGCACGACGCGGTTGGAAAGCTGCCGGCTGTAGCCGAGCTGATAACCGCCGGTGAGCCCGGTCGCGCTGTGCGGCAGGACGACGCCCTGCTCAGGCATGGGATTGGTGCCGGGTCCGAAGCTCGCGTCGCCATAGCCGAAATGGCCGCCGACATAGAAGCCGGTCCACTCATAGATTGTTTTCGCGGCGCGCGCCTTCAGCGGCAGATCGGCGGCAAAGCTCGCGCCCGGCAGCGCGAGCACGCCGGCGGCGATCACCGCTGCCGTCCGCAGCAATTGATGTCGGTGACTTCTCAAAGTCAAAACTACGCCCCCAGACGCGACCGTGCCCCAACCGCGCCCGACATCCCTGCCGATTCGCGATGCTCCTGTCATTAGGGTCTTGGCTGTTCGCGCGATCGGACGAGACGAGCTCGTTTCGATGCGTTTCACCCCAAGGTCTTGCCAAGCCCCCGCGCTCGCTGCGAACCTTATTGCTAATAATTCGCAATAGCAACTAATTCAGAATGTCGCAGGAGATGGTTCGCACCGCTATGTGACGGGACTGCAACAAGTTCCCGGTCTCAAAAAAACGAATGACCCCGCCCGGGGGGACAGCCGGGCGGGGTCGGGGCACGACACGGGGTGGATGAGGCGCCCGTGTCGGACGCGGGATCCACGTAAGATCGGCCTCAGAACCTCAAATCAGTAGCAAGTACGAACGTTGCCGACGAACTGGCCGTAAGCGTTGTACTGGGCGACCCAGCCGCAGCGGTGATAGCCGTAGTAATAGGGCTGGCTGCTGGCGGCGACCGCGGTGCCGACGATGGCGGCGGTGGCGATGCCGGCGCCGACACCCCAGCCCCAGCCGAGCGGCTTGGCCTGAGCGGTCGACGTGGTGGATGCGACGCCAGCGGTGACGGTGAGGGCGGCGAGAGCGACGGCGGCAATCTTGGTCTTGATCGACATGTGAAACTCCATCCGGGTTGAGGCGGTCCGATGTGGTCCGCGTGCTCAATTGGACGGAGGCTTGCCGAAACCGGTTCGAAGGCGCCCTAGGTGGTCTGGGAATGCAGCTCTTTCCCGAAGGATTTCAGATAGATGCGAGCTAACCAAGGGGGCCTTTGGCGAGCCTGTTCACGTCGAAGTTATCGACCTCGGCCAGCAGCTCGCAAAAGGCGCGCGCGCCTTGGTCGATGAGCTGCTCGCCTTTCTCGAGGACGGCCAGTGTCGCATTGCCGACGGCGCCGCTGGCGTTGAGATCCTGGGCCTGCCAGGCAAAGGGCGCGGGCCGCTGCGTCGAAAGCCAGCGATATTGTTTCTCGATCGCGATGCTGCTCGCAGGAAAATCCGCGATCGCATCCACACGCACCTGATCGGGATAGCGCGCCAGCATGATCGAGGTCTCGACCGCGCCGCCATGGATGCCGTGACGCACTTCATCGGCCGGGAACAGTTTTTCTGCAGCCGACAGGCGCGACCATGATGTCGTCACCACGAGCAGCTTCTGATGCGCGCGAAGATCCTGCGCCACCAGCATCATCGCCGCGCTGTTGCCGCCATGGCTGGTGATGATGACGAGCTTCTTCACGCCGCGTCGCGCGATATCCCCGCCGATCGCGGTCCAGCGCTTCAGCGCCACCTCGGTCGGCAGCGTCTGCGTGCCCGGATAGTCGATATGCTCGGTGGAGATGCCGATGGGCTCAACAGGCAGGAAGGTCGCCGGAATGGTCGCGGGCAGCACTTCCTGCACCCGCGCAAGATAGGCCTCCGCAATCAGCACGTCGGTCTCGAGCGGCAGATGCGGGCCGTGCTGCTCGGTCGCGGCCAGCGGTAGCACCGCGATCCAGCGCGATACGTCCGCAGGGTTCGCATCGGCCCAGCGGATCTCGGTCCAGTCGCGCGAAGGCGTCATCAAGGTTTCTTTGCCCGAATTTGTCACGTAGTTTGGTGTTATGGAGGGGACGCGGGCCTGGCCGGTTCGCGTCCCCGAATGTCTTGCGGTTTTATCGCGTTGGTCTGGCATGAGCCAGAAGCGATTGGGCCAGAAACGATCGACGGAGTCCCATCATGAGCCCTCCCCATCTGCGGCGAGCGTTAACGGCAGGCTTGCTGGCCACGGTCGTGTCGATCCTGCCGGCGCGCGCGGAAACCCTGGACAAGGTCAGCTTCGGCACCAACTGGGTCGCCGAGGCCGAGCACGGCGGCTTCTTCCAGGCGGTCGCCGACGGCACCTACAAGAAATATGGGCTCGACGTCACCATCGTTCCGGGCGGGCCCAACGAGAACAACCGGATGCTGCTGATCGCCGGCAAGATCGATTTCTTCTTGGCCGCGAACACGCTGATGTCGTTCGACGCGGTCGCTAACAACGTCCCCGTGGTGACCATCGCCGCGGTCTTCCAGAAAGACCCGCAGGTGATGCTGACGCAGCCGGATGCGAAGGTCACCAAGATCGAGGACCTCAAGCCGCTGACGCTGTTCGTCTCCAAGGAGGGCATGGGCAGCTACTTCCAGTGGCTGAAGTCCGAATACGGCTTCAGCGAGAAGAACGTCCGGCCCTATAATTTCAATCCGCAGCCCTTCATCGCCAACCCCAAGAGCGCGATGCAGGGCTACGTCACCTCCGAGCCTTTCGCCGTCGAGAAAGCCGCCGGTTTCAAGCCCAACGTCATCCTGCTCGCCGATGCCGGCTTCAACACCTATTCGACCCTGATCGAGACCCGCCGCGACCTGGTCGAGAAGAAGGCGGACCTGGTGCAGCGCTTCGTCGATGCCTCCATGATCGGCTGGTACAATTACATCTACGGCGACAATTCCGCCGGCAATGCCATGATCAAGAAGCTCAATCCGGAGATGACCGACGATCTGCTCGCCTATTCCGTCGCCAAGATGAAGGAATACGGCATCGTCGATTCCGGCGAATCCTTGAAGAACGGCATCGGCGCGATGAGCGACGATCGCTACACCTCCTTCTTCAACAAGATGGTGAAGGCCGGCGTCGTGAAGGGCGATCTCGACTTCCGCAAGTCCTACACGTTGCGCTTCGTCAACAAGGGCGTCGGTGTCGAGCTGCGCCCCGCCAAGCCGTAACGCAAGCGTTGATGTCAGACGCCAAAACTACGCCCGCGGTCGAGGCCAGCCTGACGGCGCTCGCCGTCAGCCTGCGCGGCGTAACGAAGACCTATGACAACGGCGTCATGGCGCTCGGTCCCTTCGACCTCGCGGTGCGCAAGGGCGAGTTCATCTCGCTGCTCGGGCCCTCCGGCTGCGGCAAGTCGACGGCGCTAAGGCTGATTGCGGGGCTCAGCGCGGCATCATCAGGCACGGTGCGGATGTCGCGTCATGAAGGCCCGGCGCAGATCGGCCATGGTATCGGCTTCGTGTTCCAGGAGCCGACCCTGATGCCCTGGACCAGTGTGCGCGAAAACGTGCGGCTGCCCTTGAAGCTTGGCGGCATCCCGAAAGCCGAAGGGCGGGCGCGGGCCGACGCGGCGCTGGCGAGCGTCGGTCTCGCCGATTTCGCCAACGCTTTTCCACGCGAATTGTCCGGCGGCATGAAGATGCGGGTGTCGCTGGCGCGCGCGCTCGTCACCGATCCTGATATCCTTTTAATGGATGAGCCGTTCGCGGCGCTCGATGAGATCACGCGCTTCCGCCTCAACAACGATCTGCTCGCACTGTGGCGCAGCCTTGGCAAGACCGTCATCTTCGTCACCCATTCGGTGTTCGAATCCGTCTATCTGTCGCAGCGCGTCGTCGTCATGACCGCGCGGCCCGGCCGCATCCAGGCCGACATCCGCATCGAGACCGTCGAGCCGCGCGGTGAGGAGTTTCGCACCTCGGCGGCTTATTCGGATTATTGCCGGAAAGTATCGGCCGCGCTGGCGCCGTCCTACTCGGGACAGTCGATGCTATGAACGCGCAAGCCCCCGTCATCGCAAAGCCGTCCGGCGCGCAAAGCGCGGTGCGCTTCGTGCTGCCCGTCGTCGTGTTCGCGGCCTGCCTTGCCGCCTGGGAGCTCGTGGTGCGCATCCGGGAGATCCCGCCCTATGTGCTGCCGGCGCCGTCGGTCATCTTCCTGACGCTGATCAAGGACTGGGCGGTGCTGTCACAATCGCTCGCCACCACGCTGCTGACGACGCTGGAAGGTTTTGTCGCTGCGAGCATCGGCGGCATCGCGCTGGCGCTGCTGTTCAACCAGTCGAAATGGGTGGAATATTCGCTGTTCCCCTATGCCGTCGTGCTGCAGGTGACGCCGGTGATCGCGATCGCGCCGCTGCTCCTGATCTATCTGGAGCAGCAGACCGCGGTCGTCGTCTGCGCCTTCATCGTTGCCTTTTTCCCGGTGCTGTCGAACACCACGCTCGGGCTGAATTCGGTCGACCGCAACCTCGCCGGCCTGTTCCAGCTCTATGGCGCCTCGCCGCCGCAAACCCTGCGCTTCCTGAAGCTGCCTGCGGCGCTGCCCTATATTCTGGGCGGCCTGCGCATCGCCGGCGGCCTGTCGCTGATTGGCGCGGTCGTCGCCGAGATCGCGGCGGGAACGGCGGGCGCCGGCTCAGGTCTCGCCTACAGAATCGCCGAATCCGGCTATCGATTGAACATACCCCGCATGTTCGCAGCGCTGCTTTTGTTGTCGCTGGCCGGGATTGTCATCTATGGGGTGCTGGCGCTAGTTTCCCACCTCGTTTTACGGCGCTGGCACGAGAGCGCGCTTGGAAAGGAAAACTGATGTCTACCGGTTCGATTTCGTCCGACAAGATCGACCTTCTGATCTATGGGCCGGTGCGGCCGATCCTGGAGAACGGGTTTTCCGATCATTTCGTCGTGCACAAGGCCGAGACGCGAGGCGACCTCGAGCGGCTGACGCCGGCGATCCGCGAAAAGATCCGCGGCGTCGCGGTGACCTATCACACCGTCCGTGCCGACAGGGATTCGCTGTCGCAATTGCCCGGGATCGAGATGGTGGCGAGCTTCGGCGTCGGCTACGACCACATCGACGCCAAATACGCCGCCGAGCACAACATCATCGTCACCAACACGCCTGATGTGCTGACCGAGGAGGTCGCTGACGTCGCGATGGGCCTGCTGATCTCCACCGTGCGCGAGTTCATCAAGGCGGACCGCTACGTCCGCTCCGGCCTCTGGCAGACCCAGAACTATCCGCTCAGCGTCGGCTCGCTGCGCGACCGCAAGGTCGGCATCGTCGGCATGGGCCGGATCGGTCAGGCGATCGCGCGCCGGCTCGATGCCTCACTGGTGCCGGTGGTCTATCACTCGCGCAATCCGTCCAAGGACGTTTCCTACAAGCACTACCCCGACCTGATCGAGATGGCGAAGGCGGTCGACACGCTGATGGTGATCGTGCCGGGCGGCGCCTCGACCGACAAGATGATCAATGCCGAGGTGTTCAAGGCGCTCGGCCCGCGCGGCGTGCTGGTTAACGTCGCGCGCGGCTCGGTGGTCGACGAGCAGGCCTTGGTCCAGGCGCTGAAGTCCGGCACCATCCTCGCCGCCGGCCTCGACGTGTTCGCGGCCGAGCCCAGCGTGCCGGAGGAGCTCAAGGCCATGCAGAACGTCGTGCTGCTGCCGCATATCGGCTCGGCCTCCGTGGTGACGCGCAACGCCATGGACCAGCTCGTGGTCGACAACCTCAAGTCCTGGTTCGCCGGCAAGGCGCCGCTGACGCCGGTTGCGGAAACGCCGTTCAAGGGGCGCTGATGAGAGTTCTTCGGGCCGTTGCTTTGCTGATTGCGGCCTGTGCCGCCGCGATCGGCCTTGCGCGTGCGCAGGATGCGACGACCCTGAAGAAGGAAATGCCCGGACAATGGGAGCTCTCGACCACCGAACGCAGCAAGACCTGTGTCATCACGATGAAGAGCGACGCCGGGGCGCAGGGTTTCAAGCTCGAGCTCGAGCCGGCCTGCAAGACCGCGCTTCCGTTCACCAAGGACATCGTCGCCTGGAGCGTCAAGGGGCTCGACATCGTCCGCTTGCAGGATGCGACCGGTGAATCCGTGATCGACTTCACCGAGGTCGAGGCCGGCATCTTCGAAGGCCTGCGGCAGGGCGAGGGCGTCTATATCCTGCAGGACCTCGCCGCCGCCCGCTCGATGGCCAAGTCGATGGATCAGATGATCGGCGACTGGGCCATGGTGCGCGGCAACGGCCAGCCGGTCTGCGGATTGACGCTGACCAACACGGAAGCCGATCAGGACAATTTCCAGGTCTTCCTCAAGCCGAAATGCGATGCGGCGATCGCCCAATTTAACCCGACGCAATGGCGGCTCGAGCGCGGCCAGATCATCCTGATGTCGAAATCGGGCGACGTCTGGCAGTTCGAGGCCGACGACAACGCACAATGGCGTCGGGTTCCCGATACGGCCGATCCCCTGATCATGCTGCGCCAATAGGCGCCGTTCCGGTTTTCCCCTCGCAATTTTTCCTGCGGTCATGTCGATCCGGCCCCGGTCAGATCGTCATCCCAATAGCGAGCTGATCGCGCGGCCGAGCCGGCCGCGTCTCGCCTCAACAGGAGTTTTGCATGCGCTTCATGTACATCGTCACCTCCAGCCAGCCGATGAAGGGCCCGAGCCCGGCGCTGATGGAGGCCATGCAGAAGATTTCCGAGCGGGAAATCAAGGCCGGCCGGATGATCGACAATGGCGGCCTGATGCCGCTTGCGACCGGCGCGCGCGTGCGGATCGTCGACGGCGAGCTCAGCGTCATCGACGGTCCCTTCATCGAGGCCAAGGAAGTGGTCGGCGGCTACGCCATTTTCGAGTTGCGCGACAAGGCGGAAGCCCTGGCCATGGCCAAGGAGTTCATGCAGCTGCACCTCGATCACATGCCGGGCTGGGACGGCACCTGCGAGTTGCGGGCCTTCGCCACGCCGGGCGTGGATGGGGCCTGCGAGGTCGACGCGCGGTCAGGGGTAGCTGCGCACGCCTGATGGTCACGACAGCCCTTCCGGGTCGGCGGCGATGACGGCCGCCGACATCGATCAGATTATCCGTGCCACGATTCACGCCACCTGGCGCGTCGTGCAGCCACGGCTGATCGCGACGCTGGCGCGGATGCTGCGCGACGTGCCACTTGCGGAAGAGCTGACCCAGGATGCGCTGGTTGCGGCGCTGGAAGCCTGGCCGATCATCGGCGTGCCCGACAATCCCGGCGCCTGGCTCATGACCACCGCAAGGCGCCGTGCGCTTGATGTCCTGCGTCGCGGCAGGATGCTGGCGGACAAGCACGACATGCTGGCGCGCGACATGTTGCAGGAGCAGGAGATCGTGCCCGATTTCGACGCTGCGCTCGACGATGATATCGGCGATGAATTGTTGCGGCTGGTCTTCACCGCCTGTCATCCGATCCTGTCGCGCGAGGCGCGCGCGGCACTGGCGCTGCGGATGATCTGCGGCTTGACCACGTCCGAGATCGCGCGCGCCTATCTCGTTCCGGAAGCAACCATCTCCCAGCGCATTGTCCGCGCCAAGCGAACACTGTCCGGGTCCGGCCTCGCCTACGAGACGCCGGCCGGCGAGGCTCTGTCGGAGCGTCTCGCCTCGGTGATGGAGGTCGTCTATCTGATCTTCAACGAGGGCTACCTCGCGGCGCGCGGCGAGGAATGGCTGCGGCCGCAGCTCTGCGACGAGGCACTGCGCATGGCCCGCGTGCTCGCCGGCCTCGCCCCGGACGAACCCGAGGTTCACGGCCTCGTCGCCCTGATGGATTTGAATGCGGCACGGGCTGGCGCGCGGACCGACGCGAACGGCGATCCCATCCTGCTGATGGACCAGGATCGCACGCTCTGGGATCGTTCGCAGATCCGTCGCGGTGTGCGCGCGCTCGAACGTGCCCGCGAGCTCGGCGGTGAGGGAAGGTTTTACACGCTTCAGGCTGCGATTGCGGCGTGTCACGCCACGGCGGGGACGGCCGCGGACACCGACTGGCGGCGCATCGCGCAGCACTACGCCGAGCTGGCGCTTCTGGTGCGCTCGCCGGTCATCGAGCTCAATCGCGCGGTCGCGGTCGGCATGGCCGAAGGACCGCAGGCCGGACTCGACGTGCTCGACAAGATTGCTGGCACGCCGGCGCTGTCGGCCTATCATCATCTGCCGGCGGTTCGTGGTGATTTGCTGCAAAAGCTCGGACGGCTCGCAGAGGCGCGGCAGGCGTTCGAGGCCGCCGCGCATCTTGCGACCAACGGGCGAGAGCGCGCGCTGATGGAGCGCCGCGCCGCGGCGCTCCATGCACAGGATATCTAGGTTGTCGGCTTGGGCGGCGGCGCGGTGCCCTGGGCCCATTTCTCCAGCTTGCCAAGCACGCCCCAGGCCGTCAGCGCCAGCGAGATCGGGAGGGCGAACTGGCCAAGCCCTGGCACCGCGGTCGCGATCGTCCCGAGCAGCCCGGCAAGACCGCCGGCACTCGGGGTCGCGCTCACGGCAGAGAGCAGCGCGGTGATGAGCGCGCCGCCGATGCCGAGTGCCGTCTTCTTGCCGTCCAGCAGCTTGCCGATGGTTTCGCCGAGCGCGCCGTTGACCTGGCCGAGTACGGGTTTGTTGCCGAGCAGTGTGCCCAGCAGGTCGACGAGCTGCTTGAGCTGATCGGCCGGAGCGGGATTTGCCGCCGCCGTCCCCGGCACTGTCCTGGTGATGAGAGAGAGGAGCTGCCCGAGTACGCTGACTGTCGTGCTGGCCGCCGCTGTCGGGTTCGCCGGATTTGTCGCTCCCGACTGCAAGGCCTGCGTGAGGCTCTGCAGCTGGTTCAGGATCTGGGGTAGCTGAATCGACTGCGCTAGGGGCGCCGTTCCTGTCGATGGGGTCGCTATCGGGGTTGGCGTCGTTGCTCCCGATTGTATGAGCTGTGCGAGATTTTCCAATCGGCTCAGGATTTGAGACAGATCGACCGACTGTCCGCCTGACGTCGCGCCTGCCAATGCAGGTGTTGTGCCTCCTGACTGCACGACCTGTGAGATATCATCCAGTCGCTTGAGGATCTGGAAAAGATCGACATTCGCCGTCCGGATCGGCTGCATTCCCGCGCGCGTGATGGCGGCGATCGTGGTGCCGTCGAGCAGGCCGGTATCCGCGAGGGCGTGTTGTTGCTGAAATTGCGAGACCGCGGCCTTGGTCTTCGGTCCGCTGATGCCGTCTTCGTCGAGCGGCGGATTGGCGCCGAGCTTGTTGAGCGTCTGCTGCATGAGCAGGACCGACGAGGCCACGTCCTCGTCGGGCTCGGAATGGGAGGCAATGGACGGGCCGTCGTCGATCGCGATCGAGGAATCCTGCGACATCATCGCATGCAGGATAACGGCGGTGCCGAGCTGGGAATCGACATGGTTCGGATCGAAGACGTGGTCCGCGACGAACTTGCCGGCGTTTGCCTCGGTCGGTCCGTACAGGGTCGAGCCGCCGTAGAGATAGGGCGAGTTGACGCCCTTGGCGTGATAGCCGAGGCCGTTGAAGCATTCGAGCCGGTACAGGGTGCGCGCGATGCACCAGTCCTGCGTGCCGACGAAGTGCTGGATCCGCAGCGCATCCACGGCGCCGTCGACGAACGAGGCGAACGGGCCGCGGCCTTTCGGGACGAGGCACGTCACGCGCTTCAATGTCTCGCCGTTACCGAGGTAGGTGTCGAAATCGAAATTGGATTCGCGATAATGGCAGAGCGCGACGAAATACCAGGGCACACCGGACAGCCGCTCGACCTGCTGATAGGTCGCCTTGCCGTTGATGGCCTTGCGTGCCGTCGCGCTGGCCTCGCCAAGGCGTGCGGGCCGGATCTGGAGATTGGCCCAGTTCCTCTCATACCCGCTCTTCAGATTCTCGTATGACACCATCTCCCGCTCCCGCGAATTGTTAAATTATCGGTTGGTTGTGCAAATCAGGCGTGAGCCGCGTGCCACCGCCGGTGGGCGCGAGCTCTGGGCGTGGTTTGGCAAATGTGGCAGGCCATCGCCGCAGTGCATGTGAAATGGCTTACACGTGCAGCGCGAAAGGTTGCGGTCAAAGGACGCAACATCAGCGCCGTACGCGCGAACGCGCGGTCGCCACGCGCACTCCGGGAACCGGCCGGGCGGCCGTCCGTTAGCACCGGAGACGGTCTGCTCAGGGAATCCTGCGATGGCCAAGCGTGTTCTCGCGATCGGCATCGAACCCGGCAGTGCGGATTACAGTGCGTTTCCGCAGCTCACGCCGGCGCTCGTCCGCAACTATATCGAAGCGCAGCTGCTACGCCTGCGCGGCCTCGGCTACGAGGTCACGAGCTGCCTGATCGATCTCGACGTTGCTGCGGAGGCGGCCGTAACGGCCGCGTTGCGCGATGAGCACTTCGATTGCATCGTTATCGGTGCCGGCCTGCGTGAGCCGAAGGAACGGCTGCTGCTGTTCGAGAAGGTGCTCAACCTGGTCCACCACCTGGCGCCGCAGGCCGCGATCTGCTTCAACACGACGCCTGCCGACACGGCGGAAGCCGTGCAGCGCTGGGTCGAGCCGTAGCCGCGGGCAAGCCTACCCTTAGTCCGAGGCTGATCAGGATCGGCCGTTGTCGCGACAGGCTGGCCCGTGACGTAAAGGGCGGGAAGCGAGCCGGATTCGCGCGATTATTCTGGTCCGGGATCGTCCCAAACGCTATGACTGGCGCATCAGATGGGAGGATTCGGGATGCTTCGACGTCTTGGAGTTGCAGCGTGTTTCGCAGTCGCGATGGCCGTCCCGGTCCATGACGCGGTGGCGCAGGACGCTGTCGGTGGCGCCATCATTGGCGGCGTGGGCGGAGCGATCCTGGGCGGAGCGATCGGCGGTGGCCGCGGCGCCGCCATCGGTGCCGTCGTCGGCGCCGGCACGGGGGCTGCGATCGCCTCCGAAGGCGAGCGTCGCCGGTCCGGCTATTACGCCTATCAGCGCGGCTGCTACATGCAGCGCCCGGACGGCCGCTACGTCCCGGTCGATCCAAGATACTGCTACTGAACATACTGCTACTGAACAGACGATGCGCCGGCGCCGTCTCGCATGCGCCGGCGCAGCCATCTCTGATCGCTGTGCCTAGGCAGCGCTGGCCCGACTGACTGCATCGCCGAGCTCGGCATTGGTGTAGGCCCTGCCGCCGATGCCCCACAGGCCGTCCACCGCATAGACCATGTTAACGAAGATCCGCTCGCGCGGATGGCGGCCTTCCGCTGCGTTGAACACGATCTCGGTGGCCTCGGCGATGAAGCCCGCCTTTTGCGCAGGCGCCGCCAGCGCGAAGGACGGGACCTTCAATTCGACCACGACGATGTCGTTCGACGACCCGCCGGCGAAGGACCGGCCTTTCGGGACAGTGCTGATCTCGCCGATCACGTTCGGCGTGATGAACGCATTGCCCACGAGATCGTGATGCCTGAGAAACGAGGCGGTCAGCTCGGCGAACATGGTCTGCTCGGCGGCTGCACTGAAGATGCCATCCGTGGCAACGACGGTGATCGGCATGATTGGATCTCCCTTCATGATACGAGCGTCGCGAGCGCCGGATGCGATCGCGGCTTGCAATAATATTGCGATCGTTATATAACGATCGTGACTGCATTCGCACGGAGAGGGCGATGCCGTCAATATTAAAATAGCGATCGTTATATCTAAAGGTGCGGTGGTGCGATACAAGTCCGGACACAAGGAAGAAGCTCGCGCGCGCATGGTCGCGGCCGCCGGCCGCGGCTTTCGCCGCCAGGGCTATGGCGGCATCGGTGTCGACGGCCTCGCCAAGGAGGCCGAGGTCACCTCCGGCGCGTTCTACGGGCACTTCTCCTCCAAGGGTGAGGCATTCAAGGCCGCGCTGGTGGCGGGCCTGCAGGAGCTGCGCCAAGGCGTCGAAAGCCTGCGTGCCGAGCACGGCGCCAAATGGGTCGCGGCATTCGTCGATTTCTATCTCGGGCAAAAGCGGGTCTGCGAGCTCGGTTCGAGCTGCGCCTTGCAGAGCCTGACCTCGGAGGTGCAGCGCGCCGATGCTGCAATCAAGACCGTGTTCGAGGCCGAGATCGAGGGCGTCGTGAACGCCGTTGCGGGCGGTTTGCCGGGCCGCTCGCCCAAGGACAGACGCGCGCGTGCCTGGGCGTTGCTCTCGATCCTGTCCGGCGGTGTCACGATGGCACGGGCCGTCGCCGACAAGGATGTCAGCGCTGCGATCGCGTCCGCCTGTCGCGCCGCTGCACTCAAGGCCTGTTCCGAGACCTGAGAGGAGACCCGCGGATGCAGATGTCGAACTATCTCTTCTTCACGACGCATTGCGAGGCGGCGCTCGCTTTCTACGCCGCCTGTGGCCTCGGCAAGGTGACCGAGGTCATGCGTCACGGCGCCGCCGGACCGATGCAGGGAAAGATCCTGCATGCAAGGTTCGAAGGACCAGGTATCCAATTCTATGCATCCGACAACGACGATGCGGAGCCGATGCGCGGCTCGGCGCACCACCTGATGATGGACGACGCGCAGGAAACGACGGACCTGTTCGCCCGCCTTGCCGAAGGCGGCACGATCACCACGCCGCTCGGGATCCAGCCCTGGGGCGACTATTACGGCAAGCTCACCGATCGCTTCGGTGTGCAATGGATGCTGAACTGCACGCTGGCGCGCGCCTAGCGCGTCCCAGCCGGCGCGCCGGCGTAGCTCGGGGAGGGCAAGTGACAGGGCAAAGGCAGGTTTCGCGCGACGAAACCGCGCATCTCCTTTACGTAGCGCGCATCTCGCGCTAAACTAAAGGTAGCATATTGAGCTGACCAATTTTTTTCGCCCCGGGCTGGCACTTGTCGCCAGGCCGGTTCGCCCCGACCGCATTTGCCGAAAAGGCGGGTCTCCATGGCGCGATCGATTACTCTGAACAATGCCAGCGAATGGACCGTCGTCTCCGAGGGCACGGCGGCTCTCCGCCGAGGCGGCCGGCGCGCGGCTGCGACAGCGGCGGTCACCGTTCCGGTGATCCCGGCCGAGTTCATTGCGCCGCAGGTGACGATCGATCGCACCATGGAGCTCGCCCCGACGACCACGCGTCGGGCGGCCGGCGTGCCGATGGTCGACATGTCGGTGGTCCCGTCGGCGAACGAATCCTACCTGCTGGCGATCAGGCACGCCTCCGGCGCGCTCACGTTCCATGCGCCCGAGATCGAAATCGGAGCGCGCAGAGGGCGATCGGCTGCGTTGGCCAGCTTCCGCTTTCGCGTCCCGCTGCGAGGTGCCTCGATCGCGGCCGAGCGGCGCGGCATAGTGAGCTCGGCCATCAAAGCGGTCGTCCTGAAAGTGGCTGGCAAGATCGCCGATGCGTTGTTGCCCTCGCTCGCCGCCACGGTCGAGGCGGCGCTATGGAGGAGGGCGGGTCTCTCCGAAGGATGGTTCACTCTCGACCAGAATTCGCTGGCGTCGGGCACGTTGCGGCCGGGTGCGCCGGCCGGCGGTCAGGCTGGACGCGCACTGCTGTTCCTTCATGGGACGTTCTCACACACCACCTCGTCGTTCAAAGAGCTCGCCACACCGCAATTCTTCACGCCGCTGCAGGCGGCGTATGGCGATCGAATATATGCGTTCGATCATTTCAGCGTCAGCAAGACGCCGGAAGAGAATGCGAAAGACCTGCTCGCCGGCTTGCCCGATCAGGAGACCGAATTCGACGTCATCACCTATTCGCGCGGCGGTCTCGTGCTGCGCAATCTGGTGGAACGCGCGAGCGCGCTCGGGCCGACGGCAAGCCGGTTCAAGCTGAATCGCGCCGCGCTGGTCGCCTCACCCAATGATGGCACGCCGCTGGCAACGCCGGCACGGTGGGAAGCCACCGTCGGCTGGCTGGCCAATCTGCTCGAACTGTTCCCTGAGAATCCGTTCACCTTCGGCGCCGGATTCGTTGCCGACGCGCTGGTCTGGCTTGCGCAGCGCGCGGGTGGTGCCTTGCCGGGCATCGCGGCCATGGACACGGGTGGCGAGATGGTGGCCGATTTGCAGGGGCCCCCCGCGCCGCCCGCTGCGGCTTACGCCGCGCTGGTCTCGAACTTCACCCCGTCCGGCAATATCCTCGAGCGAATGGTCGACGTCGGCGTCGACACGTTCTTCGCCGGCGCCAATGACCTCGTCGTGCCGAGCGCCGGTGGATGGCTGATTGATCGCACCGACGGGTCGGTCCCCGGAGACCGGATCGGCTGCTTCGGCGCGGGCGGAAACTTTCCCTCGAATCTGCCGCCGGTGCATCATCTGAATTTCTTCGCCCGGGCCGAGACCGCCAGCTTCCTGCTTCAGGCGCTGGCGGGAGCTCCACACGGATTGCCAGAGATCGATCCCTCGGTGACGCTCCCCGACAGCCGAGGCCGGCGCAGCCTCGTCGAAAGGCCGGCCGCGTTGCTGCGGCCTCAGGCCGCACAACTGCCGGCGCCCCCGCCGGCGACGGTGGTGCCGGCGCCGCTTCCGGGCCCGTCCGATTTCTCGATCTTCAGCGATGCATTCCAGCTCACGCTGATTGATCCCAGGCCCCTCGCGCAGGATGGCGGACCTGCCCGGCCAGGCGGGGATGGGCAGAAAGGTGGTGTCGTGACGCCGCAGCCGTACCAGCTGTTGGCAACCTATGGCGGTGCACGCATCGTGGAGCCCTTTACGGCCAGGGGCGGCGAAGCGGGGCAGAGGTGGCATGACATCATCGCCATGCATGAGCGCATGAAGAATTACGTCGACGGCAAGCTCGGCTTCGACGCGCCGACCGACGAAGAGCTCATCAAATACGGGACGCTGCTGTTCGACACGTTGTTTCCGCGGGAGGTGCGTCGCCTCTACGACGTGGCGCGATCGCGCGAGGAGCGCAACGGCCATCTGAACGTGATCTTCACGTCGATGATTCCGTGGATCGCCGACAAGCCCTGGGAGTTCGCGTTCGACCCGGACCGCAAGACGTTCCTCGCGACCCAGGAGCTGCATTTCGTCCGCAATGCGCTGACGGCGATGCCGGTGGAGGTTGCGAAGCCCAAGTCGGGGCCGTTGCGGATTCTGGTGGCCGTTGCACAGCCGATCGGGACCGCGAAGCTCTCTACGGAGCAGGAAGAAGCCGTTATCATGCGCAGCTTCCAGCCGCTGATCGATGCCGGCCTGGTCAAGGTCGACGTGCTGCGTGCGACGACGCCGACGCGGCTGCATCGGTGGATCTCGGCGACACCCTACGACGTCGTGCACTTCATCGGCCATGGCACCTTCGACACCGAGACCGGGCAGGGCTTCCTTGTTTTCGAGGATGACAAGGGCGCCGTGTGCGAGGTCAGCGCGCGAAATATTTGCGAGATCCTCTGCAAGCGTGGAATCCAGCTCATCTTCCTCAACGCGTGCGAAACCGGACGCGGCGAGGCGAGGGGTACGAAACAGCGCAAGGCGGACTTCAATCGCGGCATCGCGCCGGCGCTGGTGGCGAACGGCGTTCCGGCCGTTGTTGCGAACCAGTTCAGTGTCCGCGATGAGGCCGCAACCGAATTCTCACAGCATTTCTACTGGTCGCTGGCGCAGGGAGACTCCTACGGAAGCGCGGCACGGGAAGCGCGGATCGCGGTCAACTACGCGACCAGCCACGACACGATCGACTGGGCCGTTCCGGTTGTCTACGCCCGCGATCCCGAGGGTCGCATTTGCGAGCGACGCACACTGCCAAAGGAAGCATTGCTGACACCGCTGGTCTCGACCACGGCGAGACGCGCCACCATGCTGCACAAGTTCCGTGTCGCCGTGTGGGACGTCAACCATGTCTTTCCGGAGCTCGAGCGCACGGTCCAGCGCTTGAACGTCGCCCAGGGCGAGTTCGGCTTCGAGGTTGTCGACATGTCCGTTCCGCTCGGAGCCTGGCAGCGCGTGGAGGGAGAGGGCCTGCAACTCAACGCCAATCTCGCAGCAAGCGGGTTGAACAACAAGCGCCAGGAATTCGGCGTCGATTTTCTGTTCTGCATCATCGACAAGCCGATCATGTATCAGGAAGGCGGCGATACGCACACCGGCTATATGTGCTGGTGGTCAGATCCCGGCCAGGAAAACATCATCATCTTCGGCACCGTCTACGAGGACAAGCCGACGCAGGGACCTGCGGCCGACCATATGATCGCAAACGCAATCGTGCAGGGGCTGACGGGTATCCTGGCAGACCGCGGCACGCACAAACGGAAGGCCGGCGGCGGCAAGCACTGCCCGCTCTACTACAACGGCGAATTGGACATGCGGCTCGATGTTGGATCGCAGCACTTTGACGCCATTTGTGAACGCGAGCTCAGGAAACAGATACCCGAGCACCTGCCCGCGTTGAAGTCGCTGCTCGCCGCCTTCGACTGACATCGCGCCTCAGGGCTTGGCGGAGGCCTCCGGCATGATCTGGCGCAGAGGCTCCGGTGATATCGATATCTGGCCCGTGAACGGACGATCATGCGCCACGATCAGGAGCGCCGAGGTGGCGACGCCGGTCGCGAACAGCGCAATCGCGATCGCCGATCCCAGGCGGTTGTCGCAATGAACGAAGCCGATCACCAGCAGCTCGCACAAGGCCTGGAGATACAGGCACCACCACTTCACCGAGTTGACCGAGGCCAGGCTGACGATGATCCGCTGCCGCCGCGCATCCAGCGCCTGCTCCAGCGCGGCGACGATCTCGCGCTGCGCGGTCTCCTGCCCGCGACCCTGCGGCGTCGTCGCGACGACCAGCTGCAAGGCCTCGGCGAGCGCCGGCGGCGTCGCCTTCAGGGAAGCCTCCTGATGCGCCATCTCGGGCCATTCCACCGTGACGGCTTGACTGACATAGTCACGCACCAGCCCACGCAGCTTGGCTTCCTGCTCCGCCGGCAGTCCGGCCGCGAGCAGAACGGCGCTGCGAAGCGCGCTGGCCTCGCGGCTCACCGCGGCGCCAGCGCGGTCGCTGTCGCCCCAGACCTGCGCCGCAGTGAAGGCGACGAACAGGCCGAAGATGATGCCGAGCACCGGCAGCATGCCCGGCGAGATCGCCTTCAGCGCTTTCGCGCGTTCCTCTGTCGCGACCAGCGCGACGCAGACGAACACCGCTGCTGCCAGGAAATAGGTGAAACCGAAGATCACCAGCGCCATCGCGGGCACCGGCAAATTATGCAGCCAATCGCTCATGTCATCTCATCATTTGCCCGGAAGCTCGTCAGATCAGCCGCATCCCCCGCAGGCTGGCATGCCCGTTCTTGCCGACGATGATGTGATCATGCACGGCAATCCCGAGCGGCTTGGCGATCTCGATGATCGCCTTGGTCATCTGGATATCGGCCTGCGAGGGCGAGGGATCGCCGCTAGGGTGGTTGTGCACCAGAATCAGCGCGGTTGCCGACAGCTCCAGCGCGCGCTTGATCACCTCGCGCGGATAGACCGGCGTGTGGTCGACGGTGCCGGTCTGCTGCACCTCGTCGGCGATGAGCTGGTTGCGCTTGTCGAGGAAGAGCAGGCGAAACTGCTCCTTGTCGGCGAAGGCCATGCTGGTGCGGCAATAGGCGATCACCTCGTTCCAGGACGACAGCGCATTGCGGCTGTTGACCTCGCCCTTGGCGACGCGGTGCGCGGCCGCCGCAATCAGCTTGAGCTGGTTGATGGCCGCTTCGCCGACGCCGTCGATCTCGCGCAGGCGCGCCACCGGCGCATGGACGACCTCGGCGAACGAGCCGAAGATCTTGATCAGTGTTTTCGCCAGAGGTTTTGTGTCGCGCCGCGGCAGCGCCGGAAACAGCGCCATCTCCAATAGCTCGTAGTCGCTGAGCGCGTCGGCCCCGGCGCTGTAGAAGCGCTCGCGCAGCCGTTCGCGATGGCCGAGATAATGCGGCGCGTCCTCGGGGTTGCTGTCGTCGGCCTTGGTTTTGGCGGGCATCGCGCACAACCATGCCGCACCCGGCGCGTTTTGCAACCATGAAGTGTCATGGTGTCCCGCGGACAGTCTTGCTGCCGCCCGCAGGACGCGCCGTTCAGCCTATGAGATCGTCATCGACAAACAGGATGGCAAGATCAGGCTTTGAAGGTGACGACAATCAGCCCGGCGGTTTCTGATCGTGTCGCGCCGGCGGGGGCAGCGTGACCGTGATCACCCCGGTAAGAATGAGCGCCATTCCGGCCAGAATTGACCAGGCAAAGCTCTCGCCGAGCAGGGTTGTGCCGAGCATCACCGCGAATCCCGCCCGCAGATAACTCCCGCTGGTGGTGCCGAGCGGGCCGATGGTGCGGATCAGCCGGAAATAGATCACCATCGCGAGCGCCGTGCAGATGATTGCGAGCGCGATGACAGCCGCGATCGCCTGCGCCGGTGGCGGAGCCAGCATCCAGGGCCGCTCTAGGATCGCGGCCGCGGGCAGCATCAGTATTGCGGCGCAGCTCATGGCGCCCGCCGCCGTGACGATCGCAGGAAGCTTCTTGAACCGCTGCCCCCATAGCGGTGCGAGCGCGTAGCAAAGGCTCGCGCCGAGCACGGCCGCCTGCGCCAGCGGCGCGGCCGTGCCGATCCCCGACAGCGCGTCGATCCCCACGGTCATGGCGACGCCGGCGAGGCCGAGACCGACGCCGATGATTGTCCGGCCGCTGGTCGCCTGTCGTCCGCGCCCCGTCATCAAGGCAATCGCAAGCACGAACATCGGTGGTGTCGCATTGAGCACGCCGGCGAGGCCGCTTGTGATATGCGCCTCGCCCCAACTGATCAGGGTGAATGGCAGCGCGCTTTGCAGCACCCCTTGCACGAGAAAGGCAGCCCAGACCGATCCCTGGCGAGGGAGAGCGTGTCCCTGCGCCGTCGCAATGAGAAGGAGAAGACCTGCCGCGAGGGTCACGCGCGTCGCGACCATCGTGAACGGCGGAATCGACGGGATCGCCACCTTGATCAGCGTGAACGAGCTGCCCCAGATCAACGAAAGCAGCAGCAACAGGGCGATCTAGGAGGCGAGGGTGGCTTGTTCTGATGTTGCCTGCTCGGCCTGCGTGCTCATGCGGTGTGCTCCGGGATTTGCCGGCAGCATGATCAGGAAGCGGCGGCGCGGGCTGGCCGAATTCGGACCTCATCGTCCGATCGAGTCCGATTTCAGCTACTCGGCGAGCCGCATCGAAACTAATGTCGCGGCATGACAACGGGTCCGGCGCAACGGCAAACCCTGCCACCGCATCTCGACTGGGAGACCTGCGACCGCGCACGGCTGGCACGGGCCCGCGCGTTCGACGGCCTGTTCTTCTCCGGCGTTCGCTCGACGCGCATCTATTGCCGGCCGGTCTGTCCGGTTCGCCCCGCACGCTCTGAGAATGTCACCTTCTATGCGACGGCTGCCGCCGCCGAGCGGGCCGGCTTTCGCCCATGCCTGCGCTGCCGGCCCGAAACCGCGCCCGGTTCTCCGGCCTGGCTGGGGACGGCGACCACCGTCGCCCGCGGGATGCGGCTGATTGACGACGGCTTTCTCGATCGCGCTACCATGACGGCGCTCGCCGAGGCTCTTGGCGTCGGGCCGCGCCATCTGCTTCGTCTGTTCCTGCGCCATGCCGGCGCGAGCCCCAGCGACATTGCGGCGACCCGGCGCGTGCAGGAAGCCAAGCGCCTGATCGACCGGACTGACATGACCCTGGCGGAGATCGCCTTCGCCGCCGGCTTCGGCAGCGTTCGCCGCTTCAACGACGCCTTTGCCGCGACCTACAAGCGGCCGCCATCGTCCTTCCGTCGTCGGCGATAATCGAGGCGATCGGCAATCACCCGATCTGCTTCTCGCCGTGCCGCTCCGACAGCGTAAAGATCTCGACGCCGGTGGCGGTGACGCCGACCGAATGCTCGAACTGCGCCGACAGCGAGCGGTCGCGGGTGACTGCGGTCCAGCCGTCGGACAGGATCTTCACATGCGGCTTGCCGAGATTGATCATCGGCTCGATGGTGAAGAACATGCCGGGCTTGAGCTGCACGCCCTCGCCGGGCCGGCCGATATGGATGATGTTCGGCTCGTCGTGGAACATGCGCCCAAGGCCATGACCGCAGAAATCGCGCACCACGCTCATGCCCTGCGGCTCGACGAAGCTCTGGATGGCGTGGCCGATGTCGCCGGTGGTGGCGCCGGGCTTCACCGCGGCGATGCCGCGCATCATCGCTTCATACGTCACCTCGATCAGCCGCTCGGCCTTGCGCGCGATCGGGCCGACCGCATACATCCGGCTGGAATCGCCGTACCAGCCGTCGACGATGAAGGTGACGTCGATGTTGACGATGTCGCCTTCCTTCAGCGGACGGTCGCCGGGCATGCCGTGGCAGACCACGTGGTTGAGCGAGGTGCAGGTCGAGTAGCGGTAGCCGCGATACATCAGCGTCGCGGGATAGGCGCCATGGCTGAAGGCGAACTCGCGGACGAATTCGTCGATGCGATCGGTCGGAACGCCGGGGCCGACGACGTCGGTGAGCTCGTCGAGGCACTTCGCCACCAGGGCACCCGCCTTGCGCATGCCGGCAAAGGCGGCCGGCCCATGCAGCTTGATCTGTCCGGTCTTGCGCAGGGAGGTATCGGTGGCTTCGACGTAGCTCATGCGGGTCTGGTTCTTCTGGCTCGGGCCCGATACGGGCGGAAAGGCTTGATTTCAGGCCCAATCTAATGATTGCGGGCCTTCGCGCAAGCTTGGCAAGAGCGCTTTCGAGCGAAGTGGGTACCGGTTCGCGTCAAGAAAACGCGTCAAATCAAGACGAGAGCCTGCCATGCGCCCGAAAGCAGGCTCAATTCGGGACTTCTACGGTGGTTTCGACCGGCAGCGCGCCGCCGCGGATGCGGATTTCGCGGACCGGGTAGGGAACCCGGATGCCCTCGCGCTTGAAGACGTCCCACAGCGCCAGCATCACGTCGCTCTTGACGTTGTCCATGCCGTCGGGGTCCGCAAGCCAGAGGGTGAGCGAGAACTTCATGCCGGCTTCGGCGAATTCGGTCAGGATGCAGTTCGGCGGCTTGGCCTTCTGCGCGCGCGGGTGGGCGGCCGCGGTCTCGATCGCGAGCTTGCAGACGAGCCTGGGATCGGCGTCGTAATTGGTGCCGAAGGTGATCTTCACCAGCGTGTTCTTGTCGGTATAGGTCCAGTTGACGACCTTCTGCGTCACCAGATCCTCGTTCGGCACCAGGAATTCGCGGCCGTCGCCGGCGGCCACGGAAATATAGCGCGTCTTCATCGCGCTGATGCGCCCGGTATTGTCGCCGATGGTGACGAGGTCGCCCGGCTTCACCGATTTGTCGGCGAGCAGGATGATACCGGAGATGAAGTTGGCGACGATCTTCTGCAGGCCGATACCGATGCCGACGCCGACCGCGCCGGAGAACAGCGCAAGCGCGGAGAGGTCGATGCCGACCGTGCCGAGCGCAAGCACGATTGCGATTGCGAGCAGCCCGATGCGGATGATCTTGACCAGCAGCACTTGCACCGACGGTGTCAGGTCCGTCGCCGAGTTGATCTTGCTCTCGGCGAAATTGCTGGCGATGTTGGTGAGCCAGAGCGCGAGGATCAACAGCGCGCCGGCCTTGAGCACCAGGAGCGGCGTCAGCCGCAATCCGCCGAGCACGATCGCATAGGAGTCGAGCAGGTCGACCGTGGTGTCGAGCTGGCCGAGGATCGACAGCGCGGCGACGAACCACGCCGCAACCGACACCAGCTTGACGAAGAAGGCGTTGCGCAGCACCGAGGTGAGGAGCCGGATCGCGAGCCAGGCGAGCCCCAGCTTGGCGGCGACCATCAAGAGATAGCTGCGGCTCGGCCAGGTCGCGTGATACATCACCACGCGCGAGATGATCACGAGCAGGGTGAACATTGCCGTCGAGGCGCTCGAGACCATCACGCGGGCGAAGTGGCGCAGCGGCAGCGGCCAGCGCATCGCCAGCGAGGTCATGTCGACCCGGATGCGAATGGCGGCTTCCGCCGCATAGGCGATCCCGGCCGCCACCAGAATGAGCCCGAATTGCAGGTAGAACCATGGCGAGGCGATTTCCGCCCCGACGCTGCGCGCGGTGGTCTGCACGAACTCCATGAAGTCTTTGAGGTCCATCGGGCAGGTCTCTTCGGGAAGCGGGCGGCGGTTTGATTCGAAAGTGCCGCAGAATCCCACAAAGGCTGCGGCCGGGCCATCGATACACCGCTAAATGAAGCGCGTTAAGGCCGCAAAATACGGGCAGATTGCCGCGAGCGGGAGAAAATGGGTTGGCGCGCCGGTGCGGCGACGATAAGGATGCATGAGCACATGTTTTTGAGATGGGCAAATCTGTCGGTCCCGGCACACTTCACCTCGCCCCGCTTGCGGGGAGAGGTCGAAATTCAAGCGCTGCTTGAATTTCGGGTGAGGGGGACTCTCCGCGAGTCCCACTATCACCGGCCCTGCAGAGGCTCCCCCTCACCCCACCCTCTCCCCGCAAGCGGGGCGAGGGAGTGCCCGGCCGGTGGCCCCCTGACTGAACTCGTCGATCTCCCGGAGTAACCGCAGCACCGCATGGCCTCCCTCGACTCTTTCAGCATCGCCATTCTGCTCGGCGCCGTCCTGGTGATGGCCGGTATCCTGTCGAGCCTGCTCGCGCTGCGCTTCGGCGCGCCGCTGCTGCTGGTCTTCCTCGCGATCGGCATGCTGGCGGGTGATTCAGGCCCCGGCCAGCTCCAGTTCAACGACGTCGGCACGACCTATCTGGTCGGCTCGGTGGCGCTGGCGCTGATCCTGTTCGACGGCGGCCTGAAGACGCGCTTTGCCAGCATCCGCACCGTGCTCGCGCCCTCGGTGATGCTCGCGACCGTCGGCGTGCTCCTGACCGCGCTGATCACGGCGCCGTTCGCGAAATACGCGCTCGACCTCAACTGGACGGAGTCGCTGCTGGTCGGCGCGGTGGTGGCCTCGACCGACGCGGCCGCGGTGTTCCTGCTGGTGCACACCCAGGGCCTGCGCCTGCGCCCGCGCGTCGGTGCGACGCTTGAAGCGGAATCCGGCACCAACGATCCCTTCGCCATCTTCCTCACCTTGATGCTGGTCGAATACATCTCGCTGGGCTCGAGCTCGCCCGGCCATGTGGTGATGGAGTTCCTGCAAGAGGCGGTGCTGGGTGCCGTCGTCGGCTTCCTCGGCGGACGTTTCGTCGTCATCGGGCTCAACAAGGTCGCGCTGCCGCAGGGCCTGCACGCGCCGTTCGTGACCACGGCCGCGCTCGTGATCTTCGGCGGCTCGCAGATCATGCATGCCTCGGGCTTCCTCGCCGTCTATCTCGCCGGCATCATCATCGGCAACCGGCCGACGCGCGCGCATAATTCGGTCGTAGCGTTTCTCGATGCCGCAACCTGGCTGGCGCAGATCGTGATGTTCGTGCTGCTCGGCCTGCTGGTCTCGCCGAGCCGGCTGGGCTCCAGCGTGCTGCCGGCGATCGGCGTCTCGTTCGTCCTGATGCTGGTGGCGCGGCCGATCGCCGTGTTCGTGTGTCTCGCCCCATTCCGCTTCAACTGGCGCGAAAAGATATTCATCGCCTGGACCGGCTTGCGCGGCGCGGTGGCGATCTTCCTGGCCTCGATCCCGATGCTGGTCGGCCTGTCAAAGGCCTATCTCTATTTCGACGTCGCCTTCGTCGTCGTGATCATCTCGCTGCTGCTGCAAGGCTGGACGCTCGCACCTGCCGCGCGAAAGCTGCATGTGGCGCTGCCGCGCGCCGAGCGCGGCCCGCGCCGTGTCGAACTGGATCTGCCCGGCCAGCTCGAGCAGCAGCTGGTCGGCTATCCGGTGCGGCCCAAGAGCCTGTATTTCCGCCGCGGCCTGATCCCGTCCTGGTCCAAGCCGACCCTGGTGATCCGCAAGGAGAGCATCTTGACGCCGACGGAGGCCGATCCGATCGCGCCCGGCGATTACATCTATCTGCTGGCGCCGCCGGAAAAGGCCGAAGCCCTCGACCGTTTCTTCGTCGACATGCAGCCGAGCTCGGAGCCCGATCCGCATCTGCTCGGCGACTTCATGGTCTCCGGCGAGCACACGCTCGCCGAGCTCGCCGAGATCTACGGCGTCAACGCGAGTGATGACGAGAGCAAGCTGACGCTGGCCGACTATTTCGACGTCCATCTCGATCGCGCGCCGAAGGAAGGTGCCGAGTTGGCGCTGGGTGAGATCGTGCTCGTGGCGCGCAGCATCTCCGGCGGCCGCGTCAACGTCGTCGGTCTTCGCCTGCCGGAAGAAGACGAGACGCCGGCGCCGCTGACGCGCAGCCAGGCGCTGCGCCGCAAGCTCGCGGAGCTTTGGGCCTCGGTGGCGGGGGTTTAATTCTCACGCAGTCCGCCTTGAGTTTTGCAGGACGGAACCAACTACACACTCCGTCATTGCGAGCGCAGCGAAGCAATCCAGACTGCCACCGCGGAAAGATTCTGGATTGCTTCGCTGCGCTCGCAATGACGGTGTTTGTTGAAGCGCCATGCCCTGCGACGGCGAGCCGATGCAGGACCCGGTTCGCACGGAACCGCCACGAAATCGCCGCAACCAAGGAACATTTGCGCGGCTTCGTGACTTCCGGTTCCGGAACGCTCTGCTGCGTAGTCCGTTCTAGCCACGTAACGGTCAATGCATCTGACAGGAGCAACCCATGCGCAAACTCATCCTGCCCGCCATTGTCGCGATCGGTTTGGGAGCGGCGGCGCCGGCGATGGCCTACGACACGGGCGATCAGATCTCGATGCAGGCCGCGCTCGACGTCGCGACCGACATCGGCGTCATGACGATTTCGCATACCCAGTTCCTCGGCGACGAATGGCAGATCGAGGGCCGCGACAGCAGCGGCCGCTGGATGGAGGTCGATGTCGACGCCCGAACCGGCGACGTGCGCAACGTCGATCGTGGCTGGTAAGTGATGCGCGAGGCGGGTCGTCCTCAACCGCGATCCGCCGCGCCTCACGTCAGCACCTTCACCCCGCCGAACGAGGTCACGCGTCCCTGCCTGAGCATCACGATCTGGGTCGCCAGCTGGCGCAGCTCGGCGACGTCGTGGCTGACATAGACCATGGGAACATTGGCCTCGTCCCGCAGCCGCACCAGATAAGGCAAAATCTCGAGCTTGCGGGCCTCGTCGAGCGCGCCGAGCGGTTCGTCGAGCAGCAGCAGGCGCGGCTTTGACAAGAGCGCGCGGCCGAGTGCAACGCGTTGGCGCTCGCCGCCGGAGAGCTTTCCCGGACGGCGGTCGAGCAAAGCGCCGATGTCGAGCAGCTCGACGACGCGCGTGCGCTGCGCCGGATCGGGCGCGAGACCGTTCATCCGCCGTCCATAGTCGAGATTTTGCGCGACGTTGAGATGCGGAAACAGCCGCGCATCCTGGAACACATAGCCGATGCGGCGGCGATAAGTCGGCACATGGATGCCGGCGGCGGTGTCATCGACGGTCTCGCCGTCGATGACGATGGTACCGCGGTCGGGCCGCAGCAGGCCGGCGATCATGTTGATCAGCGAGCTCTTGCCGGCGCCGGATGCGCCGAACAGGCCGGTGACGCGGCCTTCGCTTGCGAAAGATGCGTGCAGCGAAAACTCACCAAGCTGTTTTTCGACATCGACGTGCAGCATGGTCAGTTCCCGTGCAGCCGCGCGGTGGCGCGGCGGGCGAACCATTCGGCCGCGATGAGCGCGCCAAGCGCAATCACGACCGAGATGATGACGAGCCGGCCTGCGGCGGCGTCGCCGTCCGGCGTCTGGATCAGCGAATAGATCGCGGACGAAATCGTCTGGGTCTCGCCGGGAATGTTGGAGACGAAGGTGATGGTGGCGCCGAACTCGCCGATCGCCTTCGCAAAGCCCAGCACCATGCCGGCGAGCACGCCGGGCAGCGCCAACGGCAGCGTCACCGTGAAGAACACCTTGAAGGGCGCGGCGCCGAGCGTCTCGGCCGCCTGCTCGAGCTTGCGATCGATCGCCTCGATCGACAGCCGCATCGGGCGCACCAGCAGCGGAAACGACATCACGCCGCAGGCGAGCGCAGCTCCAGTCCAGCGGAAGGCGAAGACGATGCCGAGATGATCGGCGAGGAAGGCGCCGACCAGGCCGCGGCGGCCGAAGGTCAGAAGCAGGAGATAGCCGGTGACGACGGGCGGCAGCACCAGCGGCAGATGCACCAGCGCATCGAGCACCGATTTGCCCCAAAAATCCCTGCGGGCGAGCAGCCAGGCCAGCGCAATGCCGAACGGCGTCGCCACCAGCGTTGCGATGACGGCGACCCTGAGCGAGAGCAGGATCGCCGTCCATTCGGCGGGAGAGATATCGAGCATCAAGTCGTGATCATCACGTCGCAAAACCTAAGTCGTGGGAGAGATCAGGAACCTGAAGCCGTATTTCTCCAGAATCGTCTTGGCGGCTGAGGTGCGCAGGAAGGCGAGATAGTCGTTGGTCTCGGGCTTCGCGGTCGTGGTCGCCGCCACCGGATAGATGATCGCGGGATGCGAATCCGCGGGGAAGGTGCCGACGATCTTGACGCCGGGCTCGACCTTGGCGTCGGTGGAATAGACGATGCCGAGATTGGCTTCACCACGCGTCACCAGCGTCAGCGCGGCGCGCACGCTCTCGGCCATCGCGAATTTCGGCTCCGCCGCCTGCCAGGCGCCGAGCTTCTCCAGCGCGGCCTTGGCGTATTTGCCAACGGGCACCGACTTGACGTCGCCGGTCGCGATCCTGCCGTCGCCGGCGAGCTTTGCGAGGTTGAAACCTTGGGCGATGGTGACGTTGTTGATCTCTGAGTCCTTCGGCGCGATCAGCACGATGCTGTTGCCGAGCAGGTTGACGCGGGTCGGCTCGTTGATGGTCTTCTTGGCTGTAGCGTAGTCCATCCAGTCGGTGTCGGCGGAGACGAATACGTCGGCCGGCGCGCCCTGCTCGATCTGCTTGGCGAGCACCGAGCTTGCGGCATAGCTGACGCTGAACTTGACGCCGGTCTTGGCGGTGTAGGCGGCATCGATCTCGTCGAGCGCGTTCTTCATCGACGCCGCGGCGAAGACCGTGATGGTCTTGTCCTCGGCGGCAGCCGGCGAGAGGCTCGCGCCCGCGAGCATGACGAAGGCGGTGAAAAGTCCGGCAATGCGATACATGGATGGCGCTCCGTGCGAGATCGCGCGCGCAAATGCACGCGCAAATCTGGCGTTGGTTGGGTCAGATCGCGACGGGCGGAAGCGCTGTTCCACGGGACCTTGCGACGGCTTACGGCCGGCAGGGATATCGCAACTATCGAAGATAGCAGGCTGCGCCCACAGGTCAAAGGCGTCTAACCAAACAGCCTATTGCGCCGGCAGGATCGAAATCGAGAGCGAATTGTCCTTGGCGCCGCTGATTTGCAGCACGAACGGCTTGTCCGAGAGCTCGTATTTCATAGTCTTGCGGATGCCGTCGCAATCGGTGGCGCCGCTGAAGGCTATGGGCTTGAGGAGATGCCCGTCCTGGACCACGTCGACCCAGGCCCCGCTGGACAAGCTGATCGTATAGAGCCCGGCCTTCGCCGCCTTGATGCCAGTGAAGCCGGCAAAGGTGCCGTCCTTCGGCGCCCGCTCCGGCGGCGAGGGCAGTTTTGCCTCCTGAGGTGCGACCAGGCCCAGCGTGATCGCCGACGAGGGGACCGCGGCCTGTTCGCTGCCCGATGCGAGCCTGGCGCGGTCCGGCGCCGTCAGCGCGGCGCGGTCGCGCTCGATCGGCCATTTGAACTTGTCGCAGCCGCTGGGCTCCTCGGCGGCGAGGGCGGAGGTCGCGCTGAGTGAAAGCACAGCGAGGAGGGCGAGGACGCGCATGTCAAATCTCATCGTTGGCCACGCAAGGACGCGGGGCGTGCGGTCAGGTTTCGTTGGCGAAAGGGATGCGCATCCCGGAATGCCGCGGGCTTACGGCCGCGCGGCATGGCGATCCTAGCGCATTTGGGTGGCACGAACCAACCACCTGTTCGTCATCCCGGACAAGCGCAGCGGAGCGAAGCGCAGATTCGGATCCATAACCACAGGGTTGTGTTTGGCGAAGACTCGGAGTTATCAGCTCGCGCCACAACCGCTCCATGTGGTTCTGGGTCCCGGATCTGCGCTTGCGCTTGTCCGGGACGACAGCGGTGGGTAGGGCGGCAGCTTGCCCGACGCGCGCCCTATCGCTTCGCATCGGCCGCGCGCAGCACGGCTTTGCAGGCCACCGGCATCTGGGCCAGCGTCATCGGCGGCTTCGGCTTCGGCGGCTCCGGCGGCGGTTTCGGGTGCAGCACGCCCTCGCTGAACCAATAGGCCAGATCGGAGGGCTTGCAGCCTTCGTCCTCGGATTGCGACGGCTGGCCCTGACATTCGCTCGCGCCCGCCGGGCAGCGCATGCGGATGTGGAAATGATAGTCGTGGCCCCACCACGGCCGGATCTTTGACAGCCAGGAACGATCGCCCTTGGCTTCGCGGCACAGTGCCTTCTTGATCGCGGGATTGACGAAGATGCGCTGCACCGCCGGCTCCTGCGCCGCATCGCGCAGCACCAGCACATGGCTCGGCGTGAACACCTTCGGGTCGATGTCGAGCCGGTCCTCGCGCACCATCATCACCGCCGACATCTCCTCGCGCTCCTCGCGCGAGAGCCGGTGGTCCGGCATCGGCGTCAGCCAGATGTCGGCATCTAACCCGATCTGATGGCTGGCATGGCCTGATAGCGCCGGCCCGCCGCGCGGCTGACCGATGTCGCCGACCAAAATGCCCGGCCAGCCCGCGTCCTTGTGCGCCCTGGCAGCCAGGCGCTTGATCAGCGCGATCATGTCGGGATGACCGTAATTGCGGTTACGCGACAGCCGCATCACCTGCCAATCGTCGCCGTTGAGCGGCATCTGCTGGGCGCCGCCGATGCAGCCCTTCACATAGGAGCCGATGACATGTGCCGCCCCGGTCGAGGGCAGCAGCTTGCGCGCGAACAGCTCCCTGGCGCCGATCTTGGGATCGTTCGGATTGGCGAGCGGCGGCAGCGGCTTCGGGTTCACGCTGCCCTTGTCCTGGGCTAGCGCTGAGCCGGCGGCCAGGAGCGTCATCATAAGCAGGAGAGGGGCGATGCGGCGGGGACTCATGCTGATCCTCTTATAGCCGAACGCCGCGTCTGGGTTAAGAATTAGGCTTTCGACGTGGCCGCCTAGCCTCGATTTTTAACGGCTCGATAACCGTATCTTGCATTGACCAATATTCGTGCGCGGAACGAGAGGCGCCTGGCTCCTGCATGCAAGCGGCCAGCGGTCCGGAACTGATTCAAGGAGATTGCGCGTTTTTGCATCTCCTCTCCCGCCGATCGCGACGCGGAAGCAGGCTCGACGCGCCCGTGGACGCCAGTCGCGCCTCGCAAACAGGCAAACCGGCCCGGCGCCCGGTCGGCACTGCCGTGACGGCGTCGGCCAGGATTACTTTCTTTTCATAGACTTGCCCCAAGACTTGCGTCCGCTGGGTGCGGCTAGGGCGTGTGAAGTTGAGTTTGGGGTCCAAGAAAACAGGAAAGCGAAAGTGCAACCTGCTTGCCCGGGGCGGCCGACGGCCGCGCAAGCCGCGATTCGCGCGCGCTCTGCATCCGCCCGTTGCACACGACGCACTCGTGCAGAGCCGTGCGGAAGCCGAAGCGGCCATCGCCGAGGCGCGCAAATCGCATGAGCGGCTGCGTCAGGCCGTCGACATGCTGCCGCAAGGCATCGTGATCCTCGATCCGGAAGGCCGCTACGTCCTCTGGAACAAGCAGTACGCGGAGATCTACAGCAAGACCGCTGATCTGTTTCAGGAAGGCGCGCGGCTCGAAGACACGCTGCGCATCGGCGTTGCCCGCGGCGACTATCCGGAAGCGGCCGGTCACGAGGACGAATGGATCGCGGAGCGGCTGAAGAAGCTCTACGAGCCCGGCAAGCGCCACGAGCAGACGTTGTCCGACGGCCGCGTCATCCTGATCGAGGAGCGCCGCACCGATGACGGCGGCGTGGTCGGCCTGCGCGTCGACATCACCGAATTGAAGCAGCGCGAGGCCTCGTTCCGCTTGCTGTTCGACGGCAATCCCGTCCCCATGATCGTCTGCGCGCTGGATGACGAGCGCATCCTCGGCGTCAACGACGCCGCGGTCGCGCATTACGGCTATAGCCGCGTCGAATTCGAGAAGCTGAAGATCCGCTCCCTGCAGGCTTTCGATCGCGAGCCGCCTTGGGCCACCGACCGGTCCAGCGAGGAGCAGGCCGCACGGACCTGGAAGCACGTCAAGGCCGACGGCGCGCTGATCGATCTTGCGATCTATTCCCGCGAACTAACCTATGACGAGCGGCCCGCGGTGCTGCTCGCGCTGATGGACATTACCGAACGCAAGCGCGCCGAGGCGCGGCTTGCCTTCATGGCCCAGCATGACGGGCTGACCGGCCTGCCCAACCGCAATCGCTTGCGCCAGACCATGGACGAGATGCTGCAGCATTCGCGGCGCAGCCCCGAGAAGGTCGCGGTGCTGATGCTCGGGCTCGACAATTTCAAGGCCGTCAACGACACGCTGGGTCACGCGGTCGGCGACAAGCTGTTGCGCGGCGTCGCCAAGCGCCTGCGCTCGACGCTGCGCGAAGAGGATGCACTGGCGCGGCTCAATTCCGACGAGTTCGCGATCGTGCAGGGCGGATTGGCCCGACCGGAAGATGCGGTGGGGTTGGCAAAACGCCTGCTGGAGGCCATCGCCGATCCCTATCTGCTCGACGGCCATTCCGTGGTGATCGGCGCCTCGATCGGCATTGCGACGGCGCCGGCCGACGGCGACGAGTCCGAAAAGCTGCTCAAGAGCGCCGACATGGCGCTGTCGCGCGCCAAATCCGATGCGCGCGGCACCTTCGCCTTCTTCGAGGCCGCGCTCGACGCGAAAGCGCAGAGCCGCCGCAAGATCGAGGTCGAGCTGCGCGACGCGATCCAGAACGACGTGCTGCGTCCCTATTACCAGCCGCTGGTCGACCTCTCGAGCGGCCGCATCACCGGCTTCGAGGCGCTGGTGCGCTGGCCGCATCCGGAGCGCGGCATGGTCTCGCCGGCCGAGTTCATTCCGGTCGCCGAGGAAACCGGTCTGATCAATCCGCTCGGCGGACTGATGCTGCGCCGCGCCTGCCTGGATGCTGCGACCTGGCCCGACGACGTCCGCGTTGCCGTCAACCTGTCGCCGCTCCAGTTCCGCAGCGGCAATCTGCTCTCGATGGTCACGGACGCGCTGAAACATTCCGGCCTGCCGTCGCGGCGGCTCGAGCTCGAGATCACCGAGACGCTGCTGCTGGAGAAGAGCGCGCAGGTGCTGGCGACATTGCATGCGCTGCGCGCACTCGGCGTCCGCATCTCGATGGACGATTTCGGCACCGGCTATTCCAGCCTCAGCTATCTCAGAAGCTTCCCGTTCGACAAGATCAAGATCGATCAGTCTTTCGTCCGCGATCTCGGCGCCAACCGCGAGGCGCAGGCGATCATCCGCTCCATCGTCAGCCTCGGCAAAGGTCTCGGCGTCATCATCACCGCCGAAGGCGTCGAGACCGAGGCCGAGCTGAGCTGCCTCCGCGCCGAAGGGTGCGACGAAGGCCAGGGCTATCTGTTCAGCAAGGCCCGCCCCAATATCGAGATCATCAGCCTGCTGCAAGCACAGCGCGGCATCGATGCCGCGGATGAGGACGCCGCGCTGGTGGCCTAGACCTTGCCGCTACGAAGCAGGTGCGCTCCCTCTCCCGCGTGTGGGAGAGGTGCACCGAGTTCGCGGCTCAACCTTCTTACGCCGCACGCAGCCCCGCCAGGAACGTATCCACGCTCTTCATCAGCGCGGTCGCATGCTGGCCGAGTTCTCCGGACGCAACCATGACGTTGCCAGCGAGCGCACGCGACTGGTCGGCGGCCTGGCTTGCGCCGGCGACGTTGGCCGAGACTTCGGTGGTGCCGGTGGAGGCCTGCTGCACGCTGCGGGCGATCTCGCGCGTCGCCGAGCCCTGCTCCTCGACGGCTGCGGCGATCGTCGTGGCGATGCCGCTGATCTCGCGGATGGTGTTGCTGATGTCGGAGATCGAGGTGACGCAATTGCCGGTGGCCGCCTGGATCGCGGAAACCTGGCTCGCAATCTCGTCGGTCGCCTTCGCAGTCTGGCTTGCCAGCTCCTTGACTTCCGACGCCACCACGGCAAAGCCGCGGCCGGCTTCGCCCGCGCGCGCCGCCTCGATCGTGGCATTGAGGGCCAGCAGATTGGTCTGGCTCGCGATCGCGCTGATCAGGCGCAGCACGTCGCCGATGCGCTCGGCGGAAGCAGCGAGGCTCGTGACCATCTCGGTCGTCTCGGCGGCCTTGACCACCGCGTTGCTCGCAACCTGGCTGGAATGGGTGACCTGGCGGCCGATCTCGGTGACGGAGGAGGCGAGCTCCTCGGTCGCAGCCGCGACCGCATTGACGCTGGTCGAAGCCTCCTCGGACGCCGCGGCGGCAGCGGTTGCGCGCTGTGACGTGCCGGTGACGCTGGAGGTGATCTCGCCGGCGACATGCTGCATGCCTTCGGTGGCCTCGGCGACGGCGGACACCACGCCCTTGACGTCGGCCTCGAACCGATCAGCCATCCGGCGCTGCAGCGCCTGCTTCTCGATCTCCGCCTTGGCCTTGTCGGCCTCCTGCGCCTCGCGCAGCGAGCCCGCTTCGAGCATGCTCTGCCGGAACAATTCGACCGCCTTGGCCATGGTGCCGAGCTCGTCCGCCCGCTCGCTGCCGGGAATCGTGACGCTGGTGTCGCCGCTCGACAGCCGGTTCATCACCGCCGTGATCGCGGTGAGCGGTCGCGACAATCCGCGCCCGAGCAGGAACGCCAGCAGGATAGCGGCGGCGAGGATCGCGACCGTGCCGAGGATCAGATTGCGTTCGGAGGCGGCGAAAGCGGCCTCGTATTCGCTCGTGTCCTTGATGATCTCAAGCACGCCGACCGGCTGGCCTGCGTAGTTACTGATCGACCCGGCATAGACCTCGGCCGGGTGGCCGTCGAGCTCGGCCTCGCGCAGCAGCGGCGGGCCGTTGATCACGGCTCTCAGCTCGTCCGGCTTGGCGACGGCGTTCTCGCCGAAGGTCGACGACAGCTTGTTCAGCGACGAACCGTCGACGGAATAGACCGCGAGGTCGATGCCAAACCGCTTCTTGGCGCGGTCGACGAATTCCTTGCCGAAGGCGGCGCCGACGTCGACATTGGCGAGGGTCTTGCCGTCGCGCACGATCGGCGTCATGCCGAAGATGCCGAGCGCCTCGCGGCCGGGCTCGACGCCGACGATCTGGCGGCCGGTCTTGAGCGCCTCAACCACGGTGGCGCGGCGCCCGGAGACATCGTCGCCGAAGGTCTTGGGCGCGTGAACGCGATAGAACGAGAGCGCCGGCGGCAGCTGGAAGGTGATCAGCGGGATGCCCTGCGCCTTCAGCGCCTTGTTGGCGTCGCCAAGCAGATTGGCGAGCGCGTCGCGGTCACCCTTGGCGATGGCGTCGCCGACCGGCGGCAGCGCCGCGATCACGGCGGAGACGGCGAGTGCCGAACGTCCCTCATAGTCGATCGCCGCGATCACGCTCTCATATTGCAGCTTGAGCTGCTGATCGAGCGCCAGCCGTGTCAGCGCCCGCTGCTGGGTGATCGAGAAACCGGAGAGGATGGCGCAGGCCACCGCAACGGTCAGCGCGATGGTGAGAATCAGGCGGGCCGCAATCGACTTGAGCATGAACATCGAAAATTCCCGGGCATTCCAAAAGATTGATTCTTGGTTTTGCCGAACGGTCTCAGAAATTGCTTAACAACAGGGCAGCATCGCCTCCGTGTTTCAACGGATTCGCTACCATCCTTTTGCATGACTCAATGCGGTAGGCGCATGGAGAGGCTGATCGTTTGTCGCAAGCAGGGACAAAGCGCCGCAGCTTCGCGCGGCGGCGACTAGCGGTTTTCGGCGAGGATCATCTTCCCGACATCCTCGTAATGCGTGTCGCGGGCCTGGATCTGCTGGGTGATCGCGTGCATGTCGCGAAAGCGTCGCTCGAACGGATTGCTGCGGAACACGGCGGTGGCGCCGGCCATGTGATAGGCGGTGTCGACCACTTTTGCCGATTGCTGGATGGTCCAGGTCGCGGCGAGGCGGACGGCGCTGCGCTGCGCCGGGCTGAACGCGTTGGTCGCAGAGAGGTCGCGCCACATCGCACTCGCCGTCGCATAGAGATAGGCGCGCGCGGCGCGCAAATCCGCCTCGGTGCGGCCGATCAGGCCCTGGACCGCCTGGTTGTCGCGCATGGCGCTGGCCGCCAATGACGGGTGCTTTGCGCGCGCCAGTGCGATCGCCGCGTCCAGCGTTGCGCGCGCGACGCCGAGCGAGACCGCGGCGAAGCCGAGGCTGAAGGTCGAGCCGGTCGGAAGCCGGTAGAGCGGGCCCGGCTCGCGCAAGGCTTCGGCCACGTCGCGGAACGCGGCAAAGCGATCGGGGATGAAGAGATCATGCACCTCGTAGGAATCGGTGCCGGTGCCGGCGAGCCCGATCGCCTGCCAGACGTCGTGCATCACGGCACTCGCGAGCGGGAACAGGATGGTGCGCATCTCCGGCGAGCTGTCGGCGTTCTTGCGCGGCGTGCCGTCGGCATTGACGATGCGGACATGCGCGCCAAGCCAGCTCGCCTGCCGCGAGCCCGAGGCAAAATCCCAGCGCGCGGTGACGCGGTAGCCGCCCTCGACCGCGCGCGCCTCGTGCGCCACCGCGCCCCAGGCGAGGATGCCGGGGCCGTGTTGAAGATCTCCTGCGCGGTGTCGTGGTCGAGGCTGGCTGCGATCATCGCGCAGACGCTGCATTGGCCGAGGCACCAGGCGGTGGACGCATCGGCCTTCGCGATCTCCTCCAGCATCTGCATGAAGATGTCGGGCGGCGCTTCCGACCCGCCCAGGCTCTGCGGCAGCAGCGCACGATAGAGCCCGTTCTCGATCAGCGCGTTGACAACATCAGGCGTCAGCCGCCGCGTTCGCTCGATCTGGTCGGCCTCGTCAGCAATCAGCGGCACGATGCTCAGCGCCCGCTCGACCAGGTTAAACCCCGGAGTTGCGTTCATGTCAGCGTTTCCTCGCCCATTCTTGCTGTGAGCGGTCGATCACGCGATGGTGGTCTATTTGGTGGGGACGATCAAGGCGGTGGGACGGAGCAGCATCGTTCCACTCGTGTCAGACTCGGCGATCACCTTGTCGCGCAAGCGGGATAAATGCTACATGCTGTAGCATATCTCCGTCCAAGAGGCACGTCATGAAGAAGCCTGCCCGTCGCGCCGGGGCTGCCGTCCGCGGTGCGGCGCCGCCCGAGCTGAGGCTCGAGCACACGCCCATGAGCGACATCATCGATGCCCTCGCCGGCGGGCAGGTCACCGCGACGGCGCTGACCGAGGCGTATCTCGCGCGGATCGCGGCCTGCGACCGCGCCGGGCCGGCGCTGAACGCCGTCCGCTCGCTCAATCCCGATGCGCTCGCGATCGCCGGCAAGCTCGACGGCACCAGGCCGTCGGCCAAGCGGGCGCTGGCCGGCGTGCCGATCCTGATGAAAGATAACATCGCGACCTCCGACAAGCAGCCAACCACGGCAGGCTCGCTGGCGCTGGAGGGCGCGCGCGCCAGGCGCGACGCCACCATCGTCAAGCTGCTGCGCAAGGCCGGCGCGGTGATCCTCGGCAAGGCGAACCTGACCGAATTCGCCAACATCCTCGCGATCGACATGCCTTCGGGCTATTCCTCGCTGGGCGGTCAGGTGAAGAACCCCTATGCGCCGGCGCTGATGGGCGATCACGACATCCCGCTGGTGTCGCCGGGCGGCTCGAGCGCGGGATCGGCGGTCGCCGTGGCGGCCGGCCTGTGCGCCGCCTCGATCGGCACCGAGACGTCGGGCTCGCTGCTGTACCCCGCCAGCATGAACGGGCTCGTCACCGTCAAGCCAACTGTCGGCCTGATCAGCCGCGCCGGCATCGTGCCGATCGCGCACAGCCAGGACACCGCAGGGCCGATGACACGCACGGTGCACGACGCAGCGATACTTTTGAATGTGCTGGCGGCTCAGGACCCGCTCGATCCCGCGACACAGCGGCAGAAGCGGCCGGCCGATTACACGGCGGGCCTCGCGCGCGATGCGATGAGGGGCGCGCGCATCGGCGTGCCGAGCGACCCGACCGACCCGCTGAACGATCGCTATTACGGCAAGCTGCAACCCGGATGGGCCAGGGTGATGACTGACGCGATCAAGGTGCTCGAGGATCTCGGCGCCGTCATCGTGCGCGCCAACATTCCGACGCGAGGCTGGCTCGGCGGGCCCGGCACCGGCATGGCCGTGCTCAACCGCAATCCGCTGAGCAGCAGCAAAGGCAATCCGACGGGCTCGCCGATCGTGTTCCTCTACGAGCTGAAGCACGGTCTCAATCTCTATCTGAAGGATTGGGCGACCAATACCGACATCAAGACCATGGCCGACATCATCGCCTTCAACGCGGCGCACGCGCAGACAGCGCTGCGCTTCGGCCAGGACCTCTTTCTCGCCGCCGACCTCACCAGAGGCGACTTAAGCGAGCGCGAGTACAAATCGGCGCGCGCGATGGACCTGCTCGCCGCCAGGACGCGCGGCATGGACGCCTACATGAACCAGCACAAGCTCGACGCGGTGCTGTTTCCCGGCAGCAGCGGCTGCGTGATCTCGGCGAAGGCGGGCTATCCCAGCATCATGGTGCCCGCGGGCTTCATCTCAGGGGCTGGCGACAAGGAGACGCCGGACTATCCGCTCGGCATCACCTTCGCAGGCCGTGCCTGGAGCGAGCACAAGCTTTTGCGCCTCGCCTACGCCTATGAGCAGGCCTCGAACATGCGCAAGCCGCCGCCCGGCCTGCCGGCGCTCTGAACCTCGGCGGCGCGCGCCGCGACCAACAACCGCAATCGTCACGAATGGCGCCCGCTTGAGGTCTCCCATGCCGATCGTCAGAATCCTCCTGCTTCTTCTCGCGCTCACTTCGGCCGCGCTTACTTGGCCCGCGCTCGCGCAGGATGGCGCACGCGATCTGGCCGCTGCGCGCGATGCCGCGAAGGCCTTCAAGGTCTATGTCGATGGCGTCGCGAAGAAGGGCGAGCGGCCCGATCTGACCCGGCCGGAGGTCGCGACGCTGCTCGGCCATATTTTCGATCTCGACGCCCTCGCGGCGCTGCCGCCGGCGCAAGCCAGCGATATGGGCTGGCTGATGGACTGGACTAACGCCGCCAACGCGACCCATAAGCTGTTCATTCTTTATGGCGCGAAGCCGGGTCTGGAGCCTGATCTTGCGGCGCTCCAGCGCAACATGACCGAGTATGGCGACCAGTACGCGGTGGCGATGAGCTTCATGATCCGCGGCATGGCGCGCGAGGCGGTGGCGGGCCAATTGTTCTGGGCGGAGCTCGCGCCGGAGCAGCGCACCCGCATCCGCGAGGAGGGGTTTACCGGCTTCCGCAAGAACAGCGCCGTCTACATCCTGACCACCGTCTGTGCCGCGATCCAGGGCGCCGGCAAGCCCGCCAACGCGCGCCTGGTGGCGGCTGCGCTGCGCGACACGCGCGATGTCTGGGCGAGCTTTCTGCTGCCGCAGGATCGGGCCCGCGTGATCGCAGAGCTCGCCGACCTTCCGAAATGGGCGCCCGACGAGATGGCGCGCGCCGACCTCGCCACCTTCACGGCCGCGCTTCAGGCGGCGAATTGATCCCGCATCAGAGCTCCGTTCCTGCTTTCGCGTCCGGGCTACCCTGTCCCAGCCGCGGCTCCGTCCCCGCCAGCAGCCGTTGAATGTTGGCGCGATGGCGGATGATCACGTAGAGGCGCGCCTGCGATCACCAGCAGCCGATACGGCAGAGGGTGTTCGAAACCGCAGACGAGAGCGATGGCCGTCAGCGCCGCGAGCATCGAGCTCAGTGAAACGATCCGCGCCAACGCCAGCACGACGCCAAACACGGCCGCCGCACCCAGTCCCACCGGCCAGGACATCGCCAGCAGCACGCCGAGCCCGGTCGCTGCCGACTTGCCGCCCGTAAAATTCAGCCAGATCGAGCGGCCATGGCCCAGCAGCGCGGCAATTCCGGCGAGGCACGCCGCCCACGGCACCCAGGTTTGCAGATCGGACGCCGTCGGCGGCGTCGGAGACAATTCGGTGGTGAGCCAGGGACAGAACCAGCGGGCAACGAGGATGGCCGCCACGCCCTTCAGCACATCGGCGATCAGCACCACCAGCGCAGGCCATTTGCCGAGGGTCCGCAGCACATTGGTGGCGCCGGTGGATCTGGAGCCGTGCTCGCGAATGTCGATCCCCCTCAACAGTTTTCCTGCCAGATAGCCTGAGGGGATCGAGCCGACGAGATAGGCGATCACCAATCCAAGTGCACCTGCAATCCAGAAAGCCATCGTCTTGTTTCCAACGGGTTTGTGGCCAGTGTCTCGTAAGCGCTGTTTTATCGCCGGCTTTGCCTCACCGCCATGCGTCTGCCTACAATGAAGGCTCTTTCACAACCTGCCACGCCGCAAAACGGTCACACACCGAACGGCATCCTTGGGTTGCTCGTCGTGGGCAATGGTGGGGGAGAGCCTGAGATGCGGAGATGGATTGCCGTCGTTGCAGCCGTGTGTGCCTTCGCCTTGAGTCCCGTCAGCGCACAACCTTCATCCGGGTGCGGCACTCCGCAGGACATCCACGACGGATGGGCGATGACCTCGCCGGAGCAACAGGGGCTGAACGCGGCGCTGCTCTGCGCGATGGATGACGGTATCAGCGGCGGCAAGCTCGCCAATGTCGACGACATCGTCGTCATCAGGCATGGCGTGCTCGTCTACGAGCGCTATTTTGCGTATCCTCATCAGCTCAATTTCGACGCGACCTCGCGGCACCGGGGTAATTCGATGACCAAGAGCGTTGTGTCGCTGCTGGTCGGCATCGCCATGGAGCGCGGCCTGATCAAGGACGTAGACGTTCCGGCCTTTTTTTATCTTCCAGAGAATGCCGATCTCCGTATGCTTGACAAGGATCCCATAACCCTGCGCCATCTCCTGACGATGTCGGCGGGATTGGGCTCCGACAGGGCTCCCGGTGTCACCTTCCGGTACAGCGACAGCGAAACAGAGCTTGTTGGCGCCATCCTGGAAAAGGTCACCGGGAAAACCGTCGATGTCCTGGCTCAGGAAGAACTCTTCGCACCGCTCGGCATCAACGACGTCGAATGGCATAAATCGCCGTTCAGCGGCGTTGCGATGTCGAGCGCGGGGCTGAGTCTACGCCCCCGCGACTGGGCGAAAATCGGCCAGCTCGTTCTCAACCGTGGCTCTTGGGAAGGCCGGCAGCTCGTTCCGGCGTCCTGGGTGGATCAATCGACGGCGGAGCAGATCACGACCGAGGAGCCGCAATCCTACGGCTATCAGTGGTGGCTTGGTCGATCACTGGAGGGGGATCGCGAAGTTCAATGGATCGCCGCGCAGGGCTTCAATTCCCAGAAAACCATCATCATCCCCGCGCTCGACATGGTCGTCGTCTTCAACGCGTCCCGGCAATCCAAGAACATGGTTGCGCCCGAGCTCGACCTGCTGGATCGCTACATCGTGCCCGCCGCTTCAAGGGATTGATCGAGGTGTCGGCGGCGACCCGCTTTTCGAGCGAGCAATGCCTTACTGCGCTTCATGCGAAAGTAAGAGGGCGGTCGGTTCTAATCCATCCAGGACTCCGCCCCGGCATCCGATTTTTTTCGTATTGACGGCCCGGCCATGTCGGCAACGGCCGGTCTCGACCGTCCTTGGGTGGACACATCCCGGACGTGCTGGACATGGACCCCGCACACGGGAAGTGATGTCGTCACCTCGAGCCGTCAAAATCGAACTGGAGCAATGCCCATGAGGATCACCGTCGAAACCAGCGTCGCCGCCCCGATCGATCTGGTCTGGCGTGCCTATACGACGCCTGCCGACATCGTGAAGTGGAACGCCGCGTCGGACGACTGGCACACGACCAGGGCGACGGTCGACCTGCGCGAAGGCGGCGTGTTCTCGTCCCGCATGGAGGCCAAGGACGGCAGCATGGGTTTTGACTTCGCCGGCACCTACACGACGATCGTCGAGCACAAGCTGATCGAATATGCGTTCGGCGATCGCAAGGCCGAGGTCGAGTTCGTGCCCGGCCCGAAGGGCGTCGTCGTCCGCGTCGTGTTCGATGGCGAAGAGACGCACTCGGTCGAGCAGCAGCAAGGCGGCTGGCAGGCGATCCTCGACAGTTTTGCGCGATACGTCGAGGCGAAGCAGAAGACGTCGTAAGGGTGCGTAAGCCAGGGGATGGAGGCGGGGCCGGATGCAAGTGTTGGCGCAACGGTTCCCCTCCTGCCATCGACCGAGACGGATGGCGCGCGGTCGCGACAGGCGTCAGTGCGCTCGCTCGCGCCGAGCCTTTCATGGTGGCTGAGATCTCGCAAGAAACGGCTAACCATTGCGACGGCTGCAGAGGGGAGGGCATGGAAAGGCCAATCAACCAATGATAGCATGCCGTCTCTGAGGCCAACCAAGGGGACTGTCGTGCCTGGAATGACCAAGCCTCGCTCTTGGTTTCTGCCCGTTGTCGTGTGGATCGCTCTTGTCGGAGTTCTTCTCGCCTGGTTTACGCTCACACCACGCGGTGGTGCGCCGTACTGGTTGGTGAGTCTGATTGTGTCCTGGTCGCCCTTCCTGGCGCTGGTGGGCGTTTGGTTGTGGTTTTCGCGCAGGAATGGGCGCGCGTCATCCGGGGCGAGTTGGGTCGATCTCTTCGAGCAGCAGGTCGCCGAAACCCAACGCACGAACACATTGTTGGAGAGGATCGCGGCGGCCCTTGAAAAGCCGTCTGCCGGTTAGCTCGCACATCGGTGCATCGCGGGGAGAAGTGGATGCGCTCTTGGATTTCCGCGCATGTCTGGCTGGTCGCCCTGGTATTCGCAGCGGTGGCTTTCGTCAGCCGGCCGGCGGCAGCCGACGATCGACAGGAGTGTTTGAACGGATCGAAGGAAACCGCTGCCGCGACCATCGCTGCCTGTACACGCGCGATTGAAAGCGGAGACTACGATGACCGCGACCTGTCCATCCTGTATCATCAGCGCGGCGACTTCTGGTCATGGACAAGCCTTGCCGATTGCGTCGACCGCGCCCTCAAGGACTACACCGACGCGATCCGGCTTGAACCAGAAGCTGTGAGCTCACTGCTCAACCGCTCGCATATCTACAACCAACGGCATGACTACGACCGGGCGATAGCGGACGTTAACCGGGCGTTCGAAGGCGGCCTGTCGGACTATGGAAAGCGGGTCGGATACGACGAGCGCGGCTACGCCTATCAAGCCAAGGGTGACATCGACCGTGCCATCGCGGACTATACCGACAGCATCCAGCTCAATGCCAACAGCTATTTCGCCCTCTCAGCCCGCGGCAGCGCCTACCATGCCAAAGGCGATCTCGATCGCGCCATCGCTGACCTCGATCAGGTGATCGCGCTTTATCCGAAATATGCGCCCCCCTATTACAACCGCTGCCTCGTATACAGGGAAAAGGGTGACTTCGATCGCGCCATCGCCGACTGTAGTCAGGCGATCGCGCTCTATCCGCAATACAGGGACGCCTACTACTACCGTGGCGACGCTTATCAAGCCAAAGGTGACGTCGACCGCGCCATCGCCGACTACGATCAGATCATCTCGCTTGATCCGAATGATAGCGACGCCCATAGCAGTCGCGCCACTGCGTACCTTTCCAGGGGCGATTTCCGCCGTGCCTTCGCGGACCTTGGCCCGGGACAACTGCTGTTATGGCTCGCCACCATTGTCTTGCTGGCCGTGATTGGCTGGCTTTGCAGCCGAACAGGCGTGTATGCGCGCCGATGGTCCGGGCGGACAATGATCGAGGTTTGCGAACAGCAGATTGCCGACATGCAGCACAGGAACGCCGCCCTGGAGAGAATCGCGGCGGCTCTGGAGAAGCATTCGTCGGGTTAGCTCGTAGGATGGGCAGAGCGAAGCGAAACCCATCAAACTTCATTCCCGCTGTACGCTCGTCAGCGCGATGGGTTTCGCAAGAGCTCAACAATCCCACGGGCTGCCTAGCTTGTCGGCTTCGGGGCACAACGGACTCACGCAGCGCATACGATCCGGTTGGTGATACGCTCCCGCCTTGCGAATCAGTATCGAGCGACCACGATGTACGTTCTCAAGCCAGGCGTTAAGGCGGACCCGCATCGGCGGTGGTCACTGCCGGACCGTATCTTCTTCGGGTACGGCGCCTGCCATATCCTTGCTGGAGTTTTCCTGGATCAGCCTCCGCTTCCTGGCTTTTATGCGGAGCGCGTGATCCCGGCCGGAAGTTTCTTAGGATCCCATGTCTACCTAACCAACGGCGTCATTGCGTTCGATTATCACGGCTATTCTATCCGTGACCGGCTCCTGGAGCATCACAAGCGTGTATGGTCTAGTCAATATGACGGTTGGCTCTGCGCAATCCGAAGGGTGGACTTCAACCTCCTCTCTACAGCAGACTTGAACAAGCGACAGATGCGGGGACCAGATCAGTATCTGCATGATCCCATCCCTCGCGCTCGTAGATTTATCGAGCAAAGAGACCACGCCAATGCATCAGCCAAGGCGCTTGCGAGCGCATAGCTCGTAGGATGGGCAGAGCGAAGCGAAACCCATCGAATTTCATTCCCGCTGTACGCTGGTCAGCGCGATGGGTTTCGCAAGAGCTCAACCCATCCTACGAACTGTATCAGACCGATGATGCATTCGCATCGCGGGCCTCGCACCTCAGGACGACGTGATGGCGAGCTTCGACGTCCTCGTTTACAATGCGGTTGAATCACTGTTCGGAGACGCCAAGATGCAAACCATCGGCCTGATTGGGGGTATGAGCTGGGAGAGCACCGCGCTCTACTACAAGCTCATCAACGAGCGCGTCCGCGACCGTATGGGCAAGCTGCATTCGGCCCCGCTGTTGCTGTACTCCTACGATTTCCAGGAGATCAAGGAGATGCAATACGCCGGCCGCTGGGCCGAGGCGGCGACGAGCCTTGCGGAGGTGGCCGCGCGGCTCGAAAGCGCAGGTGCGCGAGCGATCGTGCTGTGCACCAACACGATGCACAAGCTCGCGCCCGATATCGTCTCGAAGCTGACGGTTCCCTTCATTCACATCGGCGACGCAACGGCGCAGCGCATCCGAGCCAAGGGATATCGGCGGGTCGGGTTGCTGGGCACCAAGTTCACGATGGAAGAGGATTTCTATATCGATAGGCTGCGCGCGCATGATCTCGATGTCCTCATTCCCTCAGCCGAAGAGCGGGCCGACGTGAACCGCATCATCTACGACGAGCTGTGCCTTGGGATAGTCGCCGCGCCCTCGCGCCGCCGCTATCAGGACGTGATGGCCGCGCTCGTTAAGCGCGGGGCGGAGTGCATCATCCTCGGCTGCACCGAGATCACGATGCTGGTGGGTGCTGCCGATACATCGGTCGAGACGTTCGACACCACAGCGATCCACGCGGAGGCAGCGGCCGATTTCGCGATTGGGTGAGGGCAATGTCGGCGGAGGTTAAGCGCGCGCCTCTGAAGCCGAGAGTTCGGCCATGTCTGCTTCCGGGCCAGAAGCGGTTATCGACCCGGGTGCGCCACCCGTAAATTTCCCAAGTGCTGGCCCCTAGCCGCAGTCGTTAGTGGTGCAGGTCGCGGGGCCGCACCATGAAGACACCGAAGCCAAAGCAATGGACCGAGCAGGAGATTCGACGGTTGGGCGCGCTGGCCCGGCGGGGCGTTGGAGCATTGAAGATCGCCGCCGAATTGGGCCGCCATGCCGGATCAGTCAGGCGAATGGCGCGAGCGAAAGGAATATTGTTGAAGAAGTAGCGGCCGTGTCGGGGCGCTGCCTGCTCAACGAGGCGCACGGACGGTGTCCTACAGTCCGAAGCCTCTGCTGATGTCCCGCATGAGCCGGAGCGCGGCCTCTGTATTGCGACCGTAGAAGAGCGCGCGATCAAGCTGGGAAAGGAACCCCATTCCGAATAGCGCTATGGCGAAGCCTCTAATCATGGTTGTGGACCGGGTTGAACGATGCTGTGAAAGTTCAAAACGGCCCCAGCCGCAGGATGGGGTAACAGCCGGGGCCGGCATTCCCATTCCAATGTGCCGCGATCGGCGGTGGGCGGCACTCATCAAGTTAGGCACACAGAAGCTAACAAACTATTTGGTTTCGCAGTCACTCCGCGGGTGCCGCGGCCGGCTGTGTAATACTGCGCCTTCCGTGAAGCGGTGGGCAAACCGAGCGATGGTCGAAATGATCGAGGGCTGCATCATTGGCCAAATGTTCCCAATACTCAGCTTCGGCGAGCAGTTTCCAACTTCGATCAGGATGACGCGCGGCTGTCTGACGGCACAACACTGCCATCGCGCGCAGGCGACCCGCAGTATCCATGTACTCCTCCCTTTATTCTTGTTGATTGCAGCCTATTTTCTTTTTTTGCGTCGGAGTCATTACGATTATGAGGCTGAACTAATTTTCATCCCCGAAGAGCGATTCGATTCTGTTGCATCTTCAAATCGCGTTTCGAGCACAACTGGCGCAATCAGCGAGGCTGCCGTCCGGCGCGCTTCCCCGTACATCTACGGGCGTTGGGATTGTTTTTATGACGATCAAATTTTCAGACGAGGGTTCATGGGCGTTCAAGCCATGATGGCGACGATCCTCCAGAACCAATGGAACGGCGCGGCGTGCATTCGCTGCCTTCATCAGATCATGAAGCGATCATTGAGCCGCCAGACGTTCGCCATCGGAGCCAATTCCAGCTTGGCGGATGATTTTTCCAGCAGCCAGACTTGAGCCGTTCGCCGTGGGTCATTCCGATAGTTCTGGAAGTCCGCTTCGGATGCGAAGCTGACGATGTGCATTTCCATCGTGCCATCGGCATTTCGAAGCCGCCGCTCCAGGCGCCCGTTGAACTCGGGCAAGAGCGGCAGCACCGCATCCTCATAGGCTCTGAAGTCCGCGACGCCCTCTGCCGGTATTCGGGCGATGAGCGCAAACGTGATGGGGATGGGTTGATGGGACATCGTCGCCTGCCGGCTGCACCACTGCCATGATGCCAATCCTGCCGGTGTTTTGCCCGACGCGTCAACCGATTTTCGTAAAAATCGAAAAACCACAGCGCCGACAGGGCGTCGGCTACTGTGCATGGGGTTGTTTTCGAGATCTGGGGTGTCCGGCCCCCAGGACATCCCGGGGCGAACGTTGAACAGCCTCAGCTGTCGACCTTCAGCGCGGCAATGAAGGCTTCCTGCGGGATGTCGACCTTGCCGAACTGCCGCATCTTCTTCTTGCCTTCCTTCTGCTTCTCCAGAAGTTTTCGTTTGCGCGTGATGTCGCCGCCATAGCACTTGGCGGTGACGTCCTTGCGCAGCGCGCGCACCGTCTCGCGCGCGATCACCTTGCCGCCGATTGCCGCCTGGATCGGGATCTGGAACATGTGCGGCGGGATCAGGTCCTTCATCTTCTCGACCATGGCGCGGCCGCGCCCCTCCGCGCGGGTGCGATGCACCAGCATCGAGAGCGCGTCGACCGGTTCGTTGTTGACGAGGATCTGCATCTTGACGAGATCGGCCGGCTTGTAGTCGGTGAGATGATAGTCGAACGAGGCGTAGCCCTTGGAGACCGACTTCAGGCGGTCGTAGAAGTCGAACACGACTTCGTTGAGCGGCAGGTCGTATTTCACCATCGCGCGGGAGCCGACGTAAGTCAGCTCCTTCTGCGCGCCGCGGCGGTCCTGGCACAGCTTCAGCACGCTGCCGAGATACTCGTCGGGCGTGAGGATGGTCGCCTCGATCCAGGGCTCCTGGATCTCCGCGATCTTGACCACGTCGGGCATGTCGATCGGATTGTGGATCTCGATTTCGCTGCCGTCGTTGAGCTTCATCTTGTAGATGACGCTCGGCGCGGTCGCGATCAGATTGAGGTCGAATTCGCGCGACAGCCGCTCCTGGATGATCTCGAGGTGCAACAGCCCGAGGAAGCCGCAGCGGAAGCCGAAGCCGAGTGCGGCCGAGGTTTCCATCTCGAAGGAGAAGCTGGCGTCGTTCAGCCGCAGCTTGCCCATCGCGGCGCGCAGCGTCTCGAAGTCGTCGGCGTCGACCGGGAACAGGCCGCAGAACACCACGGGGATCGCCGGCTTGAAGCCCGGCAGCATCTCGGTGACCGGCTTCCTGTCGTCGGTGATCGTGTCGCCGACGCGGGTGTCGGCGACTTCCTTGATCGCGGCGGTGATGAAGCCGATCTCGCCGGGGCCGAGCTCGTCGACCTGCGTCATCTTCGGCGTGAAGAAGCCGACGCGCTCGATGTCGTAGGCCGCACCGGTGCCCATCATGCGGACGCGGCTGCCCTTCTTCATGAAGCCGTCGACGACGCGGATCAGAACAACGACGCCGAGATAGACGTCGTACCAACTGTCGACCAGCAGCGCCTTCAGGGTCGCGTCGCGATCGCCGTTCGGCGGCGGCAGGCGGGTGACGATGGCCTCCAGCACGTCGGGAATGCCGAGGCCGGTCTTGGCCGAGATCATCACGGCGTCGGAGGCGTCGATGCCGATGACGTCCTCGATCTGCTGCTTGACCTTCTCGGGCTCGGCAGCCGGAAGGTCGACCTTGTTCAGGACCGGGACGATCTCGTGATTGTTGTCGAGCGCCTGGTAGACGTTGGCGAGCGTCTGCGCTTCGACGCCCTGGCTGGCGTCGACCACGAGCAGGGAACCCTCGCACGCCGCCAGCGACCGCGAGACCTCGTAGGCGAAGTCGACATGGCCGGGCGTGTCCATCAGGTTGAAGATGTAATCCTTGCCGTCCTTGGCGTGGTAGGCGAGCCGCACCGTCTGCGCCTTGATGGTGATGCCGCGCTCGCGCTCGATGTCCATGGAATCGAGCACCTGCTCCTTGCCGGCCATTTCGCGGTCGGTCAGGCCCCCGGTCATCTGGATCAGGCGGTCGGCCAGCGTCGATTTGCCATGGTCGATATGGGCGACGATGGAGAAATTGCGGATGTTGGAAATGGGGACGGTCGTCATGGGCGCGGGATACCACTCACATCCCCGTGCGGCAACCATATTGCTGTATTTTCAGGGCCTTTCTTCACGCCAAGCTGATTCCAAGCGGAGCCAAAACGCGCTACGCAAAGCCGATGTCAGCGACCTCGATCCCCTCCGCCCGGGCGCGCGCGAAGACCCGCCTCAGCTTTGACCGTTTCCGGGCCTGGCTGGTTGCCTACGCGACCCACCCCTCAGCCCGGCTTTGGCTGGTGATCCAGCTCGCGATCCTGCATGCCGTGATCTGGACCTTCATCCTGATCAATCTCAAGGCGGCGCAGGACGTTCACATGGACGTCGCAGAAGCCTGGGGCTGGGGCCAGAAATTCCTGTGGGGCTACGGCAAGCATCCGCCGTTGTCGGGCTGGATCGCCGGACTCTGGTTCAAGGTGTTCCCGGCGGCGGACTGGGCGACTTATGCGCTGGCGATGGCGACGGTCAGCGTCGGCATGGTGATCTGCTGGCTGGTGGCGCTGCGTGTGGTCGATCCGCGACGCGCGTTCCTGATCGTGGTGATGGTCGCGCTCTATCCGATCTTCAATTTCAAGGGTTTCAAGTACAACCCCGATCTGCTTCAGCTCGTCACCCTGCCGCTCGTCGTGCTCGCTTATCTCAACGCGTTCGAGAAGCGGAGCTGGCAGTCCGGACTCTGGCTCGGGCTTGCCGGCGCGCTGGCGCTGATGACCAAATATTGGGTGCTGACCATGATCGGCGCCATTGGGCTCGCCGCACTGATCCATCCGGAGCGCATGAGATTCCTGCTGTCGCCGGCGCCCTGGGTCGCGATCGCAACGATGGCGGTGGCGATGATCCCGCACATCGTCTGGCTTGCAGATGCGCATTTCGTGCCGCTGACCTATGCCGGCGACACCTACAGCATCGAGGATGCGGGCCAGGTACGGCAGCTCGTGCTCGGCTATGTCCTGCACAACGCCGCGCTGCTGGCTCTTCCCGTGGCGCTCGCCGCATTCGCGATGGCGCTGGTGCCGCCGTGGTTCTCGCTGCTCATGCGCGCTCCCTTGCGCATCGTCACGCGGGCCTGGGCGCGTGGCGCCAATGTGGGCGTTAATGCTTCCCAGACGCTGAACATCTGGATCATCCAGATCATCGTCGCGGCCGGTCCGCCGCTCGGCGCGCTCGTGTTCTCCATCTATATGAAAACCGATTGGGGCATCTCGCTGTTCTTCCTGGTGCCGCTCGCGCTGGTCGCGATTCCGGCGCTGCGGGTCCAGAGCGCCGTGCTGTTCAACATCGTGGCGATCTGGCTCGTGCTCAGCGTCGCGGCGCTCGTCGCTTCACCGTGGATCGCCGCACGCGAGATGGCGGTGAATTCGGACAACACGGCGACCTATGGCGCACGCTCGGAGCTCGCGCGCGAGCTGACGCAAGCCTGGCATTCGCGCTTCGTCTCGCGCTGGGCGATCGTCGCCGGCACGATGGAATCGATCCAGCCGATGGTGTTCTACAGCCCCGATCATCCGGCTGCGTTCACGCCGAACGAGGCGTGGGGGTCCGGGCTGACGACACTCGATGACGTCAAGAAATACGGTTTTGTCGGCGTGTTCGATCCGACCGATGGCCGCCTGCCGGCATTCGAGAAGTGGGTGTCCGAGATCGCGCCGAACGCCGAGCGCATGGTGATGACGACGCGCCGCTTCACCCGCGGCAAGGCCGGCCCGTCGATGACGTGGAACGTCTACATCGCCCCGCCGGAGAAGTGACCTTCAGGTCCCCTCTTCGTTGAACTTGCTCTCGACGAGTTCCGCAATCGCCGCGAGCGCGGCTTCCGCATCGGCGCCGGCGGCGGCGACCCGGATCGTCGTGCCCGGTCCTGCCGCGAGCATCATCAGGCCCATGATCGAGGTGCCGCCGACGGTCTCGCCGCCGCGCGTGACCCACACCTGCGCGTTGAAGCGCTCGACCGCCTGGACGAATTTCGCCGAGGCGCGGGCGTGCAGGCCGCGCTTGTTGATAATCAGGAGCTCTTTGGAGATCGCGCCTGCGGGCACGCCCGTCCCGGCTTGTGGCGCGTCGTCGCTCATTTGCCGGCGAGCACTCGGCTAGCGATGGTGACGTATTTGCGGCCGGCTTCCTGGGCCATCGCGATCGCGTCGGGCAGCGGACGCTCCTCCCGCACCTTGGCAAGCTTCACCAGCATGGGCAGGTTGATGCCCGCGAGCACTTCGACCTTCGGCCGGCTCATGCAGGAAATCGCGAGGTTCGACGGGGTGCCGCCGAACATGTCGGTGAGGATCGCAACGCCGTCGCCGGAATCGACGCGGTTAACCGCCTCGATGATGTCGCTTCGGCACAGATCGGAATCATCTTCGGCACCGATCGTAATCGCTTCGATTTGCTTTTGTGGGCCCATGACATGTTCAAGCGCTGCCTTGAATTCGTCGGCAAGGCGCCCGTGGGTCACAAGTACTAGACCAATCATCGGAAAACTCCCGCGGGCGCTTTTGGTGCACCGCACGAACGCGCCACTTTGACCATCCAGAGCCCCTGCGCAAGAGGGGATGTTGCGTATCTCCCTGAATCTAGACGGATGGATGAGGGGAGCTGCGCCGGTCTATTCGGTCGCGAGTGTGGGGTTCATATGGTTACCATTTCCCTTCAAACAATCGTCTCAAGGGTTAGCCGCACGTTAACTCTTGGTAGTAGTCAAGGCCGCGACAACCAAGGGGAGGGGCGAATAGCCGCGCCTGACCGGGATTCGCGGTATTTCGACACCCAAAATGGTGGTTTTCAGCGATTCCGGCGGCGGCAGGCGTTCGGCATCGTCAGCGTCCAGATCGACCACGAGGCCGACCGTCGCATGCTCCACGAAGTCGCAGCCGCGGATTCCCAGTCCCCGGATCTCGATCAGCCCGGCCAGAATCGGAGCGGGACGGACCACAATTTCCTGGCCGACTGTCGCCAGATGGACACGGTCATCGCCGACCAGGACGGCGCTTTCGACCACGCCCGAGCGTCCAGCCATGATCAAATCGAAGGCAAGGCGCGATTTGCCGGCCCCCGAGGGGCCGCGGATCAGCACCGCCAGGGGGCCGACCTTGACCGCGGAGGCGTGAACGCTCGGCCCGCCGTCGCTCATAGCGCCGGCAGCCTCACCACGAAGCGCGCGCCGGCAATTGTCGGCGCCCCGTCTTCATCAGCGGGGCCGGCGCGATTCTCCGCCCAGATGCGCCCGCCATGGGCGTCGATGATCTGCTTGGAGATCGACAGTCCGAGGCCGGAATTCTGGCCAAATCCCTGATGCGGTCGGTCGGTGTAGAAGCGCTCGAAGATGCGCTCCAGCGCGTCATCGCGGATGCCGGGGCCGTCGTCGTCGACCACGATCTCGATCTCGCCGCGGACACGGCGGCAGGTCAAGCGCACCTTGCTGCCGGCTTCCGAGAAGGACTGCGCGTTGGAGAGCAGGTTGGAGACCACCTGCCCGAGCCGCGAATCATGGCCAGTGACCGCGAAAATGTCGGTCGGGCTGCGGCCCTCGAAGCGTGCCTCGACCGCGACGTCGTGGCCGAGCTTGGTTTCATTGGCGACCGCAACCAGCGTGCCCAGGAGCCGCCTGAGATCGACCGGGATCGCATCCTGCCGCTGCAATTCGGCATCGAGCCGGCTCGCATCGGAGATGTCGGAGATCAGGCGGTCGAGCCGCTTGACGTCGTGCTCGATCACCTCGAGCAGGCGGGCGCGGCTGTTCTCGTTGCGCGCCAGCGGCATCGTCTCGACCGCGGAGCGCAGCGAGGTCAGCGGGTTCTTCAGCTCGTGGGCGACGTCGGCGGCGAACATCTCGATCGCCTCGATCCGCTTGTAGAGCGCGTTGGTCATGTCGCGCAGCGCGCCGGAGAGGTGACCGATCTCGTCGCGGCGGCGGGTGAAGTCGGGAATCTCGACGCGAGTCTTGATGCGGCGGCGGACCCGCTCGGCGCTGTCGGCGAGCCGGCGCACAGGACCTGCGATCGTGCTCGCGAGCAGCAGCGACAGCATGATCATGACCGCGGCGGCAACGCCGCCGACTTTCAGGATCGCCAGGCGCTCGGCCGTGACCATCTGATCGATTTCGTCGCCCTGGGTCGACAGCATCAGCGCGCCATGGATGGCGCGTGAGCGCTGCACGGGGACCGCAACCGAGACAATCACCTCGCCGCGCGAATTGACCCGCACCATCGAGCGCTTCTGACCCTGGAGCGCATCGGCCACCTCGACATAGCCCTTGCCGTTTTCGCGCCCGAGCTCGCGATAGAGCGGCAGGTCGCCGCGATTCAGCCAGGTGCGCACCGCGACCATGCCGCGCTCGACCAGGCCCGGCTTTTCCGACAACGGCGGCAGTGGAATGCCCCGCACGCTATCGAGATCGCGGCTGTCGAGCAGCGCGGATCCATTGGGATCGAAAATCCGCGCGCGGGTCTTGGTCGGCGAGATCAGCGTGCTCAACACCGGCGCCACGCGCTCGGGATTGATCGGAAAATCCAGCGAATCGTCCACTCCGCCGTAGCTCTCACCCAGTTTCAGGTCGAGCAGCCGCTCGGGATCGACGGTGATCGCGTTGGTTTGCACCGTCGCCGAGGCGCCGATGGCGCCGGCGATGATTTCGGCCTGCACCAGCAGGCTTTGCGCGCGCGCGTCGATAAGGCCGGCGCGGAACTGCGACAGATACAGGATGCTCGCGACCAGGGCGACAAGCCCCGCGAGGTTGAGCGAGACGATGCGGCGGGTCAGGCTCGAGAAGGACAGCGCAAAGAAGAACTGGCCGGCTCGCTTGAGCCAGTTCAGCGGCCCCCAGCCTCGCGCGACCAGCTTGTCCTCATGCTCCGAGGCGCCGTGGGCGGTAACGTCCTCGGCGTTCGAACTCCGATCAGGCTGCGTTCGGTCAAGCAATGCTTACGCCCGCGTTAGGACAGCTTGTGCGACGGTTCCCGCATCCTAGAGCATGATCCGGAAAAGTGTGCAGCGGTTTTCCGAAAGATCATGCTCAAACGATAACCTGAAGCGCGATCACATCGCGCTTTAGAGCCATCCCGGTTCCGATGGAATCAGAACCGGGCTTGAACTCTGCACTTTGTGAAGGCGCGTGCGCCTCAGGCTTCCTTGAAGCGGTAGCCGACGCCGTAGAGCGTCTCGATCATCTCGAAATCGTTGTCGACCACCTTGAACTTCTTGCGCAGCCGCTTGATGTGGCTGTCGATGGTGCGGTCGTCGACATAGACCTGGTCGTCATAGGCGGCGTCCATCAGCGCGTTGCGGCTCTTGACCACGCCGGGCCGTGTCGCCAGCGCCTGGAGGATCAGGAACTCGGTGACGGTCAGCGTCACCGGCTCGTTTTTCCAGGTGCAGGTATGCCGTTCCGGATCCATGCGCAGCAGGCCGCGGTCGAGTGCCTTGGCGTCGTTCTCCTTCGGCGCGACGGTCGGATCCTTCGGCGCCGAGCGGCGCAGCACCGCCTTGACGCGTTCGACTAAGAGACGCTGCGAGAACGGTTTGCGGATGAAATCGTCCGCGCCCATCTTGAGGCCGAACAGCTCGTCGATCTCCTCGTCCTTGGAGGTCAGGAAGATCACCGGCAGGTCGGACTTCTGCCTGAGGCGGCGCAGCGTCTCCATGCCGTCCATGCGCGGCATCTTGATGTCGAGGATGGCAAGATCGGGCTGGGTGGTGCGGAAACCGTCCAGCGCGGAGGCGCCGTCGGTGTAAGTCATGATGCGGTAGCCTTCGGCTTCCAGCGCGATCGAGACGGATGTGAGAATGTTGCGGTCGTCGTCGACCAAAGCGATTGTGGGCATGAGCCTCTCTGCTTTCTGCTTTCCGTTTGGGTCGTGGCTTAAACGGCGAGCAATCCAGTGATGCGCCGCATACATGGGTCCCGAACTTGGAATTCGAACTTTGTCACCGAGCAATGCAAGCTGGGCTGAAGTGTGACCAAGTTCCGCGAAACACGGCAGATTCGCCGCATGTCGACCCATACCCCGGCCCTCGTTTACCCGAAAAAAGGCCCTCCTTGCAACCACCTGAGCCGAGAAAGCCGATGCAACCGACCCCCGATTTCGACCCCGGAATGCTCGCCAAATCGCTGCTGAGGCGGTCGCGGCAGGGCGCACTTGCAACGTTGATGGCGGGCAGCGGCGATCCCTATTGTTCCCTGGTCAATCTGGCGAGCCATCCCGACGGTTCCCCGATCCTGCTGATCTCGGGATTGGCCGTGCACACCAGGAATATCATGGCGGATAGCCGGGTCTCGCTGATGCTGGACCAGCGCGCGGCGGGCGATCCGCTGGAAGGCGCCCGGATCATGCTGTCTGGCCGGGCCGAACAGGCCGACGCCGAGAAGGATCTTCTCCAGCGGCGGTATCTCAATGCCCATCCGTCGGCGGAAGTCTTTGTGTCGTTTAAGGATTTTTCGTTCGTCCGGATCCAGCCCACGGCAGCCCATCTGGTCGCCGGCTTTGGCCGGATCGTCGACCTCAAGCCCGGGCAATTCCTTACGGACCTCTCCGGCGCCGAGGAATTGTTGGCGAGCGAGGAAGGCGCGGTCGAGCACATGAATGCCGACCACCGCGACACCATGGGCCTCTACGCCACAAAGCTCCTCGGTGCGGTCGAGGGCGACTGGCGCTGCACCGGCTGCGACCCTGAGGGCCTCGACATGCAGGATGGCCAGACTGCGCTGCGGCTGGACTTTCCGGAGCGGGTCACTGATGGCACAGCGCTGCGCAAGATGCTGGTCCGTTTGGCCGGCGAAGCGCGGGCAAAGACGAAGTAGCCACAAATTGAACGCCGCTGCCCATCGCCGCGACCCAAGACCGTGATGGTCTTTAGTCTCGCAGCGAGAGGGTTCATGACGCGTCGTCGTTTGGTATGGGTTGCGGGTTTGGCGCTCGCGATCACCGCATCGCTGGCAGCGCCTGGCCTCGCCCAGAAGGGCAATCTCGCCGCGGAGAGTGCCAGGATCAACGAACTCACCAAGGCCGGCAGATATTCGGAAGCGCTTCCTTTGGCGCAGGCGATGGTCGCGAGCCTGGAGAAGAGCGACAACGGTCGCGAACTTGCGGCCGCCTTGAACAATCTCGGTCAGGTCTATGCCGGTCAGGGCCGGGACGACCTCGCCGAGCCGCTCTACAAGCGTTCGATCGCATTGATGGAGCAGTCGCTCGGTCTGGACAACGCATTGGTCGCGGCTGAATTGACCAATCTCGCCGCGCTGTATCAGCGGCAGAGCCGCTTTGCAGAGGCCGAGCCGCTGTTCAAGCGCGCGCTGGCGGTCCGGGAGACGAGCCTGTCACGTGAGCATCCCGATGTCGGCCAGGCTCTCAACAATCTGGCCACGCTCTATGTCAGGCAGCAGCGCCAGGCCGAAGCCGAACCGCTGCTTCGGCGCGCGCTCGCGATCTATCAGAAGGCTGCCGGGCCCGAGCATCCTGCGGTCGCCACGGTCCTGAACAACATTGGCCAGGTCGATCGCGATCTCGGCCGCAACGCCGATGCCGAAGCGCCGATCAAGCGTTCGCTCGCGATCCGCGAAAAAGCGCTGGGACCGGATCATCCCGACGTCGCGCGCTCGCTCAACAATCTCGCCGGCCTCTACGAGCACGAGCAGCGCTATGCCGATGCCGAACCGCTGTATCGCCGCGCGCTCGCCATCCGCGAGCGTGCGCTTGGCCCGGATCATCCTGACGTCGCGACCTCCACCAGCAATCTCGCTTATTTCCTCTTTGTGTCCGGGCGGACCGCGGACGCGTTGCCGCTCGCGGAAAAAACGCTTGCGAACAGCCGCGCGCAGCTGCGCGTGGTGCTGCCGATCCTGTTTGCGGCGCGCCAGCAATCGCTGCTGCCGCAAGACAAGGCCCTGGACGAGGCGCTCGCCGCAATCCAGCGCGGCACGCAATCCTCCGCTGCATCGGCCGTGAGCAAGCTCGCGGTGCGGCTCGCCGCCGGCAGCGACCGGCTCGCCGAGCTGGTGCGCAAGGACCAGGATCTCGCAGCCGAATCCGAGGCGCTGGACAAGGCGATCATCGCGGCCGTGTCGAAGCCCTCCGCGCAGCGCGATGTTGCCTCCGAGCAGCGCAGTCGCGCGCGGATCGCAGCCATCACAGGCGAGCGCGCCGGCTTGCAGAAGACGCTCGCCATTGAATTCCCCGACTACGCCTCGCTATCCAACCCGCTGCCGCTGACGGTCAAGGACGTCCAGCCCCTGCTGTCGGCCGATGAGGCGATGGTGCTCTATTCCGCCGTCGACAGCCGCAGCTACGTCATTGCCATCACGCGCGAGGGCGCCGACTGGAAGGAAATTCCGCTTGGCGCAGACGCGCTGGCGCAGAAGGTCACGTCTTTCCGCCGAGGTCTCGATGTCGGCAAGGCGCGCGATGGCTCCGGCAAATCAGGCTTGTTCGACCTCGCGCTCGCCAACGAACTCTATGTGACGCTGCTCGGCCCGGTCGAGGCGCTGACCAGGGACAAGCGCAGCCTGCTCACTGTGCCGTCGGGCGCGCTCACTGCGCTGCCGTTTCATCTGCTCGTCACGGAGCCGCCGCAAGCTGCGATCCCGGAGACGCTCGAAGGCTATCGCAGCGCCGCCTGGCTGCTGCGCCGTCAAGCTGTCTCGGTGCTGCCATCGGTGGCCAGCCTGAAATCGCTGCGCGCTTTTGCGCGCAAGGATCAGGCCGTCAAGCCGATGACCGGCTTTGGCGATCCCGTGTTCAATCCCGCCGAGGGTGGGCTCGGCGATCGTCGCGCTGCAAGCGGCAAGGTTGCCGCGCGCAGCATCGTGACATCAGCCTATACCGATTTCTGGCGCGGCGCCGGTGTCGATCGCGCGCGGCTTGCGCAGGCGCTGCCGCAACTGCCCGATACTGCGGACGAGCTGAGTGCCGTGGCGAAAGATGTCGGTGCGACTGATGCCGACATTCATCTCGGCCGCGATGCCAGCGAAGCGACGCTCAAGCGTGCACCGCTTGCTCAATACAGCATCATTTACTTTGCGACCCACGGCCTCGTCGCCGGCGACATCAAGGGCGTGGGCGAGCCATCGCTTGCGCTCTCGATTCCCGACCAGCCCTCGGAGCTCGACGATGGTCTGCTCACGGCGAGCGAAGTTGCCCAGCTCAAGCTCAATGCCGATTGGGTCGTGCTATCGGCCTGCAACACGATCGCCGGCGACAAGCCGGGCGCCGAGGCCCTGTCGGGACTGGCGCGCGCCTTCTTCTATGCCGGCGCACGCGCGCTCCTGGTTTCGCACTGGGCAGTGGATTCGGAGGCTGCTACCCGCTTGACCATTTCGACCTTCGATCTGCTCAAGAACGAACCAAAAATCGGCAGAGCCGAAGCTCTGCGGCGCGCGATGTTAACGTACGTTGATGACGCCTCGTCGCCCCGCAATGCCTACCCCGCGATGTGGGGGCCGTTCGCGCTGATCGGCGAAGGTGCGGTACGATAGACCGGCGCAGGATTGTGCGTCGCAAAACATCCGACAACGCCGAAACAGGCATTTGGTTGCGCGATCATTTGCGATTCTTTGGCACGGCTGCTCAGGGCTGACATGCGCGACGTTTGGCGCGGTCCTTGAATAAACCAAATCCTGCGGGATCAGCTTGGCAACGTCGGCGTTCATCAGTATTACGTCGTCCAACCGAGGCCGGACGGCCTGTAATTCACGGTGACCGCGATGGCGCCAAGGTTAGGTCGCGCTATGTGTCGCGGGTTCTAGGAGGACTTTTTCGTGCAAGAGACGGGCGTGCGCAACGGTGCTTTTGGCGCCGACAAATTCGGCTTAAAGAATCTCAAGCAGGTTCACTGGAACCTGGGCGCACCACAGCTCTATCAATACTCGCTCTCAGTGGGCGAGGCGGTGCTGTCCGCGGATGGCGCACTCTGCGCCGACACCGGCGAGTTCACGGGCCGCAGCCCGAAGGACAAGTTCACGGTACGTGACGCCACCACCGACAAGAAAATGTGGTGGGCCGGCAACCAGTCGATCACCGCGGAGCAGTTCGAGACGCTGTACCAAGACTTCCTCAAGCACGCCGAAGGCAAGAGCCTGTTTGCGCAGGATCTCTATGGCGGCGCCGATCCGGCCTACCGGATCAAGACCCGCGTCTTCACTGAGCTCGCCTGGCACTCGCTGTTCATCCGCACGCTGCTGATCCGCCCCGAGGCGGTCGAGCTGTCGAGCTTCACGCCCGAGCTCACCATCATCGACATGCCGAGCTTCCGCGCCGATCCGAAGCGCCATGGCTGCAAGTCGGAGAACGTCGTCGCGATCGACTTTGCCCGCAAGATCGTGCTGATCGGCGGCTCCTACTATGCCGGCGAGATGAAGAAGTCGGTCTTCACCACGCTCAACTATTATCTGCCCGAGCGCGGCGTGATGCCGATGCACTGCTCGGCGAACGTCGGCGCCAACGGCGACACCGCGATCTTCTTCGGCCTGTCCGGCACCGGCAAGACCACGCTGTCGGCCGATCCGAACCGTACGCTGATCGGCGACGACGAGCACGGCTGGGGTCCGAATGGCGTCTTCAATTTCGAGGGCGGCTGCTACGCCAAGTGCATCAAGCTCTCGCAGGAAGCCGAGCCCGAGATCTACGCGGCGTCGACCCGCTTCGGTGCGGTGCTAGAGAACTGCGTGCTCGACGTGGACACCCGCGTCGTCGATTTCGACGACGGCTCCAAGACCGAGAACACCCGCTCGGCCTATCCGCTCGACTTCATCCCGAACGCCTCGCGCACCGGCTGTGCGCCGCAGCCGAAGAACGTGGTGATGCTCGCCGCTGATGCCTTCGGCGTGCTGCCGCCGATCGCCAAGCTCTCGCCGGCGCAGGCGATGTACCACTTCCTCTCCGGCTACACCGCCAAGGTCGCCGGTACCGAGCGCGGTTTGGGTAACGAACCTCAGCCGGAATTTTCGACCTGCTTCGGCTCGCCCTTCCTGCCGCTCGACCCCAGCGTGTATGGCAACATGCTGCGTGACCTGATTGCCCAGCACAATGTCGACTGCTGGCTGGTCAACACCGGCTGGACCGGCGGCAAGTACGGCACGGGCTCGCGCATGCCGATCAAGGTGACGCGCGCGCTGCTCACGGCCGCGCTCGACGGCTCGCTTCGCAATGTCGAATTCCGTACCGACAAATATTTCGGCTTCGCGGTCCCGACCGCGCTGCCGGGCGTGCCGAGCGAGATCCTCAACCCGGTCAACACCTGGAAGGACAAGGACGAATTCGACAAGACTGCGCGTGCGCTGGTCGGCATGTTCCAGAAGAACTTTGCCAAGTTCGAGGCCCAGGTCGACGCCGAAGTGCGCGCGGCCGCTCCGGACGTAAAGCTCGCGGCGGAGTAATCTCGCATCGATTGAAACGCAAAAGGGTGGCCGTGAGGCCGCCTTTTTTCGCGAGATATTTCCACCGTCATTGCGAGCGCAGCGAAGCAATCCAGGATCCCTCCGCGGAGACAGTCTGGATTGCTTCGCTGCGCTCGCAATGACGAGTTTGTGGAAGCGCCTACGCCTTGAAATACGCAATTTGCGTCGTGGTCGCGAGCAGCCTGCCGTTCGGCGACCACAGCTCGGCGTTCTGGTCGGCGTAGCTCTTGTGCATGATCTTCGAGTCGGCGGTCGCAAGCACACGTGTGATGCCCTCGGCCGCGAGCTCTTCGCTGTCAGTGTGGAAATAGGTCGTCAGCGACACCGTGCCGAACGGCACGAGCTCGCGCCTTGCGTGGAAGATGCGGCCGAAGAAGGCATCCGACATCGACATCAGCGACAGCATGTCGAGCCTGCGCGGCTCGCGATCGCTGATCCAGATTTTCGAATAGGTGCTGGCGAGCTCCACCTGCGGCGGTCCGATCCGCATCTCGCCCTCGACGAAGCGGAATTCGTACTGGTTGGCCCAGGACGCCGAGATTGTTGGAAACGGCAATGTCTGCTCGAATGGCTTTGCGTCCGGGTACTGTGCCACCTTGTGCTCCCAGGACGGCCGGCGCTCGGCGAACACTGCCGTGGCAAGCGTTGCGACCTCGCCGCCGCCCTGCGACAGTTCGACGCTCCAGTGCTGGCTGGAGCGGTTGGCCTTCACCAGCCGGATGTCGAGATCGAACGGGCCCTTGGCGATCGGCGCGCAGTAATTGACGGTCAGCGCCAGCGGATCGCCGGCGGCTTGCGGATGCTCGATCAGCGCACGCAGGATCGTCGCGGCGGTGGCGCCGCCGAACGGTCCGACGAAGGCCCAGTAGTCGTCACTGGTGTGCCCCTGCCAGCTCGAGTCCCCGGCAGTGATGCGGGTGGCGTCGTCGAAGGGATGCGGGAGCTTGGCGTGCATTGTCATGTCCGGGGTTCAATGACGGACGTCATATCACGTCCGTGGCCGGCTTGTGCAATTACCTCTGGGGTAGCCGATTTCACGGTGCAGACAAATCAGCTCGCCGCGTCACGCAATTCCTCTGCCGTCTGAAACGGCGGCGTGACCGGATTGACCGGCACGTTCCAGATTTCCTCGGCATATTCGCGGATGGTGCGGTCGGAGGAGAACCACGCCATGCGCGCGACGTTGAGGATAGAAGCACGGGTCCAGGCCGGCGCCACCAGCCAGCGCGCGTCGACGCTGCGCTGCGCCTCGTAATAGGAATCGAAATCGGCGCTGACCATGTAGTGGTCGAGATAGCGCAGCGCATGCGCGATGGATTCGAAACGGCCGGGATCGCCGGGCGAGAACTCGCCGGTGCCGATCGCGTTGATGGCGCGCTGGAGCTTTGGCGAATTCCGGATCACGTCGGAGGCGTCCAGCCCCTGCTTGCGCTTGATCATCACGTCGCCGGCCTCCATGCCGAAGATCGCGATGTTCTCCACGCCGACCTGGTCGCGGATCTCGATATTGGCGCCGTCCAGCGTGCCGATGGTGATGGCGCCGTTGAGTGCCAGCTTCATGTTGCCGGTGCCGGAGGCCTCCATGCCGGCGGTCGAGATCTGCTCGGACAGGTCGGCCGCGGGAATGATCACTTCGGCAAGGCTGACATTGTAGTCGGGCAGGAAGACGACCTTCAGCTTGCCGCCGATCGCGGGATCGTTGTTGACGATTTCGGCGACGTCGTTGATCAGCTTGATGATCAGCTTGGCGTAGCGGTAGCTCGCCGCTGCCTTGCCGGCAAAGATCTTCACTCGCGGCACCCAATTGCCGTTGGGATCGTCCTTGATCGACTGATATAGCGCGACCGTCTCGATGACGTTGAGCAGCTGGCGCTTGTATTCGTGGATGCGCTTGATCTGCACGTCGAACAGCGCGTTCGGGTCGACCTTGATGCCGAGCCGCTCGCCGATCAAGCGCGCCAGTGCCGTCTTGTTGTGAAGCTTGACGGCGCGGAATTTCCGCTGGAATTCGACATCGCTGGCGCGCGCCTCGATCAGCGAGAGCTGGGTCGGATCGTCGAGCACGGCCTCGCCGCAGGTCTCGCGCAGGAGATCGGTCAGCTTGGGGTTGGCCAGCATCAGCCAGCGACGGAAGGTGATGCCGTTGGTCTTGTTGGTGATGCGGCCGGGATAGAGATGGTTGAGATCGTGGAACACGGTCTCGCGCATCAGGTCCGAATGCATCGCCGAGACACCGTTGATGCGGTGCGAGCCGACGAAGGCGAGCTGGCCCATGCGCACGCGGCGGCCACTCTTCTCGTCGATCAGCGAGACCGAGGCGCGGAAGTCGATGTCGCCGGGGGCGCGTGCTTCGGCGAGCGCCAGATGCTGCACGTTGATGCGATAGATGATCTCGAGATGGCGCGGCAGCAGCTTCTCGAACAGCTCGACCGGCCAGGTCTCCAGCGCTTCCGGCAGCAGCGTGTGGTTGGTATACGACAGCGTTGCGACAGTGATCTTCCAGGCCTCGTCCCAGCGGAAATTGTGGAGGTCGACGAGGATGCGCATCAGCTCGGTGACGGCGAGGCTCGGATGGGTGTCGTTGAGCTGCACCGCGACCTTGGACGACAGGCTGCGCAGCTGGCCGTCGGATGCGAGATGCCGCTTGATGAGGTCCTGCAGCGACGCCGAGACGAAGAAATATTCCTGCCTCAGGCGCAGCTCGCGCCCCGCCGGGCTCTCGTCGTTCGGATAGAGGAATTTGCAGATCGCTTCCGCGCGCGACTGCTCGGCGCTGGCGCTGACATAGTCGCCTTTGTTGAAGGCGTCGAGCTTGAGCGGATCGGGCGAGCGTGCCGACCACAGCCGCAGTGCATTGACGTGCTGACCGCGCCAGCCGACGATCGGGGTGTCATAGGCGATCGCCTGCACGGTCTCGCCCGAATGCCAGATCGCGCGGTCGCGGCCCTTGTCGTCGACATGCTCGACGCCGCCGCCGAAATTGATGTCGTAGATCACTTCCGGCCGCTGCAGTTCCCAAGGGTTGCCGAAGCCGAGCCATTCGTCCGGATATTCCTGCTGCCAGCCCTGATTGATGATCTGGCGGAACAGGCCGTAATCGTAGCGGATGCCGTAGCCGATCGCGGGGATCGACAGCGTCGCCATGCTCTCCATGAAGCAGGCGGCGAGGCGCCCGAGGCCGCCATTGCCGAGCGCCGCATCCGGCTCGCATTTGCGCAGCTCAGGCAACGACACGCCGAGATCGCCGAGCGCGACCTCGAAGATCTTGAGCAGCCCCATATTGTTGAGCGCATCGGTGAAGAGGCGGCCGATCAGGAATTCGAGCGAGAGATAATAGACGCGCTTGCGGCCCGCGTCGTAGCTGCGCTTCTCGGCCGAGAGCCAGCGATGCACGATGCGGTCGCGCAGTGCGAGCGCTGCGGCCTGGTACCAGTCATGCCTGGTCGCCATGCCCGCATCCTTGCCGATGGCAAGGCGGAGCTTCGCCAGGATCGCGCCCTTGATCTCCGATAACGCGAGTTCGTCGATGGGCTGACCGGGGGCGGCGAAATTTGGCTGGAACGATTGATCTTGCAAGGCCGTCACTTCCTGGTCGCGAGAACACCACTGAACCCTACGCGTCTTGCCCCTGCACCGGAACCATCTCTGGCGCGGCCGTGCACTGCGCTGGCGCAAAATTATGCAAGGAACGGGCCGCTTTGGGAACCCGGAGCAGCACTGAGGAACGCCGATTTGGTGCTACATTGACCACAGATTCAGCCATCAGTGTGGAGGAGACGCCCCATGAGACTGCTGATCGAAATCGCCGCTGCAGCGCTTCTTGTCATCTGCATCGCCACTTCGAGCGCTGCCTTCGCCGCCGGCAAGCGCAGCGCCGACGGTCTCAGCTGCGGCTTTACCGTCCCGCAAAATGCAACTCCCGTCGTGCGTTGCGCCGCCATCAAGCACCAATGCGGTGGGAAGTTTTATGCGAGTGCGTGCGGGGATCGGTTGATGTCGGCGGTGAATTGAGCAGTTGCGGCGAAGCGAGACTGCTTCCACGCGTCCTGGCGCAACTTATGACGGATCACTTTCGACGAGATTTATTCCTTCGTCGCTGAGTGCCTGCATGACCGCTTCGATGTCTTCGGGAGCCATGGTGGCTGATGGCAACAAGTCGTTGAGCTGATCGAATGTGACGACACCTGTCGGGCGGCCTAGCTCGAGTGCCATTCGGATTGCATCCTGTAGTCTCACGTGTCGGTCCTCCAGCAAACCCTTCTACTAAGAGGGAAGACTCTCGACCTTGTCCTGCCGCGCTCTAGAACAAATTAAGAACACTTTAGCAAGTCTTTGATATATCATTGTGATTCGGCGCATTGCCGACACAACATCTAGGGTCTGACAGCCGTCGCGAGGACTACATGTCCACCATTGCCTTCGATCAATTTGCCCTCACCCGGATCGCCGATTTCGCGCGGTCGCTGTCGCGGCTGCACCAGGCGGCGCGGCGCTATGCCGTCGACGACGACCGGTTTGACCGCGAGTTCAACGCGGTGTGCCAGTCGATCTGGGGCTACACCATCGACGACATCAGCGACGATCTGTTCGCGCCCGAGGATCATCATTTCCTCGACACGCTGGACGAATCGCATGCGCGCATCTTCGCGGCCGAGCAGGGCTACGACCTCGTCAGCGAGACGGGTATGCTGACCGACTGGTGGGGCTTTTGCTGGATGATCCTGGCCGAGAAGCGCGGCCTGCTGACGGCCGAAAACCGTGCTGCCGCGCGCGCGGCGATCGAGGAGAAATATCTGGCGGCGCCGAATGTGATCGGGGTGATCATCGGGAGATAGCGCAGCAATGACGGCTTGGTTTGAAGCCGGGCTCTAATCCAATCCCGCCCGCTTCGCCGATTTCGCTGGCGTCTTCGGCACCGTCACATCCGGCAGCGTCTCGCGCACGATCTCGGCTGCCGGCGCATCTGCCGCCACCGTCTCAGCGCGAACCGGCGCCACCTTCATCTCGCCGAGCCGGGCGCGGACCTGCGCGGTGAGGCCGGGATAGGAGGCGACGGGGGTGAACTCGGCGGTCTGGTCAATGCCGAGGCGGACGCCGGTATAGGCGACCAGGCCATCGGTGGTGGCGATGACGTCGCCGGCCTTCAGCGAACTGTCCAGCGTCAAATCGACCGGAGCGAGCCCCGCTGGCTCGCGGCCATTGCAGGTGCAGTCCGCGCGCAACGCCTTGCGGTAGGCGAACGCGTTCTCGCTGTCGGCGTAGCGCTCGCCGGCCTGCGAATAGGCGCCGTCGATCGAGGAGCCGAAGAAGATCTTTGTGGTGCTGGCAGGACAGAAGGCCTGACACATCTGTGCCGGCGAGGCGAGGCCGCGCATCAGCGGAAAATATTTGCCGTCGCAGCTGCGCACGCAGAAGGCCGGGCCGGAGCCCCCGGCCGCCGCCGAGCGGGTTGGCGGCACATATTGCGGCTGAACGGCGGGGTTCTGCTGACTAGCGAAGGGATCGACGTAGGAGTTCGCCTGCGGCACGTCGCGCTGCGGGCGCTGCTGGGCTCCGCCGAAGAAGAAGTCGAACAGGCCTTCGGCCGAAACCGGGGCCGGAGTTGCAAGCAGCGGTGCTGCAAGGGTGGCGGCCACTAGCATCGCGCGACGCCGCCGGCGCGCATGGGACAACTCTGTACGCAACGCTTACTCCACCCGACGCTACCGAACCGGCCAGGACCTCTCAAGTCTCAGCACATGATTCACCATAAGGCGGGATGGTAAATGAGCGGTTGAGGGGGCCGTGGCCTCTCGTCAAGCCTTCAAAAATTCCGACGCTGTGTACAGCGAGCGGAACGGCAGGCCGGCCGCACCAAATGTGTCGGTGGCGCCTTCCTCGCGGTCAACCATGGTCAGAACCAGCACCACTTCGGCGCCGGTCTCGCGCACGGATTCCACAGCCTTCATCGCCGAGCCGCCGGTCGTCGTGACGTCCTCGACGATCACGACGCGCTTGCCGTCGAGCGTCTCGCCCTTCGGCAGGCCTTCGATCGCGAGCTTGGCGCCATGCTCCTTCGGCTTCTTGCGCACGAAGAAGGCCGCGATCGGATGGCCCTTGATCCAGGAGATCTGCGCCAGCGCCCCGGCCAGCGGCACCGCGCCCATCTCGAGCCCGCCGATGAAATCGAGCTGGTCGTCCTTCAGCGTCTCATAGGTGAGCTCGGCGAGCAGCGTCGCGCCCTCGGGGTCGAGCATGGTCGGCTTGAGGTTGAAATAGAAATCGCTCTTGCGGCCCGACGCGAGCGTCACCTCGCCCCGGCCGAAGGAGCGGCGGCGAATGATTTCGAACAGGCGGGCGCGGGAGGCTGATTTCGACACGGCGGTCCCTCGGAAGCGTTTTGAGAGTGGCGGAATCTATCCGCGACGGCTGCGACATTCCAGAGGGAGCGTCCCCAGTCAACAGGGATCGGCCATCCCGGTCCGCCGGTTGTGGAGGTGCAACTTTCTGGAGTAGGTGGATGCTCGAGACCTCGGGCAAGAAGCTGGGCCAAGGAAACAGGCAAATGACCATCGAGCTGCACACCTGGAACACGCCGAACGGCCGAAAAATCTCGGTCGCGCTGGAGGAAATGGGCCTGCCCTACAAAGTGATCCCGGTGAACATCACCAAGGGCGAGCAGATGGCGCCGGGGTTCCTCAAGCTCTCGCCGAACAACAAGATTCCTGCGATCCGCGACCCCGAGGGCCCCGAGGGCAAGCCCGTCAGCATCTTCGAGTCCGGCGCGATCCTGCTCTATCTCGGCGAGAAGACCGGCAAATTCCTGCCGAAATCGCTCGCAGGCCGCATCCCCGTCTACGAATGGCTGATGTGGCAGATGGGCGGTTTCGGGCCGATGCCGGGTCAGGTGCACCATTTCATCGCGCTCGAGAACGAGCAGGACCGCGCCTACGGGTTGAAGCGCTTCATGGCCGAGACCCGCCGGCTCTACGGCGTGCTGGACCGCCGCCTCGACGGCCACGATTTCGTCGCCGGCGATCTCTCGGTCGCCGATTTCGCCATTTTGGGCTGGGCCTGGCGGCATCCGCGCCACAAGGTCGAGCTCGCCGACTTCCCCAACGTCAAGCGCTGGTACGACGCCTTAATGGCGCGCCCGGCGGTGAAGCGGGGCATGGACGCGAAGCTGGATTGAGGTGGAGGCTGTCGTCACCCGCGAAGGCGGGTGACCCAGTATTCCAGAGACGGTTGAGTTAGAGCCGAGAAGCCGCGGCGTACTGGATGCCCCGCCTTCGCGGAGCATGACAGCGTTGCGCTCACACCTTCCGTGCCTCGACCGCCATCCTGACCGCAAGCCCGGCGAGCACCGTGCCCATCAGCCAACGCTGCACCAGCATCCAGCTTGGCCGTTCGCCAGGAATAGCGCGATCGATCCGGCCGCAAGCGCAATGATCGCATTGACGCTGACGCTGAGCGCGATCTGGATCGCGCCCAGCACCACAGACTGCGTCAGCACGCTGCCGGCCGCGGGATCGATGAACTGCGGCAGCAGCGCCAGATACAGCATCGCGATCTTCGGATTGAGCAAATTGGTGACGAGCCCCATCGCAAATAATTTGCGCGGGCTGTCGATTGCGAGCTTCTTCACCTGGAACGGCGAGCGCCCGCCCGGCTTCACGGCCTGCCAGGCGAGCCACAACATGTAGCCGGCGCCGGCGAAGCGCAGCGCGTCATAGGCGAAGGGAATCGCGAGCAGCAGCGCTGTGATGCCGAACGCCGCGCACAGCATGTAGAACACGAAGCCGAGCGCGACGCCGCCGAGCGAGACGATGCCGGCCGCCGGCCCCTGCGTGATCGAGCGCGAGATCAGATAGATCATGTTCGGTCCGGGCGTAAGCACGAGACCGAGGCAGACGAGGGCGAAGCCGAGCAGGGCGGAGGTGTGGGGCATGAGTGAACCGATGCAGGGGATGCACCGGTTCTAATATGCGAAGCGCGGCGGAGCCATCGCGCAATTGTACGGAGGACAATTGAGTGGAAGCGTCTCGCCTCAGCGTCGTCCCGGCCTTCGCCGGAAGACATGGTGCTTGTGGCGCAAACGGGGCGAGGTAAGAAAAGATCAGTGCGCCTCGTCCCAGTTCGTGGCCGCGCGCGCGTCGACATGCAGCGGCACCGACAGCAGCACGGCCGGGAACGGCGCGTCCTGCATGACGTGCTGCACGACGGGGAGCGTCTTTTCGACCTCCGCATCCGGCACCTCGAAGATCAGTTCGTCGTGCACCTGCAAGAGCATCTGCGCCGAGAGCTTCTTCTCGGCCAGTGCGTCCTCCACGCGCGTCATGGCGCGGCGGATGATGTCGGCGGCGGTGCCCTGAAGCCGCGCGTTGATCGCGGCACGTTCGTTGAAGGCGCGCACCGAGGCGTTGGAGGCCTTGATGTCGGGGTAATGGCACTTGCGGCCGAATAGCGTGGTGACGTAGCCGTGGCTCCGGCAGAAATCGCGCGTCTCGTCCATATAGGCGCGGATGCCTGGGAAGCGCTCGAAGTACTTCTTGATGTAGGCTGAGGCTTCCTCGCGCGCGATGCCGAGCTGGTTGGCGAGGCCGAACGCCGAGATACCGTAGATGATGCCGAAATTGATCGCCTTGGCGCGGCGGCGGATCTCGCTTGGCATGCCCTTGATCGGCACCCCGAACATTTCCGACGCGGTCATCGCGTGAATGTCGAGCCCGTCGCGGAACGCCTGCTTGAGCACGGGAATATCGGCGATCTCCGCCAGCAGCCGCAGCTCGATCTGCGAATAGTCGGCGGAGACCAGCTTGTGCCCGGGTGTCGCGATGAAGGCGCGGCGAATCTTGCGGCCGTCCTCGGTACGGACAGGGATGTTCTGCAGGTTCGGCTCGTTCGAGGACAGCCGGCCCGTCGTGGTCGCGGCCAGCGCGTAGGTCGTGTGCACGCGATGGGTCTGCGGATTGACATAGGTCGGCAGTGCGTCGGTGTAGGTCGATTTCAGTTTCGAGACCTGGCGCCACTCCAGAATCTTCTTCGGAAAATCGTGGCCCTGCTCGGCGAGCTCATCCAGCACCTGCGCGGTGGTCGACCAGGCGCCCGTCTTGGTCTTGGTGCCGCCCGGTAGTCCCATCTTGCCGAACAGGATGTCGCCGATCTGCTTGGGGCTGCCGACATTGACCGGCTCGCCCGCGATCTCCTGGATTTCGGCCTCGACGCGCGCGGCGGTCTGGGCGAATTCGCCGGACAGACGCGACAGCACCTGGCGGTCGATCGAGATGCCGCGCCGCTCCATGCGTGCGAGCACGGAGACCAGCTGCCGCTCCAGCGTCTCGTAGACCGTGGTCATGTGCTCGGCGACGAGGCGCGGCTTCAGCACGCGCCAGACGCGCAACGTCATGTCGGCATCTTCCGCAGACAGCGGCGCGGCCTTGTCGATCGGCACCTGGTCGAAGGTGATCTTGCCCTTGCCGCTGCCGAGCAGCTCGCTCTCTTTCAGCATGGCGAGGCCGAACCAGCGCTCGGACAGCTGCTCCAGCGCATGCGAGCCGCGACCGGCATCGAGCACGTAGGAGATCAGTTGGGCATCGTCGATGTTACGCAGCGTGATGCCGTGCTGCGCCAGCATCACGGCAGTGAATTTGACGTCGAAGCCGATCTTGAGAATGCCTGATGATTCCAGCACCGGCCGCAGCGCCTGGATGGCATCGGCGTGCTTGACCTGATCCGGCGCGAGGCCGGCGTCGAACAGGCCGGCGCCGCCGCCGGATTGCTTGTGCGCGAGCGGCACGTAGCAGGCATCGTTCGGCCCCAGCGCGAGCGCGATGCCGCAGAGATCGGCCTGCATCGGATCGATCGAATTTCCTCGGATCTCGATCGCGACATAGCCGGTATCATGGATGCGCGCGATGAAGGCGTTCAATTCCGCGAGCGTCTTGATGGCCCGGTACTTGCTGCGGTCGACCGGAAGCTTGCGCAAAGCCTCTTCGCGCGCGACTGCGAGAGAAATCGGCGCGCCCTTCGGGCTCGCGGCCTTGTCCTCCTTGGTGGCCGATGCGCTGCGCTGGCCCGACGGAACCTGCGCCGGCGTGCCGGCTCCTGGTGCCGGTACGACGTCCGAAGGCGGCAGCGGCGAGAAAACGCTGGCCCCGCTGGCATAGCCGGGATCGGGATCGACGTTGGCCGGATCAATCTGCGAATAGTCGGCGACGCGACGCGTCAGCGTGGAGAACTCCATCGCCTTCAGGAAGGCAACCAGCTTGCGCGCATCCGGCTCGTGGACGGCGAGATCGTCCAGCGGCACCTCCAGCTCGACCCTGTCGTCGAGCAGCACGAGCTGCCGCGAGATCCGGGCCTTCTCGGCATTCTCGATCAGCGCCTCGCGCCGCTTCGGCTGCTTGATCTCGGTAGCGCGGAACAGGAGTTGCTCGAGATTGCCGTATTCCACGATCAGCTGCGCCGCCGTCTTGATGCCGATGCCGGGGACTCCAGGCACGTTGTCGGTGGAATCGCCGGCCAGCGCCTGCACTTCGACCACCTTCTCCGGCGGCACGCCGAATTTCTCGATCACCTCGGGAATGCCGATGCGGCGATCCTTCATGGTGTCGTACATCGTGACGCAGTCGGTCACGAGCTGCATCAGGTCCTTGTCGGAGGACACGATGGTCGCAGTTGCGCCGCGCTCGCATGCCTCTCGCACATAGGTCGCGATCAGGTCGTCGGCCTCGAAGCCGCTCTGTTCCAGGCAGGGCAGGTCGAAAGCGCGCACGGCCTCACGGATCAGCGCGAATTGCGGGATCAGATCGTCCGGCGCCGGCGGCCGGTGCGCCTTGTATTCGGGATAGATCTTGTTGCGGAAGGTGACTTCCGACTTGTCGAAGATGATCGCAAGATGCGTCGGCCGGTTGTCCTCGGGCATCTCGCGGAGCAGCTTCCACAGCATATTGCAGAAGCCGAGAACGGCATTGACCTGCAAGCCGTCGGACTTGCGGTTGAGCGGCGGCAGCGCGTGATAAGCGCGAAAGATGTAGGAGGAACCGTCCACCAGGAAGACGTGGTCGCCCTTTCCTGCCGCCTTCGCCGCGACCGGTTTGGCAGCAGCTGTCGTAGCAGCGGGTTGGGTGTCAGCTTTGGCGGAGGTCTTCGGGGAGGTTTTTGGCATGGCCGCAATGTATGAATTTTTACGGACTTTGACAGCCTTGGGTGGGGGATTTTTGGGCCGTTGGCGCCAATATCCCCCACCGTCATTCTCCACATCCTCACTGTCATTCCCCGCGAAGGCGGGGAATCCAGTACGTGGTGGCCTGTCGGTATACGACTGCTGTCTCTGGAATACTGGATGCCCCGCCTTCGCGGGGCATGACAGTTACTCCGCCGCCTGCAACACCGGTCCCGCCTTCTTCGGCACGATCCAGAACGCATCGGGCCGCTCGAACAGGAAATCGGCGTGCAGCCGCAACGCAACTTGCCAGATCGCGAGCGACCCCAGGACGCCGACGATGGTGACGATCAGCGACACCGTGCCGATGCTGGAGATGATTCCGGTGTGCAGGAGTAACGTGCGCGTCGCAGCCATCGGCAGGAAGAAGGCGAGATAGATCACGATCGAATGCTCGCCGCAGAAGCGCAAGAAGTTGCACCAATGCGCGCGCGCCAGCAGCGTGCCGATCGTAATGACGGCACATGCGCCGGCGAAGCCGAGCATGAGTGACGCGATCTTCCATTCGCTGGCGCCGAGCGCGACGAGGCCGGTATTGACCAGTGCCCAGGTCGCGAGCGCTGCCAGCGCCAGCGCGGGGTGGCTGCGCGCGCGGTCCGACAGCGCGAACACGTAAGGCGCGAACAGATACCCCGAATAGAAATAGATGAAGCGCGCACAGAACTCGTCGATCGCAGTCCAGCCGGTTGTGATGCGCGCCGTCTCCAGCGCGGCGGCAACAAGCCAGATCGCGAGCGGCGGGATTGGTCGTGTCAGTTTTGTGACGACGAAGAAGATCGGCAGCAGGTAGATGAACCAGAGCGTGCCGAACGGTTCGATGAAGGATTCGACATAGAGCAGGCCAGCGTCGCGCCAGCTGGTTTCGGCCGCAAAAGCAGGGGCCTTGAAGCCGAACTGGATTGTCACCCAGACGACATAGAAATAGGCGAAATGCACCACCTTGCGGTCGAGATAGGTCCGCCAGTCCCGATCGATCACCCGCGGCAGGAACAGGCCCGAAATAAGGAAGAAGTCCGGCATCCGGAACGGCTTTGCGAAGGCCACCAGGACATGCATGAAACCGGTCTCGCCGGCGGCGAGCTCGACCCCCAGCACCGAATGCATCATCACGACCATGACGATGCAGATGCCCTTGGCATAGTCGATCCAGTCGACACGCGCGACAGCCGGGCCCGTGGTGCCCTCGCTCGCGTCGATTGTGCCTGCTGGTGCCATGGTGTCCCGTTTCGAGCCGTGCTTTGCCCGGTCCTGTGTGGGCGTGGGGCAGTGTGGGGCCTAGTGGTTTCCGACTTCTTTACCGCTACAAATCGCGTGCCGGTTTCTAAGCGCAGGCTCTTCCTTCCCGACGGGAAAATGCTAAACCGCCCCCGGATTGGGGTTTCGTTAACCAAGCTGGAACAGGGATTCTCATGCGCATCGCGATGATCGGCACGGGGTATGTCGGACTGGTGTCCGGAGCCTGCTTTGCGGATTTCGGTCACGACGTCACCTGCGTCGACAAGGACGAGAAGAAGATCGCGGCGCTTCATCGCGGCGAGATCCCGATCTACGAGCCGGGCCTCGACGAGCTGGTCGCGACCAATGTGAAGGCCAAGCGGCTCGGCTTCACCACCGACCTGTCGAAGCCGGTTGCGGATGCCGACGCCGTGTTCATCGCGGTCGGCACGCCCTCGCGTCGCGGCGACGGCCACGCCGATCTTTCCTACGTCTACGCCGCCGCGAAGGAGATCGCGCAGTCGCTGTCCGGCTTCACCGTGGTGGTGACGAAGTCGACCGTGCCGGTCGGCACCGGCGACGAGGTCGAGCGCATCATCCGCGAGGCCAATCCCAAGGCCGACGTCGTCGTCGCCTCCAATCCGGAGTTCCTGCGCGAGGGCGCCGCGATCCGCGACTTCAAGTTCCCTGATCGCGTTGTGGTCGGCACCTCCGACGAGCGCGGCCGCAAGGTGATGGGCGACATCTACCGTCCGCTGTCGCTGAACCAGGCGCCGCTGATGTTCACCGAACGCCGCACCGCCGAGATGATCAAATACGCCGCCAATGCGTTCCTCGCGACCAAGATCACCTTCATCAACGAGATCGCCGATCTCTCGGAAAAGGTCGGCGCCAACGTTCAGGAGGTCGCACGCGGCATTGGCCTGGACAACCGCATCGGCACAAAATTCTTGCACGCCGGTCCCGGCTTCGGCGGCTCCTGCTTCCCGAAGGACACCAAGGCGCTGATCAAGATCGCGCAGGATTACGACGTGAGCTTGCGCATCGTCGAATCCGTGCTGGCGGTCAACGAGAACCGCAAGCGCGCGATGGCGCGGAAAGTAAGCCAGGCGCTCGGCGGCTCGCTGCGCGGCAAGACCATCGCCGTGCTCGGTCTCACCTTCAAGCCCGACACCGACGACATGCGCGATGCGCCGTCGATCCCGCTCGTGACCGGCCTGATCGACATGGGCGCAAAGGTGAAGGCGTTCGATCCCGTCGGCATGGAGCAGGCGAAGGGCGAGCTGCCCAGCATCACCTATTGCGAGGATGCCTATTCCTGCGCGCAAGGTGCCGATGCGATGGTCATCGTCACCGAATGGGTGCAATTCCGTGGTCTCGATCTCGACCGGCTGAAGAGCGTCATGGCGCAGCCCGTCGTCGTCGACCTCCGCAACATCTTCAGCCCCGAAGACATGGCTGCGGCCGGCTTCACCTATGAGAGCATCGGCCGGCCATCCGTGCAGGGCTGATACTACATATGATTGTCATACCCCGCGAAGGCGGGGTATCCAGTACGGCGAGATCTTCGGAATGGCCGGGATCCGATATGAGTGGATCGTCCGCCCTAGCGCGCAATTGCGCACACGGCGGACGATGACGGACCGAGACTTTTGCCCCGCAGCTTCGACACGCCCCTCCCGATCGATTCCGTGCTCGATGACCTCTCGCGCACGCTGGAGGCGCACAACGCGGCGGTGCTGGTGGCCCCGCCCGGCGCCGGCAAGACCACGCGGGTGCCGCTAGCGCTGCTTGATGCGCCCTGGACCAAGGGCAAGAAGATCATCGTGCTGGAGCCGCGGCGCATTGCGGCCCGCGCAAGCGCCGATCGCATGGCCAAGTCGCTTGGCGAGCGCGCCGGCGAAACGGTCGGCTACCGTGTCCGCTTCGGCTCGAAGATCTCGCGAGCCACACGCATCGAGGTCGTGACCGAAGGCATTTTCACGCGCCAGATACTCGACGATCCCGAGCTGTCGGGCGTTGCCGCCGTCCTTTTCGATGAATTCCACGAACGCTCGCTCGACGCCGACATGGGTCTTGCGCTGGCGCGCGACGCGCAGCTCGGCCTGCGCGAGGATCTGCGTATCCTGGTAATGTCGGCCACGCTCGACGGCGCGCGCGTCGCGAAGCTGCTTGGCGAGGCGCCCGTCGTCGAGAGCGAGGGCCGCGCGTTTCCGGTGGAGACCCGCTATCTCGGCCGCAGGGCCGATGCGCCGATCGAGCGGCAGATGGCGGACGCGATCGCCTCGGCCCTGCGTGCCGACAGCGGCTCGGTGCTCGCCTTCCTGCCGGGCGCCGCCGAAATCCGCCGTACCCAGAATTTCCTCGGTGAGCGCGTGCAGGATGCCAGCATCGAGATCGTGCCGCTGTTCGGCGCGCTCGATGCCGCCGTGCAGGACCGCGCCATCGCGCCGGCGCCGAAGGGCACGCGCAAGGTCGTGCTCGCGACCTCGATCGCCGAGACTTCGCTCACGATCGAAGGCGTGCGCATCGTCGTCGATTCCGGTCTCGCGCGCGTGCCGCGCTACGAGCCCGACATCGGCCTGACCCGGCTCGAGACCGTGCGCGCTGCGCGTGCCGCAGTCGACCAGCGCCGCGGCCGCGCCGGCCGTACCGAGCCCGGCGTGTGCTACAGGCTTTGGGACGAGCAGCAGACGGCCTCGCTTGCGCCCTATACGCAGCCGGAAATCCTCAGCGCCGATCTCTCCTCGCTGGTGCTCGATCTCGCGCAATGGGGCGTCGCCGACCCTGCAGCACTGTCGTTCCTCGACGCACCGCCTACGCCGGCTTGGAAGGAAGCCAAGAGTCTGCTCTCCGAGCTCAATGCGCTCGATGGCGACGGCCGCATCACGGCGGAGGGCAAGAGCCTGCGCGCGCTGGCGCTGCCGCCGCGGCTGGCGCGCATGATCGTGGATTCGCATCGCGCCGGCGCGGGAGAAGAAGCCGCCGAGATCGCGGCCATTCTCACCGAGCGCGGGCTCGGCGGCGACAGCGCCGACCTCGAGCACCGGCGCGACCAGTTCCGCCGCGACCGTTCGCCGCGGGCGGCAAGTGCGCGCGACCTGGCGCGGCGCTGGGCCTCGCAGGTCGCCGCGTCCGAGAAGGCCGGCCCACAGGAGGATCTCTCGACCGGCCTGATGCTCGCCTATGCTTTCCCGGATCGTGTCGCGCGCAACCGCGGCAACGGCAGTTTCGTGCTCGCCAATGGCCGCGGCGCCGCGGTCGAGCAGACGTCCTCGCTCGCCCGCGCGCCCTATATCGCGATCGGCGAGATGACGGGGACGGCTGCGAGCGGCCGCATCCTGCTCGCCGCGCAAATCGCCGAGGACGACATCGAGCGGCATTTCGCCGAGCATATCGACACGGCCGACGAGATCATCTTCGACCGCGGCGCGATGGCGCTGCGCGCACGACGCAAGCGCGTGCTGCATGCGATCACGCTGTCCGAGGCCACGCTTGCCGTGTCGCCCTCGGAAGACACCGCGCGCATCTTTGCCGCCGGGCTGATCGCCGCCGGTCTCGACCGGCTGCCCTGGTCGAAGGCCGCCAAGCAATGGCGCGATCGCGTGATGTTCTTGCGCAAGGCCGAGGGCGAAAGCTGGCCCGATCTCTCCGACGACGGGTTGATCGTGCGGCGTGACGACTGGCTGGTGCCGGCGCTCTACGACAAGATCGCGCTGAAGGACATCTCCGCCGGCGATCTCTCCGATGCGTTGATGGCGCTATTGCCGTGGGAGATGCGCGCGCGGCTCGATCGCGAGGCGCCGACCCATTTCGAGGCGCCCACGGGCAGCGTGCTCGCAATCGACTACGAGGCTGAGCAGGGGCCGACCATCGCGGTGCGCCTCCAGGAATTGTTTGGCCTCAACGCCCATCCGTCGATTGCGGCCGGCAAGGTGCCACTAGTGCTGGAACTGCTGTCGCCGGCGCAGCGCCCGGTGCAGGTGACGCGCGATCTCCCCGGTTTTTGGCGCGGCAGTTACGCCGCAGTTCGCTCCGATCTGCGCGGCCGCTATCCGCGCCATCCCTGGCCCGAAGATCCGGCAAGCGCGCTGCCGACCCGGCGGGTCAAGCCGCGCGGGACGTGAGAAATCACTCCCCGCCATTAACCGTACGCTCATCCTTTTCGTCAAAATGACACCGGCTCTGCCGTGGCTGCGCTCGCGGACGGGCGCGCCGCGTGGTGAACTCGAGCTCTCGGCTCGGAAATGGTGTGATGCGTAACATTATGATCATCGCGGCCATCATGATCGGCCTCGGCACCTTCATGGCGCAGATGGCGGACAGGATGAGCTCGGCGTCCGCCACGTCAACGCCGCATACGACGGTTGCGGTCGCGACCACGGCGCCGGCCGGCGGCCGCAGCCTCAACATTCCCCGCGATGGCCGTGGCCACTTCCAGGCCGACGGCCGCATCGACGGCCAGCGCATCGGCTTCATGGTCGACACCGGCGCCTCCGTGGTGGCGCTGAACGAGACCTCGGCCGCGCGCTTCGGTCTGCGTCCCTCGCGCAGCGACTACAACGCCACCGTCTCCACCGCCAACGGCACCATCAAGGCCGCGCGCACCCGCATCGCCATGCTGGACGTCGGCGGCCTGATCGTACGCGACGTCGATGCCATGGTGCTGCCGGACGAGGCGTTGTCCGAGAACCTGCTCGGCCTCTCCTTCCTGTCCCGCCTGAAGCGCTTTGAGTATGCGAACGGTCAGATGGTGCTGGAGCAGTAGGTCCGGGCGGATGGCTGTCGGACGAATTCAATATTGCCCTGAGCGAGCCTGCTGCAGGTAACGTCTTTCCGTTACCAAACTGCCGCAATTATCGGCCATAAGCCTTCATTCCCGCCTTCCGCTGCGGCCCGGCATTCGCTAAGGCTGCACCAATTCCTGCCTTTTTCATGAGACCGTCTCAATGTTTCCCAAGCCGAAATCCGTCTTGTTGCCCAACACTTACGCCTTCGAATCCGAGCCGATGGTCAAGCCCACCGGTTTTCGCGAGTACGACGCGCGCTGGTTGTTTCAGAAGGAAATCAACCTCATGGGCGTGCAGGCGCTCGGCATGGGGCTGGGCGCGCTGATCGCGGAACTCGGCGTCAAGCAGGAGATCGTGACCGGGCATGATTTCCGCGGCTATTCGGCCTCGATCAAATACGCGTTGATCTCCGGCCTGATGGCGGCCGGGTGCAGAGTGCACGACATCGGCCTTGCGGTGACGCCGATGGCCTATTTCGCGCAGTTCGATCTCGACGTGCCCTGCGTCGCCATGGTCACGGCCTCGCACAACGACAATGGCTGGACCGGCGTGAAGATGGGTGCCAACCGCCCGCTGACTTTCGGCCCCGACGAGATGACGCGGCTGAAGGAGATCGTGCTCAATGCCGATTTCAAGAACAAGGCCGGCGGCTCCTACCAGTTCCACGAGAATTATCCGGCGCGCTACATCGCCGACCTCACCAGCCGGGCGAAGCTCAAGCGCAAGCTCAAGGTCGTCGCAGCCTGCGGCAATGGCACCGCCGGCGCGTTCGCGCCGCAGGTGCTGGACGCTATCGGCTGCGAGGTGATCCCGCTCGACACCGAGCTCGACCATACCTTCCCGAAATACAATCCGAATCCGGAAGACATGGAGATGCTGCACGCGATCCGCGATGCGGTGCTGCATCACAAGGCCGATGTCGGCCTCGGCTTCGACGGCGACGGCGACCGCTGCGGTGTCGTCGACAACACCGGCGAGGAGATCTTTGCCGACAAGGTCGGCGTGATGCTGGCGCGCGACATGTCGGCGATCCACAAGGATGCGCAGTTCATTGTCGACGTGAAGTCGACCGGCCTGTTCATCACCGATCCCGTCTTGCAGAAGCAGGGCGCCAAGACCGCCTACTGGAAGACCGGCCATTCCTACATGAAGCGCCGCACCAACGAGACGGGCGCGCTTGCGGGCTTCGAGAAGTCCGGCCATTTCTTCTTCAACAAGCCGTATGGACGCGGCTATGACGACGGCCTGGTGTCGGCGATCGCGATCTGCGACATGCTCGACCGTGCGCCCGGCAAGTCGATGGCCGATCTGAAGAACGCGCTGCCGAAGACGTGGTCGTCGCCGACCATGTCGCCGCATTGCGCCGACGAGGTGAAGTACGGCGTCATCGACCAGGTGGTGAAGCACTTCGAAGGCTTACAGGCCAAGGGCGCCAAGATCGGTGGCCAGTCGATCCGCGACCTCGTCACCGTCAACGGCGTGCGTGTCACGGTCGAGGACGGCAGCTGGGGCCTGGTGCGGGCGTCCTCCAACAAGCCGGAGCTCGTGGTCGTGGTCGAGAGCCCGGTCTCCGAGCAGCGCATGCACGACATGTTCGAGATGGTGAACAGCGTGCTGCGCACACATCCCGAAGTCGGCGAGTACAATCAGAAGATCTGAGCGGCGGGGCGCGCGTTCGCCGTATCCGACACTGTCATCGCCCGCGAAGCCGGGCGATCCAGTATTCCAGAGACGGTTGCCGTATACGGAGAAGCTGCGGCGTACCTGGATCGCCCGGTCAAGCCGGGCGATGACGACTTCCGTGCGGCGAGAGCAAACTTTAAGCCGCGACCACGGCCGGGATCGGCAGTGCCGTGACCGACTTGATCTTCTCCATCGCGAAGCGCGAGGTGACGTTCTTCAGCGGCACGGCGCTGATCAGCTTCTTGTAGAAGATGTCATAGGCCTGCATGTCCGCGACCACGACGCGCAGCATGTAATCGACGTCGCCGGCCATCCGGTAGAATTCCATCACCTCGGGCATGGCGCTGACCGCTTCGGCGAATTTCTTGAGCCAGGCGTCGGAATGATCGGAGCTCTCCACCGACACGAACACGGAGATGCCGAGCCCGATCTTGTTCTGATCGACCAGCGCCACCCGCTTCAGGATCACGCCGTCGGCCTCCAGGCGCTGGATGCGCTTCCAGCAGGGGGTCGAGGACAGCCCGACGCGGTCGCCGATTTCGGCAACGGACAGGGAGGCATCGTCCTGGAGAACCATCAGAATCTTGCGATCGATGGCGTCGAGGCGGCGGCTGGTCTCGGGGAGTTGGACAGCGAGGTCAGTCATATTGAAGAACTTTGTTCCATTTCAGGGGCTGATTTCACTGATATAGAGAAAATCCTTCCACAGCAAGTCCATATTCTCGGCGCGTCCGTGGAATCGCTCTAGCGCTCGCTTCGCAAAAACTCTTCAACTTCAATGCGTTGCGGGGCAGCGAGGCCACCGCCATGGCGCGTGCATTTCAGCGCGGCGGCCGCCGCGGCGAATCGCAGCGCCTCTCGCACGCCGCCCTCGGCAAGCCGAAGCGTGAAGGCGCCGTGGAAGACGTCGCCGGCGCCCAGCGTATCGACGGCCTCAACCGGGAAGGCCGGCGTCTCCTCCAGCGTGCCCGCCTCGTTCAGCCAGATTGTGCCAAATGGGCCTCGGGTGGCGGCGAGGAAGGCGGACGTCAGCCCGGCCAGCCGCTTCAAGGCCTCGCCGTCGTCAGCGACGCCGGCGGTCTCCTGGACCTGCTCGCTGGAAAACAGCAGATGCGAGGCGGCCGTAAGCAGGCCGTCAGCCGGCGCCATCGCGCGGTCGACGCCGACGATGACCGGAATGCCGCGCCGGCGTGCCTCCGTGCAGAGATCGATGCAGAAGGCGCCGCAGCGGCTTTCGACGAGGACAGCCTGACAACCGGCGAGGAGCTCGTCGGCATCCGATAGCTTCACGGTCCACAGCGCAGGATCGCGATAGATCGTCAGCGTTCGTTCGCCGGTCGCGTCGATGATGATCGCAGAGACGGGCGTGGCCACGCCCGGCATGCGCACGATATGCCTGCTGTCGATACCCTCGGCGGTCATCCGCTCGAGGATGAAGCTGCTCGACGTCTCCCGTGCATCGCCCATCGGCCCGGCAAACGCGACACTGCCGCCGAGCCGCGCCATCGCGATGGCGGCATTGAGCGCATTGCCGCCGCAGATCTCGGCAAGATGCGTGGCGTTGGCCTTGCTGCCGTGCTCCGGCACGGCCTCGACCCGAAAGGTGAGGTCGCGCACGGGAATGCCGATGCAGAGGATGCGCGGCGCGATCCCTGATGCAGCCATCGGCGGTCAGCTCTTGTTGTGTACCCAGCGGCCGAGCAGATGATGCGCGATGGCGAAAGGGTGCGGGCCGGCGAGCCCGTCGGGATGCGTCCGCGTCAGCATCAGCGCCGCCTCCTCGCGCGTGAACCAGCGCGCGTCTTCCAGTTCGGAACGATCGACGACGACGTCCTCGTTCAAGGCCCGCGCGCTGCAACCGATCATCAGGGATGACGGATAGGGCCAGGGCTGGGTCATGTAATATTGCACGTCGGTGCAGCGGATGCCTGATTCCTCGAGGATCTCGCGGCGCACCGCGTCCTCGATGGTCTCGGCGGCCTCGACGAAACCGGCGAGGCAGGAATACATGCCCGGCGGAAACTGCTTCTGACGGCCGAGCAGGCATTTTTCGCCTGACGCCACCAGCATGATCACGACCGGATCGGTGCGCGGAAAATGCTCGGCTTTGCAGGCCGGGCAATCGCGCTTCCAGCCGCCTTCCTTCATCGCGCTGCGGGTGCCGCAATTGGCGCAATAGCCGTGGCGCTGGTGCCAGCCGACCATCGACTTCGCCATCGCGATCGCCGACAGCTCCTCGGGCGGGATCGCGCCCTGCATCGCCATGCCGCGCAGCTCGGTGACGGTAAAGTCTTCGCGGCCGATCAGCTTCTCGGCGGCGGCCTGAGCGAGGCCCATGCCGAAGATCGCGGCGCCATCGCGCAAGCCCAGGAAGATCGTGCCGGGATTGGCGCCGCATTTCAGCGCCTCGTCGATTCCCAGCAGCGCACGCGTCTTGTCGCCGTCGCGCTTCACCAGCAGCGAGTCGCGGTAGACGACATAGGCGCGCGACGACGGCTTCTGCTCCATCGCGAACAGTTTTTCGTCATCGCGGCGCATATGCGCGGCGCGATCGAGGATGTTGGTGACGAAGGCCGGCTGCCCCAGCGGAAACGAGTCGAATGCTGACATTTCTTGTTCTTTCAACCCAACCAGATTTTTCGGCGAAGCGCGCTGATGAAATTCTGTACTTCAGTGGCGTCATGCGCCAGGGGCGGCATCACGCCCCAGACCGGCCGTGGCCAGGCGGCGTCACCGGTGCGGCGTGCAATGATATGAACGTGAAGCTGCGGCACGAGATTGCCGAGCGCTGCGACGTTGAGCTTGTCGCATTTGGTGATCTCCTTCAGCGCGCGCGAGACGCGGGAGATCTCGGTCATCAGCTGTGCCTGCTGGACCTCGTCGAGATCGATGATCTCGACCGCGTCGGCGCGCCGCGGCACCAGCAGCAGCCAGGGATAATGCGCGTCCTTGATAACGAGCACTTTCGACAGCGGCAAATCACCGATGTCGATGGTGTCCTCTTTCAGGCGGGAGTGCAGCGACCAGGCGGGATCTGACATATGCGTTTCCAGAATGCCCGAGGGGAGCGGGCGCGTTTGGTTGGACCATACGATACGGGGTCAGCCGAGGGAAGGTTGGGGCTCCGCAGGTCCCACATGCTCTGTTGTCGTCTCGGCAAAGCAGGCTGTGTGAGAAGTCGCGGTTATTGCGCCGGGTAGGCCGGGGCGGATGCGCGGTAAGAAACCCTGTCCAACGACTGAAGAGCCGTATGCGGGAGAACCGCCCGTAAGGTTCGGAGGGGGACGCCAAAAGCCTTCCTTACCCCTGTCAAGTGGAGCTTGAGGCGGTTTGAACCCTACGCGCTGAAGCTCTTACGCCACCTGATGCACGTCGATCACCACGCGGTCGGCATGTCGCGCTGCTGAGCCGACAAAAATGTGCTCCATCAGCCAGCGATACTTCTCGTGTCCCGTCTCGAACTTCGGGACCGTGCGGAAATAGATCAGCTTGGGATCGACCGGCTCGCCGCGCTTGAGCTTTTGCAGCAGCTCGACCGGGCCGAAGCGCATGCCCTTGTTCTCGACATAGACAACGGCGCCGTCGTCGGTCTCGAAGGCGTATTTGGCTTCGAGATCGATCAGCTCGTTGGGGCGGATGGTCTGGAAGTCGGCGCCGAACGGGAGCACCTTGCCGGTGATCGCACCCTTCACCTCGCCGCCGATGATCGGAATGATGCGGCGGACGCCGATGCCGGTTTCGCCGGCGGTGATGACGTCGCCGATTTCAGCGGTGATGGTGAAGACGTATTTCATCTCGAGCGTCGGTGTGGTCATCGCTTACCCTTCAATGCGCCATCATGCGCGTCGGCAACCAGGTCGCCAGCAACGGGAACGCGATCAAAATCACCAATCGGACCAAGTCGGTCGCCACGAACGGGATCACGCCCTTGAAGATGGTGGAGAAGGAGACGTCCTTCACCACGCTCTTGATGACAAAGACGTTCATGCCGACCGGCGGATGGATCAGGCCGAGCTCGACGGTCATGACGATGATGACGCCGAACCAGATCGGATCGAAGCCGAGATGCGTGATGACCGGGAAGATGATCGGCACGGTCAGGATGATCATCGCCATGGCATCCATCAGGCAGCCGAGCACGAGATACATCACCATGATCAGCGCCAGCACGCCGTAGGGCCCTAAGCCCAGCCCGGTGAGAAATTCCGTCACCTTTTGCGGCGTCTGCGTCACCGTGAGGAAATAGCCGAAGATCAGCGCGCCGATCAGCACGGTGAACACGGCCGCTGCCGTGCGCGTCGCCTGGAGCAGCGAGGCCAGCACCTTCTCACGGTCGAGCCGTCCCGTGACCACGCCGATGATGAAGGCACCCGTGGCCCCGACGCCGCCGGCTTCGGTCGGCGTGAAGCGCGGCAGGAACGGCAGGCCGTAAAGGCCGCCGATCACGAACACGAACAACAGCACCGGCGCCCAGATGTCCTTCAGGCCGGCAAAGCGCTCGCGCCAGGGCAGCACTTTGCCCTTGGGCAGGAAGTCGGGGCGGAAATAGCCGATCAGGAAGATCGTGATCATGTACATGGTCATCGCCAGCAGGCCCGGAATGATGCCGGCGATGAAGAGTTTTCCGATGTCCTGCTCGGTGATGATGCCGTAAACCGCGAGCACGGTGGAGGGCGGCAGCATCGCACCCAGCGTGCCGCCGGCCGCGATCACGCCGGTAGCAAAGGACTGCGGATAGCCGAAGCGGCGCATCTCGGGGTAGGCGACCGCGGAGAACGTCGCGGCGGTTGCGACGGACGAGCCGCAGATCGCGGCAAAGCCGCCGCAGGCGCCGACGGTGGCAATGCCGAGGCCGCCGCGCAAGTGCCCGACAAAGCCGTTGGCGGCGCGGAACAACTCGCGGCTCATGCCGGAATTGCTGACGAAGGAGCCCATCAGCAGAAACATCGGGATGACACCGAAAGTGTAGTCGGTGACCGTGCGCATCGAGGTCTGGCCGACCAGCTTCAGCGCCGGCGTTGCGCCGACCATATAGGAGAAGCCGGAGACGCCGACGAGGCCCATCGCCATGCCGACGGGCACGCGCAGCAGCATCAGCGCGAACAGGGAAACGAAGCCGAGAACGGCGACGGCATCGGTGCTCATGATTACTCCGTCGCCTTCAGCTTGGGGTCGTGCATGTCTTCGGGATGGAAGATCAATCGGTAAGTGCGGATCGCGATCAGCAGCACGGCCGAGACGTCGCCGATCCAGGCGATCGCGAAGAACGGCCATGTCGGCATGTGCATGTCGAAGGTCTGGACGTTGTCCTTGTAGGTGCCGCGGACCTTGTCGAACAATGTCCACGTCTGAACCGTGACCACGAACAGCAGCACCAACGTCGCGAACACGTCGATCCAGCGCTGGTAGCGCGGGCCGACATTGCCCCAGACCAGGTCGACCGTGATGTGCGTGCCGCGATAGGAGGTCGCGGCGATGCCCCAGAAAATGAGGATGCCAAGCAGCATGCGGCCGATGTCGAAACTGTCGGGAATCGAATAGTTCAGTGTGTTGCGCAGCAGCACCGACAGGAAGATGTCGAGCGCGACGATGCCGACGAACGCGGCAGCGATCCATTCGATCGAGTCGATGACGCGATCCATCCAGCGCTTCATGGGTGGAGGGTCCTCAAATTTGCAGTAAAGCGGCAGCGGAAGGATTCCCGCCGCAGCTTCTGTTTCGGTGAAAACTACTCCGCCAGCGCGTTGTATTTCTTCAGCGAGGCCTTCAAATCCGTCAGCGCAGTGTCAGGATCGATGCCGGCCTTCTTGGCGCCATCCCCCCAGGTCTTGACCAGCGGCTCGGCCGCCTTCTTCCAGGCGGCGGTCTGGTCCGGCGTCAGTTTGTAGACCTCGTGACCTTCTTCCGCCTTCACCTTGTCGATGCCGGCATCCTCGAACTTGCCCCAGTGCTCGCCGACAACGCCCGCCATCTCGGTCGAGCAGTTCTTGTCGATCGCGGCCTTCTGCTTGTCGGACATTGCGTCGTACTTGTCCTTGTTCATCACGAACACGAAGGTCGTCGTGTAGAGCGGGGCCTCCATATGGTACTTCGTCACCTTGTCGATGCCGAACAGCACCAGCGAGCCCCAGGGGAACGTCACGCCGTCGGCGACGCCGCGCTCGATGATGTCGCGCACTTCAGGTGCCGACGATTGCACGTTGGTGCCGCCGAGCGCGGTGACGAAGTTCGCCATGGTGGCGTGAGCCGGGCGGATCTTCATGCCCTTCACGTCCTCCGGCATCACGATCTTCTTGGTGCGGGAGTGGAAGGAGGAGGGCGAGTGGACGAAGGCGAGGCAGTATTTGACGTCCTTCATCTCCTTCTCGGCATATTTGCGGTACCAGGCGTCAAGCCCCATCGAGCCGCCCTTGGCGTCCGAGATCAGGAACGGCAATTCGCCGGCACCGACGATCGGAAAGCGGCCGGGCTGGTAGCCGGGATTGACGTAGGTGACGTCGGCAATGCCGTCGCGCGCCATGTCGTAATGGTCAAAAGCCTTGCCGAGCTGCTGGGCCGGAAACACCTTGCCCTTGATGGTGCCGCCTGAGTCCTTCTCGATCGCGGCCGCCCAGTCTTCCAGCGATTTCTGCAGCGGATGCGAGGCCGGCACCCAATGCGAGATCTTCAGGTCGAAGGTCTTGTCCTGCGCGAACGCAGGCGTCACGCTTGCTGCCAGCAGCAAAGCCAGACAGGCTTTCCTCATCGGTCGTGTCTCCCTCTTTTCGACGGCGGGCTGCGCTGGCCCAGCCTCATTAATTAACATGTTATCTAATTGGCTGGCGCGTTCAAGCCGGAACTGCCGCCGCGTCATTTACGTCAGCCATATTGCATGGATTTCTCGCCGTTAGCGGCGACAAGCACTCCCCCTTTTGCCCAACCGTTATGTGATATAATTATCGCGCGTGGACGACCGCGACAAGCGCGCCGCGACCAAAGCCTACAGGATCGGAAGGAGCAAGTATTGCGGACAAAAGTCGCAATCATCGGGGCCGGGCCGGCAGGATTGTTGCTTGGGCAACTTCTGCATCGATACGGCATCGACAATTTCATTCTGGAGCGGCAAAGCCCGGATTACGTGCTCGGCCGCATCCGCGCCGGCCTCCTGGAGGGGGGAACTGTCGGGCTGCTCGACCAGATCGGCGCCGGCGCGCGGGCGCATGCCGAAGGCCTGGTGCATGAAGGCATCGAGCTCGCCTTCGCCGGCCGCCGTCATCGCATCGACATGAAGGGCGCGACCGGCAAGACGGTCATGATCTACGGCCAGACCGAAGTCACGCTCGACCTGATGAATGCGCGGAACGCCGCCGGTCTTACTACCGTCTACGAAGCCAGGGATGTGCAGCCGCACGATTTCGACGGAAGTCACCCGCGCGTAACCTGGGTCAAGGACGGCGTCACCCACACGCTCGATTGCGACTTCATCGCCGGTTGCGACGGCTTTCACGGTGTCAGCCGCGCCAGTGTCCCGGCCTCGGCGATCGAGGAGTTCGAGCGGGTCTATCCGTTCGGCTGGCTCGGCATTTTGTCCGAGACGCCGCCGGTCAGCCACGAGCTGATCTATTCCAACCATGCACGGGGCTTTGCGCTCTGCACCATGCGCTCGATGAAACGCAGCCGGCATTACCTGCAATGTTCGCTCGACGACCATGTCGATCAATGGCCGGACGATCGCTTCTGGGACGAATTGAAGCGCCGGCTCGACCAGGAGGCCGCTGAGAGCCTCGTCACAGGCCCCTCGATCGAGAAGAGCATCGCGCCGCTGCGCAGCTTCGTCGCCGAGCCGATGCGCTTCGGCAGGATGTTCCTGTGCGGCGATGCCGCCCACATCGTGCCACCGACGGGCGCCAAGGGGCTGAACCTGGCGGCAAGCGATGCGCATTATCTGTCGAGCGCGCTCCACGAATTTTACGAGGAGAAATCCAGCGCCGGCATTGATGCTTATTCCGCCAAGGCGCTTGCGCGCGTCTGGAAGGCCGTGCGCTTCTCCTGGTGGATGACCTCGATGCTGCACAAATTCCCCGACACCGGCACCATCGGCGCGCGCATCCAGCTCGCCGAGCTCGATTACGTCACGCAGTCGCAGGCCGCGATGACGTCGCTGTCGGAGAATTATGTGGGATTGCCGTTTTAGGCGGCGGAGACGGTGGGCACGCTTCGCTTTGCCCACCCTACAGGATCTTCGCTCGCGACGACGAGCATCATTTCAAACACCCACGCAAATCTCGTTTAAAACTTTGTAGGCGGTGAAACTGTCATCCACATCGCGTTCAATGGCGGCAATCCACCAACGGACGCGAGACACGCATGACCGACAGCGCCATCCCCGACGGCTTTGAGCCGTTGTCCCGCGAGAGCCCGCTCACAGAACCGTGGAAGCCGCTCTACGCGAAGAAAACCGACAAGGCCGTCATTATCGGCCTTCGTCTGGCAAGGCCGCACACCAACGGCCGTGGCTTGATCCATGGCGGCCTGATTGCCGCGCTCGCCGACAATGCCATGGGCTACAGCTGCGCGCAGGTGACGAACTGGACCACCTCGTTCGTGACGGTCTCGCTGTCGATCGATTTCGTCGGCTCCGCCGAGATCGGCCAATGGTGTTCGATCGAGAGCGATGTCATCAAGACGGGTAAGACGATCTGCTTCGCGCAGTGCCTGATCAAAGCCGACGGCGTCGTGATCGCGCGGGCCAGCGGGACATTCCGGGTGGTGCCGAAGAAGGCCTAAGATCTATCCAAACCTCCACGCCGTCGTCTCCACCACGAGATCGATGAACGCGCGCACCTTGGCCGAGAGGAGGCGCGAGGTCGGGTAGACGATGTGGATCGGCAGCGCCGGCTGCTCGTACTTCGCCAGCACGATTTTCAACCGCCCGCGCTTCAGGCCCTCGGCAGCCTGATAGGCCAGCACACGCGTGATGCCGCCGCCGACCTCGGCATATTGCAGGGCGGCGTCGGCGCTGTTGCTGATGAAGCGGGGGGATGGCGTCACCTCGATGTCGCGGCCGTCATGCGCAAAGCGCCACGCCGTCGTGGGACCGAACCGGATGGTCTGATGCTCGGTCAGCGCCTCCGGCGTTTTCGGCTCGCCATGGCGCTTCAGATAGCCGGGCGTGGCCACGACGATCCGCCGCATCTCGCCGACCTGGCGCGCAACCAGTGAGGAGTCCGCGAGATGGCCGATGCGGACGGCCGCATCGACAGCGTCCTCGACGAGGTTGACGAGATTATCCGAGAGCCTGAGTTCGCAGGCAACCTCGGGATAGCGCTTGAGATAGTCGGTCATGACCGGCGCGACATGCAGCCGGCCGAAGCCGACCGGGGCCGATACCACCAGACGTCCGCTCGGGCGGTTGCGCTCTTGCCGCGCCGAGCCGTCGGCTTCCTCGACATCGGCAAGGATTCGCCGGGCGCGCTCCAGATAGCGAGTGCCGACGTCGGTCAGCGTCACTTGCCGCGTGGTCCGTTGCAGCAACCTTGCGCCAAGATGATCCTCCAGCGCCGCGATCAGCCGCGTCACCGCCGAGGGCGATAGCCGCAGCTTGCGCGCCGCGGGCGCAAAGCCGCGCAGATCGGCAACGGTGACGAAGACATGCATGGCTTCGAGGTGGTCCATGGGCATTATTGCATATATTGCAACGATGAAGTGTCAAGCAGGCTGATTGTTTTGAACGCCGGAGGAGCCATTTTTAGTGTCGGAAAGACGCGGAGATGCGCCGGAATTTTCAGGAGATGTTTCCATGACCGCAGCCCACACCTATGCTAGCGACGTCGCCTTTACCCATGCGGTCAAGGCGATCCAGACGCGCAAGGGCTCCCGCGAGGCCTATGGCCGCGTCGAGCAGCGCGGCTGGCGCACCGAGGTCGATGAAAACCTCGAGGCCTTCCTGGCCGATGCCAACAGCTTCTATTTTGCCACCGCGTCGGCTGACGGCCAGCCCTATATCCAGCACCGCGGCGGCCCGAAGGGGTTTCTCAAGGTGCTGGACAAGCAGACGCTCGCCTTCGCCGATTATGCCGGCAATCAGCAATACCTGACCCAAGGCAATCTCTCCGAGAATGCCAAGGCCTACATCTTCGTGATGGACTACGCCCATCGCCGCCGGGTGAAGATCTGGGGGGAGGCGCGGGTGGTCGAGGATGACGATGCGCTGAGGGACGTGCTGATGCCGAAGGGTTATCGCGCCCGGCCCGAGCAGGTGATCGTGTTCAAGATCGCGGCCTGGGACACCAACTGCCCGCAGCACATTCCGCAGAAGTTCGACGCGGCGGACGTCGCGGCGGCATTGGCTGCGAGAGACCAGCGGATTGCAGAGCTCGAGGCGCAGGTTGCGGCGCTGAAGGGGCGGGCAACGGCAGAGGAGAGCTAATCGTCGACGTCGTCCTGCGTGCGGCCGAACAGGTGCACGATGCCCGGCGTCGCGATCGTCACGAACACGAAGCGCGAGAGGTGATGAGCGCCGACGAAGATCGGGTCGATGTGCAGCGTCAGCGCCAGCGCCAGCATCGCGTCCATCGCGCCGGGCGCAAACGCAACGACGACGTCGGAGAATTTCACCTGCGTGGTGAGTGCGATGATGCCGACGAAGATCGAGGAGACGGCGATCGCCACGGCGAACGAGCCTAGGGCGGCGTTGATGTGGCCGGTGAGGGTCTTGATTCGCATCCGGGCAAAGCGACTGCCGATCAGCGCGCCGATGCCGACCAGCGCGACGCCGCGCACCCAGTTCGGCAGGCCGCCCTCGACCCAGCCCGCACCATGCAGCACGCTGGAGCCGATCATCGCGCCGAACATCCAGCTCGCCGGAAACTTGATCAGCCGCAGCACGAGCGATGCCGCCAGCGAAGCGGCGACCAATTCCAGAAGATCGAGCGGCGAGGCAATCGCCGTCGTCAGCGAGGGTGCCACGGAGGGTGCGACACCGGCGATCGCCAGCACCATCGGCAGTGCTGCGGTGAGGATGATCACGCGCATGGTCTGCACCACTGCGATGCCCGGCAGGTCGGCCCCGCGCTCGACCGCCAATATCGTGATCTGTGACAGCGCGCCCGGGCTGCCGGCGAGGAAGGCAGAGGTGCGGTCCCAGCCATGAATCCGCTGGAGGTAATAGCTCGAGCCGAAGGTCGAGCAGAAGGTCGCGAGCGCCAACAGCCCGATGGTGAGAGGGTAGGCGCTGACCTGCTGGATCAGATGGCGCGAAACCACCGAGCCGAGCGAAATGCCGAGCAGCACCAGCACGGTCTGGGTCAGGAGTGGCGGCACCGAAAGCTGGCGTCCGGCAATCGCAGCGATCCCGACTGCGATCATCGAGCCCGAGATCAACCCGCCCGGAAGGCCCGCGGCCAGGAAGGCCAGACCGCCGGCGGCACCGATGACAAGCGTCTCCGCAGTGCTCAAAACCTTGGCACGGCTCGGCCACTCGAACGACAGGGATGCGGTGATTTGCTTCACGCCGTCTTATGGCAAATCGGCGAGAGGCGCACAATTGCAGGCTCGTCATGCCGCAATGCGTGCGCCTCTCGCCAGGGGCGAAGGGAGGATTGTGATGGATTTACTTCTTGTCGGCGGCTGCCGGCGCGGCCATGCCGCCCTTGGCGGTCTTGATGCAATCGGAGCGGAATTTCTTGCGCTCCTTGCCGTGCAGGCCCTTGGCGTCTGCCTGCTTGGAGCATTCGAGCGATTCGGCCGAATGCTCCTTCGGCGCCTTCTTGTCGGTGGTGGTGGCGGCATCGGTCTTTGCGGCCGGCGCGGCGGTCTGCGCGAAGGCAGTGCCGGTGGCGAACAGGGAGGCGATCGCGACGACGGCGAGACGGGAGGCGAGGGTCATGATGGGCTCTTCTTGCGAGAGTTGCGGAGGAGCGCGAACGTCGGCCCGCCTTGCTGAACGCCACATGAATAACCCTGTACGGCGCGATCACTATATTTTAGCGCCGAGCAGCGTCACTTCCTTGTCGGATGTCCGGAGCACGCTAGGATAGCAGTCCTCGTTTTGCTTTCCTGAGGGAGACCAAGGATGACTATTCAAGCCAAATTGTTGTGTGCGATTGCGGTGTCGGGCGTTGCCGCGCTGATGGTGAGCGCGCCGGCGCAGGCGCTGACGTCGCAAGAGTGCAGCGCGAAATATCAGGCCGCCAAGAAGGACGGCTCGCTCGGCACCATGAAGTGGAATGACTTCCGCAAGGCCCAGTGCGGCGCCGATGCAACGCCCGCGGCCGCGCCGACCGCGGCCGCCCCGGCTGCGCCTCCGCCTGCTGCCGAGCCGAAGCAGGCCAAGAAGGAGGCAGCCCCCGCTGCTGCTCCGGCGCCGACCCTACCGGCCGGCCCTGCGATCTTCCCGAACGCGGTCGATGCAAAATACGCCAAGGAGAGCGCCGGCAAGGCCCGCCTCCATACCTGCGTCGACCAGTACAACGCCAACAAGACCACCAACGGCAATGGCGGCATGAAGTGGATCGAGAAGGGCGGCGGCTACTACAGCGAATGCAACAAGAAGCTGAAGGGCGCCGCCTGAGCTTCGATGTGATGCGATGGCCGGAGCAAAGCTCCGGCCATTTTGCTTAGTCCAACAGTTTCTCGGCCGATTTCGCCACGAGCTGTGACCGCTTGCGCGGGCCACGCTCGACGAACAAGAGGCTTTGGCCGAAGATGAAGCAATAGAACAGGAAAGCCTGCGCCTCGGCCTCCTCGGCCTCGAGGCCGGTCGCGCGATAGAGCTCGGCAACGTGCCTGAGCCGCGCCGCATCCACGCTCGCCACCGCCGCCGCAGCGCTCTCGTCGGAGCGGGCCCACTGCCGGATCGCGAGCTCGACCGCCATGCCCTCCGGATTGAGCCGCTCGGAATAGAGCTGGATCACCGCCCTCAGCCGCTCGCGGGGCTCTTGCCCATCCAGGCTGGTCTGCTGTGCAATTGATGCCGAGCGTCCCTCGCGCCAGTGCATCAGCATGGCCTCGAGCAGCGCCGCGCGGTCGGCGAAGCGGCGGTAGAAGCCGCCTTTGGTAACGCCCAAATTCTTGGCGAGCACTTCGACCCGCACCCCCTCGACACCAGCGCGGGCGAGCTCGGTAAACCCTGCCTCGACCCAGACATCGCTCTTGCCGTCGTTCATGAAGGAAGCCTCACCGGTTCTTGATACGGTGCCGTATTGCTAACGCGTCCCGTGTCTGATCCGCTACCGTATCAACAATCAAAAACGGCTGGGAAATGCCATGGCTGCGTTCGAGCCGAAAAATCCTGGCTATCGTGCGGCGGCGGTCGCGATGTTCGAGGGCAGCCGGCGATGCGCACACTCGGTATCGTGATCGTCCGCTTCGCGCCGGGCGAGGTTGAGCTGGCCATGCTGCATTCGCCTGAATTCACGCAGCAGAACGGTTTTGTCCATGCCGGTATCATCACTGCGGGGCTCGACAACGCCTGTGGCGTCGCCGCCTTCACGCTGATGCCGTCCGAAGCCGATATCCTCACGGTCGAGTTCAAGACCACGCTGCTCGCCCCTGCCCGCGGCGAGCGATTTGTGTTCAAGGCCGAGGTGGTCAAGCCTGGCCGTACCTTGACTTTCTGTGAGGCGAAGGCGTTTGCAGAGCACGAGGGCAAAACCACGCTGATCGCCACCATGACCGGAACGCTGATGGCGATGCTGCCCCGTATTGCAGCTTCGCACGAACCGCGCGCGTCCCGGGCTTAGCGACAATTGACAAGCCGTGCGACGCATTCCTTGATGCGTCATGCTTGCGAGTCTCAGCCTCATTCTGCTCTGCCAATTGATCGGCGAGGCCGTGGTCCGCGGCCTCGCCCTGCCGCTGCCGGGACCCGTGCTTGGCCTGGTGCTGCTTCTCGTGCTGCTGCTCGCACGCGACCGCTTTGCACGGCTCGCGCGCGGACCGCTGCGAAACGACGGCGTGGAGACCGCAAGCAAGGGCCTGCTGGCTCATCTGTCGCTGCTGTTCGTGCCCGCCGGCGTCGGTGTCGTGCAGAAGCTTGATCTGCTCGCCTCCCACGGCATCGCGATCGTCCTGGTGCTCGCGCTCTCGGTGGTCCTCACCTTGCTCGCGACCGTCCTGACCTTCCGCCTGATCAGCCGCCTGTTGAAGCAACAGGACGCCCGATGAAGGACAATCCGTTCTCGCTCTGGGTCTATCTCTCGCAATCTCCGCTGCTCTGGCTGACGGTGACGCTGTTGGTCTATGCGACCACGGATGCGGTGTCGCTGGCGACGCGACGCCATCCGCTTGCCAATCCCGTGCTGCATGCGATGTGGATCATCGGCGCGTTCCTGCTCGCGACCGGTACGTCCTACACCACCTATTTCGCCGGCGCCCAATTCGTACACTTCCTGCTTGGGCCCGCCACCGTCGCACTCGCCGTGCCGCTCTACGAGAACCGCAAGCGGGTGGTTAGCTCCATCGTGCCAATGCTGGTGGCGCTGGTTGCAGGTTCGGTGACGGCCGTGGTGTCGGTCGTGTTGCTGGCCGAATTTGCCGGCCTGCCGCGCGACGTGGTGCTGTCGCTGGCGCCGAAATCGGTCACCGCCGGCGTTGCCATGGGCATCGCCGAATCCCTGCACGCGGATCCTTCGCTGGCGGCGGTTGCGGTCATCCTCACCGGCATCATGGGCGCGATCATTGTTTCGCCGCTCATGAACCGCACCGGCGTGACCGATTTCCGCGCCCGCGGCTTTGCTGCCGGCCTTGCCGCGCACGGCATAGGTACGGCACGCGCGTTCCAGGTCGACGAGATCGCCGGCGTCTTCTCCGGCATCGCCATGAGCCTCAATGCTCTGGTGACCTCGTTCCTGGTCCCCATGGTGGTGACCCTGCTGGTGCGATGACATCGTCCTCGCCACACTCTATATGGGGCGTAACACTTCCCGGTCCGGAGCCGTAATTGCGGTGATGGGACCGAAACGGGACGAGATATGGCTGGATTCAGGACTAAGGGCCTTGGGCTGAGCCGCCGCGCGGCGCTGACGCTGATCGGGGCAGGCACTTTCGCGGCTGGCGGTATGACCTTGGCGCGCGCAGGCACTGGTGATGACGAAGTGCTCACCGAAGCCAAGGTGCTGCGCGATCCGGACGTGCCCGTTGCCGGCAATCCCGATGGCAACATCAGCATCATCGAGTGGTCCGACTACAATTGTCCCTATTGCCGAAAGCTCGAGCCCGAATTGCGCCAGGTCATCCAGGACGACGGCAAGGTCAGGCTGGTCTTGAAAGACTGGCCGATCCTCGGGCCCGTCTCGGTGACGGCTGCCCGGATCGCGCTCGCCGCGAAATTCCAGGACAAATACCACCAGGCCCATGACGCCATAATGGGCGTCAGCTCGCGCCTGACCGAGTCGCGCATCAACGAGTTGCTCGCGGCCGCCGGCGTCGACATGGACCGCCTCAAGCGCGACCTCATCGCGCGCTCCAAGGACATCGACGCGATCCTCAAGCGCAACAACGACCAGGCTGAAGCCTTTGGCTTCCGCGGCACGCCGTCCTTCATTGTCGGCAAGTACCGCGTGCCTGGTGTGCTCAGCATGGCCGAGTTCGAGCAGGTCATCGCCGACGCCCGCAAAGCCAAGATGAACTGACGCGCAAGCGGCCGATCGCAGCCAGCACAAAGGCGCCGCCGCGGATCGCGACGGCGCCTTGTTCATATTCGGTCGATCGAGATTACTTCGACGAGATCCTGACCCAGTCCTTGTGCGCGCGGTCGCGTAGCGCGTCCCAGTCGGCCTTCGCGACATCCCAGTTCACGATGGTGCGATTGGCAGTCGCGACCTCGCCATTGGCGACTGACGACGTCTGCATGGAGTCATAGACATACACGCCGCAGCCGAGCAGCAGCGCACCCAAAATCATTCCGAAAAAAGTCTGCATGGCGAACCTCCGGTGTCGGGCGGATAACGTCGGGCCCGGAGTGATGGTTCCGCGACAGTGCGGCGCGGTTAAGGACGCTTCGTTCATCACCCGTTCAGCCATTGCAGCAGCTCAGCGTTGATCTCGCGCGGATAGGTATGACTGAGGTCGTCGATCTCGCGGTATGTGACATCGGCGCCGGCGGCGGTGAGTGCCGCTTGCGTCTGCCGTGCGGTCTGCACCGGAAACATCCAGTCGAGCTTGCCGTGGGTGATGAAGATCGGCAGGCCCCGTAGTCGCGTGGCGTCGGTGATCTCCGCCATCAGCGGATGGAAGGTCGCCGACACCGGCGCGAGGTGGGTGAATGGCGAAGCACCGTCGAGACCGCTGACATAGCTGAAGGTGCCGCCGTCGCTCATGCCGGTCAGCAGCAGGCGCGAGGCGTCGATGCTCCAGCGACCGCGCACGGTTTCGAGGATGCGCATGAGATTGGGCGTGTCGCCGTCGTCGCCCGTCAGCGCCCAGGTCGAGCCGGTCGCTGTCGGCGCCACCAGGATCGCGCCAAGACTGCGGGCATCGCGCAACCAGCTCCACAGAAAGCCGCGTCCGTTGCCGCTGCCGCCATGCAGCGCCATCACCAGAGGCCAGCTGCGATCGGGCGTGTAATATTCGGGAACATAGACCGAGAAGCCGCCGCGGCTGCCGGGCTCGTTGTGATCGTGAAAGATGCCGGTGTCCTCGCTGGCGCCGACTTCCAGCCGCGCCAGCAGCTCACCATTCTCGCGACTGGCGCTGTTGAGGAAGAAGTTGCTCACTGGCGGAAATTGCAGCGATAGCGGATACAGCGCCTCCTGTGCGCGCGGCACATGGCGCAACGCGCGGAACACCGCGACGAGATCGCCGTTGCCGCGCTCGACATCGCGGATGGCGGCGAAGGCGGCGAGCGTCTCGTTGCAGGCACGATCGAGCCGCTCGCGCAGTCCGGCGAATTGCTCCGGCCACGCGCCGATTGCTGCATGTGCCGACCGAAGCGCATCGTCCGGCGCGCCGATGGCGTTCATCACGGTGGCGAAGGCCGGCGGATGCAGATGCCGCTGGAAGAAGCCGAGCGCCTCCAGCGCGTTGAGCAACGGCGGCAGCATGGCCACGATGTCGTCCACCACGGCCTCGGTCATTGCCGCTTCCCTTGCTCGGATCAGTGCAGCTTCGGCGCTTTCAGAAGCTTGAAGCGGTCGGTCGACGTCACGGTGACGTCGAAGGTGACGCCTTCATGATGCACGGTGAGCGGCACGTCGACGCCGGCGGCGCCGAGACTCCACATCTTCTTGTAGAACGCCGTTTGGCTCGTGACCTTGTCGCCATCCACCGCAAGAATGATGTCGTCGGTCTTGAGTTCCGCGCGCGCGGCGGGACTGTTGGCGGAGATCCCGATCACCACCACGCGGTTGTCGATCTCGGTCGAATAGAGTCCAAGCCAGGGCCGTGCCGGCTTGTTGACGCGGCCGAACTTGCGGAGATCATCGAGGATCGGCTTCAACAGGTCGATCGGTACGATCATGTTGACGTGCTCGGCCTTGCCGTCGCGTTCTCGCTCGAGCTGGAGCGAGCCGATGCCGATCAGCTCGCCGCGCGCGTTGATCAGTCCGGTGCCACCCCAATTCGGATGGGCGGGATAGGTGAACAAGGCCTCGTCGAGCAGATACTCCCAGTAGCCGGCGAATTCCTGCTTGGCGACGATCTGGCTTGCGACCGATCTCGTCCGTCCCCCGGCGCCACCGACCACAACGCGGTCGCCGAGCCGGGTCTCCGCCGACGAGCCGAGCGGCAGCGGCTCGATGTCGAGCCGGCCGAGCGCCTGTACCAGGCCGAAGCCGGTGACGGCATCGAAGCCGAGCACATGTCCCTCCACCACGCGCCCGTCGCCGAGGTGAAGCCAGACGGATTCCGCTTCGGTAATGAGATAGCCGATGGTGAGCACCAGCCCGTCGTCGATGACGACGCCGTTGCCGGCGCGCTCGGTACCGAGCGTTTCGGCGCTGAAGGCATCCGGCGGGATGATGGCGTGCAGGCCAATGACGGAGGCGAGCGCACGGTCGAGATCGAAGCCGTAATCGCTCGCACGCGGTTGATTGGCCGGCGGCACTCTCCATTCGGTCAAGGCGGGCATGGAGTTCTCCTGGCTGAGAGCATCGCTCCGCCGTGGCAGCGGAACGACGCACGAAGCAAGCATAATTTAGGCCGGAGGAGGCCGTCTTGAAAGACTTGACGGCAACTATTCCAGATGCCGCGCCGCCGATTTCCGAAGATGACAGAAATTGTTCGCCCGAATTCGGCCGACAGCCGCCTAATCCGGCATCAGTCGCATGGCTGGTGTCCCGCGGGATGCTAGGCGGAGTTCAATGAAGCTGCTAACCATTGCGGCTTCGTTTGACCAAGAGATCACGGACCAAACCATGGACAATCGCAGCGACATCTGGCGTGGCATCGACACGATCAAGGGACGTTTCATCGACCTCAGCGACAAGGTCTGGGGCATGCCCGAAGTCTGCTACACCGAAGCGCGTTCCGCCGCCGAGCATCTCACTGAGCTGCGCCACCAGGGTTTCCGTATCACAGAGAAGGTGGCGGGCATTCCGACTGCTGTGATGGGCGAATGGGGCGAGGGCGGTCCGGTCATCGCCTTCATGGGCGAATATGACGCGCTGCCGGGCCTCAGCCAGGAGGCCGGCGTTGCCGAGCACCGTCCGGTCGAGACCGGCGGTCACGGCCATGGCTGCGGTCACAATCTGCTCGGTTCCGCGGCGCTGCTCGCCGCCACGGCCGTCAAGGACTGGCTCGCCGAGAACAAGGTGCCCGGCCGCGTGCGCTATTACGGCTGCCCGGCGGAAGAGGGCGGCGCGGCCAAGGCCTTCATGGTGCGCTCCGGCGCGTTCGAGGATGCCGACATCGCCATCACCTGGCATCCGCATAGTTTCTGGGAAGTCGCGGTGACGCCGTCGCTTGCCAACACCCGCGCCGACTTCATCTTCACCGGCCGCACATCGCATGCCGCGGCTTCGCCCCATCTCGGCCGCTCCGCGCTCGACGCGGTGGAGCTGATGAATGTCGGCGTGAACTACATGCGCGAGCACATGCCCAGCGATGCACGCGTGCATTACGCGCTGCTCGACACTGGCGGCATTGCGCCCAACGTGGTGCAGGCGCATGCCCGCGTGCGCTATTCCATTCGCGCCCGTGATCTCCCCGGCATGAACGAGCTGGTCGGGCGCGTGAACAAGATTGCCCAGGGTGCGGCTCTTATGACCGAGACCAAGATGGAGATGAAGATCATCTCCGCGGTCTCCAACATCCTGCCGAATACGCCGCTGGAGCACGCGCTGCACCGTGTCATGGAAGAGCTCGGACCGCCGCATTTCGACGATGCGGACAAGAGTTTCGCGAGCCAGATCCGCGCGACGCTGACCGACAAGGACATTGCGTCCATCTATTACGCGATCGGCATGGAGCCGACCGATCGGCCGCTGGCGGACTTCCTGGTGCCGCTCGACGCCAAGCGCAACCCGCTGGTCGGCTCGACGGATGTCGGCGATGTGAGCTGGGTAGTGCCGACCGTGCAGGTTCACGCACCAACGGTTGCAATCGGCACGCCGTTCCACACCTGGCAGGTGGTCGCGCAGGGCAAGAGCCCGCATGCCCACAAGGCCATGGTGCAGGCGGCCAAGGCCATGGCTGGCCTCGGCATCAAGGCGTTGACAGAACCGGAACTGATCAAGGCTGCGAAGGCCGATCTCACGAAGCGGACGACCAAGACGCCTTATGTCTGCCCGCTACCGGACCACGTCGCGCCGCCGCTCGATATGTCCGTGGCGTAGAATTCCGTCTCGATACTTCGTCTGATCTCGCGAACAAACTTTTCGCAGTGCAACTTGGTTTCCGGCGGATTTTGACGCGGGAATGCCGAACCCTTGGGCTGCGGAAGGAAGTTTTGCTCAACAGACAGCCAGAAGACCGTTTGCACACACACGGTCGCAGTTGACGCGCGGCCTATTCAGTGTGCCATCTACCGCCAGCCAAAACCCGGCGGCCGCCCCGCGGCCGCCTGCATCCATACGGGAACCAGACGGGGGACAACCATGCTGGATAAAGAACTGCGTTCGATGATCGGTGACGTGAAGGACGGGCGGATGGATCGCCGTGCCTTCATCCAGCGCCTCGCTGCCGTCGGCCTCACCGCGCCCCTGGCAAACCAGATCCTCGCCATCGGCGGCGTCGCCATGGCCCAGAGCCCGTCTCCCTATCCTCCAACCAAGCGCGGCGGCGGTGGCCCGCTCAAGCTGCTGTGGTGGCAGGGACCGACGCTGCTCAATCCGCATTTCGCCACCGGCACCAAGGATCAGGACGGTTCGCGTCTCTTCTATGAGCCGCTCGCAAGCTGGGACGTCGACGGCCACCTCAATCCGATCCTTGCCGCCGAAATCCCGTCGATCAAGAATGGCGGCCTGTCCGCCGATGCGAAGACCGTGATCTGGAAGCTCAAGCCCGGCGTGAAATGGCACGACGGCAAGCCCGTCACGGCCGACGACCTCGTGTTCAATTGGGAATATGCCAGCGACCCCGCCACTGCGGCGGTTTCGAGCGGTCCCTATAGCGACCTCACTGTCGAGAAGATCGACGACCTCACCATCCGCATCACGTTCAAGAATCCGACGCCGTTCTGGGCCAACGCCTTCGTCGGTGCCTATGGCTGCATCATCCCGAAACATCTGTTCGCCGAATACAAGGGCGGCAAGTCGCGCGAGGCCCCGAACAATCTGAAGCCGGTCGGCACCGGTCCCTACAAGTTCGTCGAGTTCAAGCCGGGCGATCTGGTGCGCGGCGAGATCAATCCGGACTACCACATGGCCAACCGGCCGTTCTTCGACAGCATCGAAATGAAGGGCGGCGGTGATGCGGTCTCTGCGGCGCGTGCCGTGATTCAGACCGGCGAATATGATTTCGCCTGGAACATGCAGGTGGAGGACGAGGTCCTGCTGCGCCTGGAGAAGGGCGGCAAGGGCAAGACGCTCTACGCCGTCGGCGGCGACATCGAGTTCATCGCCATCAACTTCACCGATCCCAACACCGAGGTCGACGGCGAGCGTTCGTCGTTGAAGACCAAGCATCCGACCCTGTCGGACCCCGCGGTGCGCCAGGCGCTCGCGCTGCTGGTCGATCGCGACTCGATCAAGAAGGCGATCTACGGCCGCGCAGGCCGCGCCACCGCGAACTATCTCAACGGTCCCGACGACTTCGTGTCCAAGAACACCAAATGGGAGTTCAGCGTCGAGAAGGCAATCTCGCTGCTCGAGAAGGCCGGATGGAAGGCCGGCGCCGACGGCATCCGCGAGAAGGACGGCAAGAAGCTGAAGTTCGTCTACCAGACCTCGATCAACGGCCCGCGCCAGAAGACCCAGGCGATCGTCAAGCAAGCCTGCCAGAAGGCCGGCATCGACGTCGAGCTGAAATCGGTCGTGGCCTCGGTGTTCTTCTCCTCCGACGTCGCCAACCCCGACACCTATTCCAAGTTCTACGCCGATATCGAGATGTTCCAGATCCCGATGACGCAGCCCGATCCGGGCCTCCATATGCGCCGCTACCATTCGCGCAACCTGGCCACAAAGGAGAACAAGTGGCAGGGGCAGAACTTCCCGCGCTGGGTCAACAAGGATTTCGATGCCGCGGTCGACGCCGCCGACACCGAGACCGATCCGGTCAAGCGAGCTGCGCTCTACATCAAGTGCAATGATCTGATGTGGCAGGACACCGTCGTCATTCCCGTGATGCACCGTCTCGCGGTGGAGGCTGCGAGCAACACGCTTCGTCCGGCGCTGTCAGGCTGGGCCAACCAAACCGACAATCTCCAGGACTGGTACCGAGAGGGCTGAGGACGGACGTTGAGGCGGATTATTCGCGCATGAGTCAATACGTCCTGCGTCGTCTGATGATCGCGATTCCGAGCCTGCTCGGAATCTCGCTCGTGCTGTTCGTCGTCCTGGCGCTCGCGCCAGGCGACCCCTTCAGCGAGCTTGCGACCAATCCGAACGTGCCGCCCGAAGTGCAACAGGCGCTTCGGGCCAGGTTCGGCCTCGACGATCCGATCTATCTCCGCTATTTGCACTGGCTCAACGCCATGCTGCACGGCGACTGGGGCTTCTCCTTTGTCAGCCGGATGAACGTGGACACGCTCATCCTCCAGCGCCTGCCGGCCACGCTCTATGTGATCGGCTCGGCGCAGATCCTGGCGCTGCTGATTGCGATTCCCGTCGGCGTTTATGCGGCGACGAAGCCCTATTCGCTGTTCGACCAGATCGCGAACACGCTCGCTTTCGTCGGCTTCTCGCTGCCGACCTTCTTCACCGGCATCCTGTTCATCCTGATCTTCTCGGTCACGCTGGATTGGCTGCCCTTCGTCTACACCACCGACATCAAGGCCACGGGCATCCATTATGTGCTCGAAATGATCCGGCAGGCGATCATGCCGGTGGCGGTGCTGGGGCTGTTTCAGGCAGCGTCGATGACGCGCTTCGTGCGCTCGGCGATGCTCGACGTGATCCGGCTCGACTACGTCACCACGGCGCGCGCCAAGGGCCTCGGGCAGGCCAATGTCATCGTCAAGCATGTGATGCGCAACGCCATGATTCCGGTGGTCACGCTGATCGCGCTGCAGATGCCTGCGGTGTTTGGCGGCGCCATCGTCACCGAGCAGATATTCCGCATTCCCGGCATCGGCTCGCTGCTGATCTCCTCCATTCTCTCCAATGACACCCCGGTCGTGATGGCCGTGACCTTCGTGTTCGCCTGTCTGGTGGTGCTCTTCAATCTCATCGCGGATGTGCTGTATGGCTGGCTTGACCCTCGCATCTCCCTCCGCTGAGCGGGGCGTCTACTCGCCCTGGCGCGAGACGTGGCGGCGCTTCAGCCGGCACAAGCTCGCCGTCGTCAGCGCGTTTCTGCTTCTCATCCTGATTCTTGCGGTGGTGATCGGTCCCTTCATCTGGCGTGTTTCGATCAACGACATCGATATCGTGGCGGGCATGCAAGGCCCGTCGCTGGCTCATCCGTTCGGCACCGACGATCTCGGTCAGGATATTCTGGCGCGCATGATTTATGGCGGCCGCATCTCGCTCGCGGTTGGGCTCGCCGCGATGCTGGTGTCGGTGTTCATCGGCACGCTGGTCGGCGCGCTCGCCGGCATGTCGCGCGGCGCGCTCGGGCACGGATTGATGTGGCTCACCGACCTCTTTCTGTCGCTGCCGCAGCTGCCGCTGCTCCTGCTGCTGATTTATCTGTTCCGCGACGGGTTGAAGCAGGTGTTCGGCCCCGAGGGCGGCATCTTCATCCTGATCGTCCTCGTGATCGGCGGTTTGCGCTGGATGCCGGTGGCGCGCCTGGTGCGTGCGCAGTTCCTGTCGATCCGCGAGAAGGAGTTCGTCGAGGCCGCGCGTGCACTCGGTGCGAGCCCGGTGCGGCAGGTGGTGAAGCACATCCTGCCCAATGCGCTTGGTCCGGTGATCATCGCCGGCACCATCGACGTTGCCGCCGCGATCATCGCGGAATCGACGCTGTCCTTCCTCGGCCTCGGCTTTCCGCCGGATACCCCGACCTGGGGCCGGCTGCTGTACGATGCCAAGGACTTCCTCGACATCGGCCCGCACTGGGCCTTGTTTCCGGGCGGCGCGATCTTCATCGCGGTGGTCGCCATCAACTTCATCGGCGACGGTCTGCGTGACGCGCTCGATGCGCGACGGGTGATCTGATGGCGCCGCTGCTCGAGATCAAAGGTCTCAAGACCCACTTCTCCACCGACGACGGCATCCTGCAGGCCGTCGATGGCGTCGACATCACCATCAACAGGGGCGAGACGCTCTGCGTCGTCGGCGAGTCCGGTTGCGGCAAGACCGTCACCGCGATGTCGATCCTGAAGCTGATCGCGATGCCGCCGGGCCGCATCGCGGCCGGCGAGATCATCTTCGAGGGCCGCGATCTGGTGCCGCTGACGAGCAACCAGCTCGACGAGATCCGGGCCAAGGAGATCGGCTTCATCTTCCAGGAGCCGATGACCTCGCTCAATCCGGTGTTGACGGTCGGCGAGCAGATCGCCGAGAGCCTGCGCCGCCACGAGAACGTCACCAGGAAACAGGCACTCGAGCGCACCATCGAGATGCTGAAGCTGGTCCAGATCCCCAACGCCGAAGGCCGCGTGCACAACTATCCGCACCAGTTCTCAGGCGGCATGCGCCAGCGCGTGATGATCGCGATGGCGCTGGCCTGCAAGCCCAAGCTGATCATCGCCGACGAGCCGACCACCGCGCTCGACGTCACCATCCAAGCGCAGATCCTCGACCTGCTCCAGGACATGAAGGAGCGCTTCGGCATGGCGGTGATGCTGATCACCCACGCCATGGGTGTCGTCGCCGAGACGGCGCAGCGTGTCGTCGTGATGTATGCCGGCAAGGTGGTGGAGGAGGCGGATGTCGACGCTCTCTTCGCCGATCCGCGCCATCCCTACACGCAGGGCCTGATCCGCTCGATCCCGCGCATCGATCTCGACAGCGAGCACAAGACGCGGCTCGAGGCGATCGGCGGCTCGGTGCCGATCCTGATCAATCCGCCGGTCGGCTGCCGCTTCGCGCCGCGCTGCAAGTTTGCCATGGACGTCTGCACCGAGAAGGAGCCGCTGCTGCGCCAGATCGCGCCCGGCCATCGCATGGCTTGCCATCTGGGAGATGTGCAGTTGGAAGACGCGGCAGGAGCACTGGCATGAGCGAACCCCTGCTCCGCGTCAGCGGCCTGAAGAAATATTTCCCCGTGCTTGGCGGGCTGTTGTCGCGCCAGGTCGGCACCGTCTATGCGGTCGACGGCGTGTCGTTCTCGGTCAATCGCGGCGAGACGCTCGGTCTCGTCGGCGAATCCGGTTGCGGCAAGTCGACGACCGGGCGTTGCGTGCTGCGCCTGATCGAGCCGACCGATGGTGAGGTCGTGTTCGACGGCCAGGACGTCGGCAAGCTAGGCGGCAACGACCTGCGCGCGATGCGGCGGAACATGCAGCTCGTGTTCCAGGATCCGTTCGCCTCGCTCAATCCGCGCATGACGGTCGGCGCCATTCTCGGCGAAGCCCTCGTTATTCATAAGCTCGGGTCGTCGGCCAAGGAGCGTGAGGATCGCGTCGCAAGCCTGCTCGTGAAGGTCGGCCTCAAGGCCGAGCACATGCGCCGCTACCCGCACGAATTCTCCGGCGGACAGCGCCAGCGCATCGTGATCGCGCGTGCGCTCGCGGTCGAACCGAAGCTGATCGTCTGCGACGAGCCGGTGTCCGCGCTCGACGTCTCGATCCAGGCGCAGGTCATCAACCTCCTGGAAGATCTCCAGGCCGAGCTGAACCTCACCTATCTCTTCGTCGCGCACGACCTTTCGGTGGTCGAGCACATTTCGGACCGCGTCGCGGTGATGTATCTCGGCCGCATCGTCGAGCTGGCGAAGGCGAGCGACCTCTATCGCAATCCGCAGCATCCCTACACCAAGGCGCTGCTCTCCGCCGTTCCGGTGCCCGATCCCAAGCTCAAGCGCAACCGCATCCGTCTCAAGGGCGACGTGCCGAGCCCGATGAAGCCGCCGGCAGGCTGTCACTTCCACACCCGTTGCCCGATTGCCCAGCCACGCTGCGCGGAAAGCGCGCCGGAACTGAAGGAAGGCGCAGGCGGGCACTTCGTGGCGTGCCATCTGGCCTGAGGTGCGCGGTGCATAGGTCGTCGGAGGCCTTGATCCCAAGGGATCGGCCGGCGTAGGGGAGCGCATGAGCCAGGTACAGGATGTAACTCTCGGCGCGGTTGATACGGACCGTGCGACGGATGCGGAAGCGCGCAGGGCGCTGTGGGGATCGGCGCTCGGCTATGCCATGGATGGGTTCGACCTCCTCATCCTCGGCTTCATGCTGACGGCGATTTCGAAAGACCTTCATTTCACCCAGCCGCAGGCGGCCTCGCTGGTGACGGGAACGCTGGTCGGCGCGGTCGTTGGCGGCTTGGTCTTTGGCATGTTGTCGGACCGGGTCGGCCGCGTGCGGGTTCTGACCTGGAGCATCGTCCTGTTCGCGGTTTTCACCGGCCTGTGTGCGCTGGCCCAGGGCTATTGGGACCTGCTGACCTACCGGGCCATCGCCGGCATCGGCCTCGGCGGCGAATTCGGCATTGGCATGGCCCTGGTGGCCGAGGCCTGGCCCGCGAGCAAGCGGGCGCGGGCAACGTCCTATGTCGGGCTTGGCTGGCAGTTTGGCGTGCTGACGGCGGCGCTGGTGACGCCGGTGCTGTTGCCGATCATTGGCTGGCGCGGGATGTTTGCACTCGGCGTGTTTCCGGCGGTGGTCGCTTACGTCATCCGGCGCAAGCTGCACGAACCGGACGTCTTCATCGCGCACAAGGCGAATGCGGCGAATACCGGCTCGTCACTTCGCGCGCTCGTCGCCGATGCGGAGACGATCCGGATCGGCATCGGCATGATCATTCTCTGCTCGGTGCAGAATTTCGGCTATTACGGCATCATGATCTGGCTGCCGAACTATCTCTCGACGCGATTCGGCTACGGCCTGACACAATCGGCGCTCTGGACATCAGTCACCATCGCCGGCATGGCGCTCGGCATCTTCCTGTTCGGTCATGCGGCTGATCGCTTCGGCCGCCGTGCGGCGTTTCTGACCTACATGCTGGGCGCGGCCGTCATGGTGGTGGTCTATTCGCAGCTGACGAGTGCTGGCGCGCTGCTGATCGGCGGAGCCGTGATGGGCTTCTTCGTCAACGGCATGCTCGGCGGCTACGGCGCGCTGATGAGCGAGCTTTATCCGACCGCGGCGCGCGCCACTGCGCAGAACGTTTTCTTCAACATCGGTCGGGCCGTTGCCGGCTTCGGTCCGCTGGTCGTCGGCATCGTCAGTGTCGCTTACGGCTTCCCGACCGCAATCGCAGGCCCTGCACTGCTCTACCTCATCGACATCGTGGCGTTGCTCGCGCTCATCCCGGAGCGGCGCGGCGTCGATCTCGCCTGACGGCGCAGCCCGTTCGCCCGCGTTGGCCATGCCCGGAGCGCGGTGGATCCCGTCATGCGCTCTTGGCGCGCCAGGGGACGACCTGCCCCGCCATCACGAGCCGGTCACGACCGCTGTCCTTGGCGGCGTAGAGCGCGCGGTCGGCAGCTGCGATCAGCGTGCTGCAGTCCGTCGCGATCTGGGACGGGAAACTCGTCGCGGCGCCGACGCTGGCCGTCACCAGCCGGGAAGCCGGATTTTGCGCATGCGGCATGGCGAGATCGTGCAGCGCCTGGCGGACTCCTTCGCCGACCTCGGCGCAGCCGTCCGGGCCGGTGTTCGGTAGCAGAACGACGAATTCCTCGCCGCCATAGCGCGCTGCGAGGTCGGCCGGGCGCCTGGCCTGTGTGGATAGGATCCGGCCCAGCGCGCGCAGACACCCGTCGCCGGCCAAATGTCCGTAATGGTCGTTGAACTTCTTGAAATGATCGAGGTCGATCAGCAGAAGTGATAGCTGCGTGCCATCGCGCCGGGCGCGCGCCCATTCGTCGGCCAGGCGTTCATCGAATGCGCGCCGGTTGGCAAGCCCGGTGAGGCCGTCGGTCGTCGCAAGCGCGGCGAGCTTGTCCTGAAGGTCTTTCTGCTCGGTCATATCGCGCACGACAGCGACGACGCCGTCGATCTCGCCAGTGTCCGACGCCAGCGTCACGTGCAGTGCCGCCTCGGCCCAGATCTCGCCCTTGTCGCGATGGCGCTGGCGATAGACGAACCGCGCTTCCTCGGCTTCGCCGTTCTTCAGCGCGGCGATGGCCTGCTCGACCCGTTCCATGTCATCCGGGTGGATGCCGGCCAGAGCCGACGTGCCCAGCAGTTCCTCGGCGGGCCAGCCGGTGATGCGCACGCATGCGGGAGAGACGTAGAGCAGCCGGTTATCCAGCCCGATCCGGGTCACCATGTCGCTGGATTGCTCGGCCAGCAAGCGGAAATTTGCTTCCTTGGCGACGAGGACCTGTGCCATGCGCTGCCGCTGCGACAACTGACGGACCAGATAGAAGCCGATCGCCGCGATCAGCAGGACGAGGCAGAGGACAACGGTCATGCGTACGCCCGCCGCGCGGCGCCAGGGGGCCAGCACGTCATCCTGCGACTTGCTCGCCAGCACCATCAGGGGATAGCGGCTGCTGCGCTGGTAGTAGCTCAGCCGCTGCACGTTATCCAGCGGCGACTTGAAATAGTAGACCGCCGCAGCCGGACGGCTTTTCCATTGCTTGAACAACGGAGCATTGGACAGGTCGCGTCCGACGAAGGCGCTGCTCTCGTCGCGGCTGCGCGCCAACATGATGCCGTCGTTGTTCAGCAGCGACGCCGAGCTGTGCGGACCGAGGTCGAAGCGTTCGTAGAACTTGACGAAATAGCTGACGTCAATCGTCAGCAGGGCGACGCCGCCGAAGCTTCCGTCGGGATGGTTGATCCGGCGCGACGCAGTGATGATCCACTGGCCGCCGGCGCGGCTCCTGACGGGGCGCCCGATCAGCGTGTCGCGATCCCGCGAATCGCGATGACGCTGAAAATATTCGCGGTCGCTGTTGTTGAGTCCGGAGAAATCGACATGCTCAGTGGTGGCAAGCCAGCGGCCGGTCTCGTCATAGACGAAGATGCCGCGAATGCGCTCCGACGATTTGCGGGTCGGCAAATACGCCTGGAGCCTTGTGATCGTATCGGGGCCGGTCCCGTCGAGCTCGAGCCGGTGGACTAGTCCGACCAGGATCGTATCGGTGAGCTCGAACGTGTCGTCCGCGTGCTGGATCAGCGAATGCGCCAGATTGGTAACGTCGATCTCGGCGCTTCTGAGCTCCGCATCGCGCGTTTCCCATTCGCGCCAGACGCTCAAGCCCAAAATCGTCACGCAGATCAGTGCAACGAATCCCGCCGCCCAGAGCGGAAGGTGGGTCTTGCCGAGTTCGCGGCTCGTGACCATCGGGTTTGCTCCAATTCGGTGCAAACCTCTCACTTTGGCCTTAACGGCCCATTGCAACAACTGTGATGATTGCGCGGGGCCGTACTCAACCGGAGGGAGTTGTCGGCATTTCGATCCAGTTTCGTCGGCGGATGTTAACCACGGTTCCGCGGCGTGATGTTTTCACCTCGCGCTTGCCGCTTCACCCATCCAGCGTAAATCCGACGCGCAGCGTTACCTGGTAGTGGCGCACCGCGCCGTTCTCGATGTGGCCGCGTGTCTGCACCACCTCGAACCATTTCATCTCGCGCACGGTCTTGGACGCGCGGCCGATCGCGTTCTTGACCGCGTCCTCGATCGAAGTCTCGGACGATCCGACCAGTTCCAGGATCTTGTAGACATGATCCTTCTCGGCTGCCGGCATGGTGGGCCTCCATCGGTTGCGCTGCGGCGTCAGCCGTCGCGGGGTCTTTGGTCTGAACGGGCGCGGGCCTTTCCGGTTCCGTCGCCCGCGATGGCCCGCATGCGCCAATCGCGGTGGAGCAGGCCGGGCTCGCCTGCCAAGCGCCAACGGATGTAATCGCTTCAGTGCGCGGAGCTATGCGGGCTCGCCATGCAGGCGGATGGCGGCAGGCTTGACGTCGCGCAGCAGGCACCGCAGCAATATCGCGAGCACCGCCATGAGGGCGAAGCCGCCAACGGCCGGAGCCACGTGATTTTGCAGGTCGCTCGCGGTGACGTTCTCTGCGGACAGCCGGGCCGATTGCAGCAGCCCATAGGCGTTAGCCAGCAGGAGCAGGGCGTAGACCGCGCTGCGTTCGCGCGAGCTCGCCATGCCGGCAAAGTCCGGAAGCAGCAGGGCAAGCCCGATCCCCACGATCGGCAGGTCATAGTCGTAGGCGTAGGGGCTGATCATCACGGAGACGACCGCGACGATGCCGAGCGCGAAGCGGGGAGACGGTCCGCGAGCAACCGCAAGTGCGACGGTGGCCAGCGCAAGACCTGCCATTGCCATCTGCCCCCAGAACGCTCCAGTGGCGGGGAGGCCGGCGTTGTACAGGGCCGCATAGGCCGAGATCATCCGAAACAGCTGGTAGCGGCCTTCCTCCAGAAAGCCTGCGGCTTCCCGGATGCTGCCGAGCCACGCGAGCCAGATTTGCGGACCGAAGGCGAGCGTGCAGAGGAGCGAGCTCGCGACCACCACGATCGCGGCGGTCAGCACCGCCGGCCAGCGGCGCGTCAACAGCATGTAGATGCCGGCCGCAACGGCCAGATGAGGCTTGATGACCATCAGGCCGAGCGTGATGCCGGCGAGCACCGGGCGCCGTTCCGCGTTAATGCAGATCAGCCCGATGAGCGCGCCGGTCAACAGGCCGTTCTGGCCGATAGCGATCGTGATCGCGATAGCCGGGAAAAACACGACGAGCACGAGCGCGAAGTTGTTTCCGGCGATGGCGCGGAGCGTCATCAGATAGGCCGCCAGCGTGACCGCCGTGAAGAGAAAATAGGCGACCCAGCCCGGAAGAAACGCGAGGGGCGCAAGCACCAGGTCGAATTGCGGCGGGTAGGTCCAGGGCATGACGTCGGCCGGGCCGCCGGCAGCCGCGAGCTGCATCTTCGTGAATGACGCGAATTGGTAGGTCAGGTCGAGATCCTCGAGCCAGATTCGTTGCGCCACGATGTGGAAGGCGGTGAAGTCGGGTGTCTGGTTGCCGTACCAGAGGCCGCCTTCGAAGAACCGGAAGGCCTTGAAGATCAGTATGGCTGCGAGGAGCGAGAGAATGACGCAGACATAGATCGTCCGCTTCCGTGGCGAGGCTTGAATCTGCTCCAGGGTTGCGGTGAGCATATATGACGACCTTACGGCGAGACTGCGCTTTGCAGCTCAGATTGCCGAGCGGGCCTTAAGGGACGGTAACGAACCTGAAAGGATTCCGGCTTTGGATCGCAATTTGCGGTCCGAAGCCGCCACCGGCCATCGTTAACGACAGGCTGAACGGACGGTTGGATCCGATAGCCCTGGAAATTACCGATTAAAGTCTTTTGCGTATCAGGTGAGGCGAGCGGAGGACCGGTCCTCGCTCGGACTGCAACCCCTATCGCGAGGTCGTTTTGTGACGCGTCAACGGTTTCGACCGTTCGAACGGATCGAGTCCTAGCATAGCGCGACGAGCGAGCGCTACGGATCCAGCTCCGTATCCCAGTAGAGATAGTCCAGCCAGCTGTCGTGCAGGTAGTTCGGCGGAAACAGGCGGCCGTTGCGGTGGAGCTGGTGCACGGTCGGCGCGAAGGCGTGCTGGCGCGGAAACATCTTGGCCTGCGCCGGCGTGAGATTGCCCTTGCGCAGGTTACAGGGCGAGCACGCCGCGACCACGTTTTCCCAGGTGGTCTGGCCGCCTTTGCTGCGCGGGACGATGTGATCGAAGGTGAGGTCTTCGGGCGAGCCACAATACTGGCAGGCGAAACGATCGCGCAGGAAGACGTTGAACCGGGTGAAGGCGGGATGCGTGGTCGGCTTGACGAAGGATTTGAGCGAAACCACGCTCGGCAGCTGCATTTGCAGCGTGGGGCTGTGAACCGCCTGATCGTAATGCGCTACGATATTGACGCGATCGAGGAACACCGCCTTGATCGCGTCCTGCCACGACCACAGAGACAGTGGATAGTAACTCAGCGGCCGGAAGTCCGCGTTGAGGACCAGCACCGGCCAACTGCCTTGCGAGACATGTGCGTTCAAGTAACGCTCCCGGCCTCCAATATACGCTGCGAAGCAGCATGTATTGACATACTACATGCAGCGTGACGGGATTGTGAAGCCCGTTGAGCGACTTATTCAGGCGCAAGCAATACGGCGGCGGGGTGGCAGACGCTCAAAAACGCCGCGATTTGGGGAGGCCGTGCCCCGGAATGATGGGCTGGGCTACTCCTGCACCCGCTCCAGCTTCTGCAAGCACCGCGTCGCGCGGACCGCGGCCGGCATCTCCTCGTCCGGAAAGCTCGTCTTCCAGTCGGTGACGCCGACTTCGCCGACATAGATATCGCCCTTCGAATCCAGCGCGATGCCATGTGGTGCCAGAAACTTTCCGCTGGCGACACCCGGGCCTTGCTCGCCGCCGAGCCGCGCGATGCGCTTTCCCGTGGCGTCCACGATCGACAGCCGCGGGCCGAGATTGGGCACCTTGCGATTGACGGCCATGCCGGGGCCGAGCTCGCCGATGACGAAGGTCGGGCTCTTGCCCCCGCCGCAGCAGCACAGCGCGCAGGGGCGGTGCAGATTGTTCCACTGCGTCTCGTACTTGCCCTCGCCGTTGAACACCTGCACGCGATGGTTCTCGCGATCGGCGACATAGACCCAGCCATCGGCATCGGTGGCGATGTTGTGCACGATGTTGAACTGGCCGGGATCCGTGCCCGGCTCGCCCCAGCTTTTGATAAGCTTGCCGTCGGGCGTGTATTTGTGCACGCGGGCATTGCCATAGCCGTCGGAGACGTAGATCTCGCCCTTCGGCGACAGCGCGGTGTGGGTGCATCGATGGAACGGCTCGCCGCTCATGAATGGCGCAGGCTTTGCGGGAAAGCCGATCGTCAGCAGCACCTTGCCGTCGGTGGTGCATTTGCGCACGGTGTGGTCGCCGTCATCGGTGCAGTAGAGATTGTCGTCGGCATCGATGTGCAGCCCGTGCGCGCGCGAGAACAGGCCTTCGCCAAAGCTGCACAGGAAATTGCCCTCGCGGTCGAGCACCACCATCGGATGGGCGCCGCGGTTGAAGACATAGACGCGGTCCTTGCTGTCGACCGCCACCGAGGCGACGTCGGTGAGCTGCCAGCCGTCGGGAAGCTTCGCGAAATTTTCGACGACGCGGTAGCGGTGTTCGCCGGTGCCGAGAATCGCTGGCATGTGTTGTCCCCTCTTCAGTTGCCTCTGTCGTGCTCGTTTGCAGCCGCGGCCCGTCCCAAAATCCCCTCCTCGATCGCCTTGATCTGCAGCGCGAGAAATTTCGAGTTGATCCGGCACTGCGCGAGGCTGCCGGCGATGAACCACAGGCCGGGCTGCCCGGTGCGCGCATACATGTTGCGCAGCTCGAAACCATCGCCAAAGCCCCAGACCGGGCCGATACGGTCGGCGACGCCGTCGCCGAACAGCTTTCGCACGAGGTATTCCTGCGGCTTGTAGCCGGTCGAGAGCACGATGAGATCGGCTGCGATGGTCGTGCCATCCTTCAGCTGCGCGCCATCGGCCGTGAAGCCGTCGATGTCCTCGAATTGCTTCAGCTCGATCGCGCCTTCGACGATCAGGTTGGAGCAGCCGACGTTGAAGTAATAGCCGCCGCCGCGGGTGAGGTATTTGAACTGCCAGCCGGTGCCGGCCTCGCCGAAGTCGAGCTTGAAGCCGACGCGGCGCAGTCCGTCGAGCAGCTCCTTGTCGAGTTCCTTCGACTGTTCCGTCAGCATCACATGGGTCTTCTTCGCCAGCGGCGTCGGCATCGAGGTCGCGATCAGATCGTTGTCCTCGAGCGTGCCCTCATTGTAGATCGCATAGGCCAGCTGTGCCGACGGCTCGATATTGGTGACCAGCGTCGGCGAACGCTGCACCAGCGTCACCTTGGCGCCACTGGAATGAAGATCCTGCGCGATGTCGTGACCGCTGTTGCCGGTGCCGATGACGATGGCGCGCTTGCCGTGCCAGTTCTCGCCGTCCTCGTAGCGGCTGGAATGCAGCAGCGTGCCCTTGAAACGATCGAGAGTCGGAATATCAGGCACGTTAGCGATGCCGCTGACTCCGGTTGCCATGATCACATGACGCGGATGCATGGTGCGCTTGCTGCCGTCGGTGCGGCGCAGCGTCACCGTCCAGCGTCCCTTGGCCTCGTCATAGGCGCCGCCTTCGAATTCGGTGCCGGTCCAGAAGTTCAGCTCCATCGCGTCGACGTAAGCTTCGAACCAGTTCGCGAGCTTGTCCTTGGGGATGTAGGTCGGCCAGCTCGGCGGGAACGGCATGTAGGGCAGGTGATTGACCTGCACCTGGTTGTGCAGGGTGAGCGCGTGATAGCGCTTGCGCCAATTATCGCCGACCCGCGTCTCGCGATCGACGATCAGCGTGTCGATCTGCAACTGCTCCAGCCGCGCCGCGATCGCGAGCCCGGCCTGGCCGCCGCCAACCACCAGCACGGCCGGATCACGATCGGAATAGTCGCGCGAGGCCTTGCGCAAGTCGAGCCAGTTCGGCCCGCGGAAATTGCGCGAATAGGCCTGGCCGCGCGGTCGCGACGTGCCGAGCTGTTCCTCAAAACCTTTGAGCTCGTCCAGCGCGGTGAGTAGCGTCCACGCCGTCAAACGATCGCCGTCGGCGGCATCGGGCACGAGCCGCAAGATGCCGCTGCCGCGGCCCTGCGCGGTTTCGAAATTGAAGATCGCCTCGATATTGTTTGTGCCGGCACGTGTCACCCAGCGCGGCGCTGCGCGGTTCGTGGCGATCCTGAGATTGCTCGGTGCCGCATTGGGTGCGAGGCCGGTCAATGCTCGAGCGACGTTATCGCGTCCGGCGATGGTTTGTAGATTCCAGCTTAGTGCCAGCACATCGCGCCAGAAACATTCGGCGACGAACAGGCGGTCGAGAGCAGCGCGATCGGATCGAGCAAGCGTGCGCTCGAATTCGTCCAGCCAGGCTTGCGCGGAGACGGAAATATCCTTCGTCTTGTCCAGCATACGCGACCTCGTGCCGTCTTCGCGGCGTTTCCTCTGAGGTCGGACGCTATACTGGTTCAGTCGATGTCGAAAGCGCGTTACCCGAGCAGCGAGGGCATGTGGCTCTGCTCGGGCGGAATGCGCCTCATGTTGTTGGCGGCGAAATCCCGGCTTGTGACTGTGCCGGCATCTCGTTGACCACGCACGCGTCGTTGCAACAGCAACATAGCTTTAAACGCTGTTCGGCGGCCTCACGCCGAAAGCACGCCCTCGCGCTTTTTCACCGCGCGGTAATAGCTCCACCACAGATGCGCGGCAGCACCACGGAACGGACGCCAGGGCTCGGCGAGCGGCGCCATCTGCTTTTCCGTCGGCCGTGCCTGAAGGCCGAGGCCAATCTTGATGCCCTCCTGCACGGCGAGGTCGCCGGCCGGCCAGGCATCGCCATGGCCGAGGCAAAACAGGAGATAGACGTCCGCCGTCCAGGGCCCGATGCCGGGCAGCGAGATCAGCGTGTGATGCGCGGCATCCGCATCTTCTTCGGCGAGCACGTCGAGATTCACCCGCTCCGCGATGATCTCGCGCGCGAGATGTTTCAGTGTCTTGATCTTGGCGGCCGACAGGCCGAGCCGCCCCAGCCGGTCGGTGCGGGCACGGCGCACGGCCTCGTGGTCGAACGGATCGAAGGCGGCGGACAGGCGTCCCCAGATCGCCGCGGCGCTCGCGGTCGAGAGCTGCTGTCCACAGACGATATGGGCAAGTCCCGCAAAACCCGGCTCGCGCCGCCGTAACGCCGGCATGCCCGCGATCTCGAGCACCGGCTTCAGACGCGGATCGCGCTTGACCAGCGTATGGACGGCCTCTTCGAGATCGGACTGGGCTTCGAGGTGGATGGTCATGGTTGCCTAACTCGTGATGCGCGGGCTTGACCCGTGCATCCATCTCATATCGTAACAGGGTCTTGGAAGATCGATGGCCGGGTTATGGGCGAGCGGAAGCGACGCCGTCCTTGACGGCTATGCACGGCCATGACGAGATCTTTGCCTATGCCGCCACCCGTTTTCCGATTTGCCCCCAGCCCGAACGGCCTCTTGCATCTCGGCCACGCCTATTCGGCGCTGCTCAATTTCGATCGCGCGCAGCAAACCGGCGGGCGGCCGCTGCTGCGGATCGAGGACATCGACGCGACGCGCTGCCGGCCGGAGTTCGAGACGGCGATTGATGAGGACCTCGCCTGGCTGGGGATCACCTGGGAGACGCCGGTGCGGCGGCAGTCGGAGCATCTCGCCGATTATCGCGCTGCGTTGGAAAAACTCGCCGCGCTCGGCCTCGTCTATCCCGCCTTCGAAAGCCGCACCGAGATCGCCAGGCTCGTGGCTGCGCGCGAGGCCCATGGACCATGGCCGCGCGATCCCGACGGTGCACCGCTCTATCCCGGTGACGCGAAATCGCTGGCGGCCGGCGAGAGGTCGCGTTTGATCGATACAGGCGCGGCTTACGCGTTGCGGCTCGACATGGCGGCCGCCTGCCGGCGCGTTGCCGGCCTGACCTGGAATGAGTTGGGTGAGGGCCCCGATGGCGAGCGCGGCACGGTCGCCGCACTGCCCGAGGCGTGGGGCGACGTGATCCTGGCCCGCAAGGAGACGCCGACCAGCTACCATCTGTCCGTCGTGGTCGACGACGCGCTCCAGGGTGTGAGCGAGATCGTGCGCGGCCAGGACCTGTTCCACGCCACCTCGGTCCACCGCCTGCTCCAGGCTCTGCTCGGCCTGCCTGAGCCCGCCTACCGCCACCACCCCCTGATTCGCGACGCCCACGGGCGGAAGCTGTCGAAATCGGACCGCTCGACCGGTCTGCGGGAGTTACGCGCTGCGGGCATCTCGCCCGCCGGTATCCGCACGTTCGTGGGATTAGGCTAAGTTTCTCTGGGGGTTAGCAAAACGCCGCCGTGACTCCAGGGGTTCCGCCGTGCCATGCTTAGCCGATAGCCAGGGGTTCGAAGGGGATATACTTCGAAGGGGATTTATGGCGGCGAAAACGCGCACTACGCGGGCGTCCAGGCGACCGCCGCGGAAGCGACCCGCGGCGGCCGGTAAGGTACGCAAGCGCGGCGCCAAGCCGGCCGCACCGGACATGGTTCAGGTGGCGCTGGCCGCCTTTGCCCACGAGGTCCGCACCCCCCTGACCGGGATTCTGGCGATCAGCGACCTGCTCTCGACCTCCGATCTCGGCGAGCGGGAACGGCGCTGGGCCGATACCATCAAGGCCGGTGCCGAGCATCTGGCGAACCTTGCCACGCTATTCGTCGATGCCGCCAAGACCGGCAAGGGCGCGGGCGGCAGCACGCTGCGGCAGGATTTGTTCGATCTGCGGGCGCTCGCCCGCAGCACCGGCGATTCGCTCGCCGGCCGCGCCGCCGCCAAGGGTCTTCAGGCCGAGGTCGATATCTCCGACAAGCTTGCGGGCCTCGTGGTCGGCGATCCCGTCCGCCTCCGCGCCGCGCTCGAGAATCTGATCGACAATGCCGTGAAGTTCACTGACCAGGGCGGCGTGGCGATATCGGCGACGCCCTGGCGCCCCGCCAAGGACAGCGGAAGAGGCAAGACCAAGGACAAGGTGAAAGGCAAGCGCAAAGTCGGCGTCGCCTTTGCGGTGTCGGACAGCGGCATCGGCCTGACCATGGCCGAGATCAAGCGGCTGTTCCGCCCGTTCACCCAGGCCAATGTCACCATCGCGTCGCGCTTCGGCGGCGCCGGGCTCGGTCTGTCCTCGGTGAAGCAGCTGGCGCGCGCGATGGGCGGCGACATCACGGTCGCGCCACGGCGCGGCGGTGGTGCCACCTTCACGCTGACGGTGTCGCTGGATGCGGCGGGTCCCGCGAAGTCCCGCAAATCGGGCGGTGAGGAGCCGAATGCGCTGGCGGCGTTGCGCGTGCTCAGCGTGGAGGACAATCCGTTCGGCCGCGTCGTGCTCAACACAATTTTGACCGAGCTCGGTCATCATGCCGAGTTCATCGGCCGCGGCGAGGACGCGGTGAACCGGCTCGCGCAGGGCGGTTTCGATGCGGTGCTGATGGATATGGTGTTGCCGGGCATCGACGGCGTTGAGGCGATCCGCCGGATCCGCACGATGCAGGCGCCGCTGGCTCAGATCCCGATCATAGGCGTGTCCGGTCGCGGCGAGGACGAGGCGGCGTCGCGCGAGGCCGGCGCCAACGCCTTCCTGGTCAAGCCTGTGTCCCCGCGGGCTTTAGCGACTGCGCTGCTTGAAGCGAGACGCCGTGAGGAAGCCGCGACTTGATGATCGCGGCGTTGAGCTCGCCGCCGAAGACGAAGATCGCGGCGATGAAATACAGAAACACCAGCGCGATGATCACCGAGGCGAGCCCCGCATACATCGTGACGTAATTGTTGGCGAAGCGCGCCAGGTACTGGCCGAACACGACGCCCGAGATCAGCGACGCCACGATGGTGAAGACGATGCCGGGCAGGATCTGGAGGAAGCCGCGCCGTCCGGCCGGCAGCCAAGTATGCAGGATGATCAGCGCCACCACCAGCGCGCTGATGGTGATGCCGTAGCGCAGCCAAGTCAGGATGCTCTCGTTGGATTCGACGAACAGCGGAATGTGGCGCCGCGCTGCCTCGATGAAGAGCGGGCCGAGCACGATCAGGAATGCCATGGCAAGCGCGGTGATGGCCGCGACCAGCGTGTAGCCGATCGATTCCAGCCGCAGCCAGTACCAGCGCCGCATCTCCACCACCGCATAGGCGCGGTTCAGCGCAACGCGAAGCGCCTCGACGCCGTTCGAGGCGAAATAGACCGACAGCACCGCGCCGATCGTCAGCACGCCGGTGCGGGTGGTGGTCAGCACGTCGTGGATCTCGCCGGAGAGCGCATCCGCCACTTGCGTGGGCCACACCTGAAGCATCAGACCAGCCGCCTGGTCGGCGAGCTCCTTGGAGCCGAAGAAGCCGGCCAGCGACGTCAGCACGATCAGGAACGGGAACAGCGCCATCAGCGTCGACAGCGCGATGTGGCTCGCGATCGCCCAGCCGTCGTCGGCCAGGAAGGTATAAAACGCGTCCATCGCGACGACGTAGATGTAGCGGATCGCTCTCAAGATCATTGGGCTAACATCTGATATAATTGGCCTAAAAGCCAGATCGCGAAAACGCTACCCGTTTCCCCCGTTGTCATTCCGGGGCGATGCGTAGGACCGCGCGGAGCGCAAGCCCGAGCATCGAGCCCGGAATGACGGCGTGCGCCATAGCGGACCGGCGCACACGGTGTTATCTAGCCCTGATGGCATCTCTCCTGAGTACTTTCATCCTGCCGGTGGCAGCCGGCGCCGTGGCGATTGTGCTGCTGCTCGGTCTCGTCAACATGATGCGCGGCGGCTCGCCCAACACCTCGCAGAAGCTGATGCGCTTGCGCGTGCTGCTTCAGTTCGTGGCGATCGTGGTTGCCATGCTCGCCGTCTGGGCCATGGGGCGCTAACATGGTCGTGCTCAACCGCATCTACACCAAGACTGGTGACGACGGCACGACAGCGCTCGGAACCGGCGAGCGCCGTCCGAAATATGATTTGCGCATCGCGGCCTATGGCACGGTCGACGAGACCAATGCCGCGATCGGCGTTGTTCGCCTGTACACAAAGGATGCGCCCGAGCTCGATGCGATGCTCGGCCGGATCCAGAACGATCTATTCGACCTTGGCGCTGACCTCGCGGTGCCCGAGCGGGAAGGCAAAGCGGAACGGTTGCGAGTGGTGGCGAGCCAGGTCGAGCGGCTCGAGCACGATATCGACGCGCTCAACGACAAGCTCGCACCGCTCACGTCTTTCGTGCTGCCGGGCGGCACGCCGGCCGCCGCCTACCTTCATGTCGCCCGCACGATTTGCCGCAGGGCGGAACGTATGATGGTGGAACTGGCGGCCCGGCCCGGAGAGCCGGTCGGTGCAGCTGGCATCCAATATATGAACCGCCTGTCGGACTTCCTGTTCGTGGCCAGCCGTGCGGCCAACCATAATGGCGCCGGCGACGTGCTCTGGATTCCGGGCCAGAACCGCTGACCCATTGAGCAGCGCATTTCCAGGGTCTAAAATTTGGCCCTGTCGCGCGTTGACCGGGCCGGATCAGGCCTTTAGGTTCCGCGCCAGTTGAATAGCCCCCCTCCCAAATTGAGTGAAAGAGGATCGATGAAGGTCTTAGTGCCGGTAAAGCGGGTGGTCGATTACAACGTCAAGGTCCGCGTCAAGAGCGATGGATCGGGCGTTGAACTCGCCAACGTCAAGATGTCGATGAATCCCTTCGATGAAATCGCGGTCGAGGAAGCGCTGCGCCTGAAGGAAGCCGGCAAGGCTACCGAGGTCGTGGTGGTCTCCATCGGACCGGCGCAGGCATCGGAGACGATCCGCACTGGGCTCGCCATGGGTGCCGACCGCGGCATCCTGGTGAAGGCCGACGGCACCGTCGAACCGCTCGCCGTCGCCAAGATCCTGAAGAAGGTCGCGGAAGAAGAGCAGCCCGGCCTGATCATTCTCGGCAAGCAGGCGATCGACGACGACAGCAATCAGACCGGCCAGATGCTGGCCGCGCTGCTCGGCTGGTCGCAGGCGACCTTCGCCTCGAAGCTCGAAGTTGAAGGAAGCGACTTCAAGGTCACGCGTGAAGTCGACGGCGGTCTGCAGACCGTGAAGCTGAAGGGGCCGGCGATCGTCACCACCGATCTTCGTCTTAACGAGCCGCGCTATGCCTCACTGCCCAACATCATGAAGGCCAAGAAGAAGCCGATCGCGGACAAGACCGTCGCCGATTACGGCGTCGACATCACCGCGCGCCTCGAAGTTCTGAAAACGGCTGAGCCCGCGGGCCGCAAGGCCGGAGTCAAGGTGAAGGACGTCGCCGAGCTGGTGTCGAAGCTCAAGAACGAAGCCGGGGTGCTCTGATGACGACGTTGCTGATTGCCGAACACGAACAGGAAGTCCTCAAGGACTCCACCAACAAGGCGCTGACCGCGGCGTCCCAGCTCGGCGGCGACGTCCATGTGCTGGTCGCCGGTGGCGGGCAGGGCACCAAGGCTGCGGCCGAGGCTGCCTCGAAGCTCACGGGCGTTGCCAAGGTGCTGGTCGCCGAAGGCGAGCCCTACGCGCACGATCTGGCCGAGCCGCTGGCCGCCCTGATCGTCTCGCTGGCGCCCTCCTATGACGCGATCGTCGCGCCCGCGACCTCGCGCTTCAAGAACGTGATGCCGCGCGTCGCAGCTCTGCTCGATGTCATGCAGGTCTCGGAGATCACCAAGGTGGTCGCGCCCGATACCTATGAGCGTCCGATCTATGCCGGCAACGCCATCCAGACGGTGAAGTCGAAGGACGCAAAGAAGGTGATCACGGTCCGTACCTCGACCTTCGCGGCGGCAGCTGCCGGCGGCAGCGCGCCGGTCGAGAGCGTTCAGGCTGCGTCCGATCCGGGCCTGTCGTCCTTTGTCGGCGAGGAAGTCGCCAAGAGCGACCGTCCCGAGCTGACCTCGGCCAAGATCATCGTCTCCGGTGGCCGCGCCATGCAGAGCCGCGAGAACTTCGCCAAGTACATCGAGCCGCTCGCCGACAAGCTCGGTGCCGGTGTCGGTGCCTCGCGCGCGGCGGTCGACGCCGGCTATGCGCCGAACGACTGGCAGGTCGGCCAGACCGGCAAGGTCGTGGCCCCCGAGCTCTATGTCGCGGTGGGTATTTCCGGCGCGATCCAGCATCTGGCCGGCATGAAGGACTCCAAGGTGATCGTCGCGATCAACAAGGACGAGGACGCGCCGATCTTCCAGGTCGCCGACTACGGCCTGGTTGCCGACCTCTACCAGGCGGTTCCGGAGCTGACGGCCGAACTCGGCAAACTCGGCAAGTAAAACGCGTTAAAAACACCGGCCGGAGGCATAAACTCCGGCCGGTGTTGCTTTTTCGAGGCGTTTTCTTTGGCGTGGGGCACGCCTTCGAAGCGATCCAATCTAGGTTTCGAGCCAGGATTCTGATCTAATCGAGCTTCTGATAAATCAGACTTCCCGGCTCAGGGGATAGGCAGGGCGCGATCTGCGCGCCGTTCCGGTGGATGATATTATGGCGGCAGTAATCAAGAAGGTCGGCGTGATCGGCGCGGGTCAGATGGGCAATGGCATCGCGCATGTCGCGGCCTTGGCCGGCTTCGACGTGGTGCTCAACGACATCTCGGCCGACCGCCTCAAGTCAGGCATGGCGACCATCAACGGCAATCTGGCCCGCCAGGTCTCCAAGAAGGGCGTGACCGAGGACGACAAGGCCAAGGCGATGGCGCGCATCAAGCTCGCCGAGAAGCTCGACGACCTCGCCGACTGCGATCTCGTGATCGAGACCGCGGTCGAGAAGGAAGAGGTCAAGCGCAAGATCTTCCACGAGCTCTGCGCGGTGTTGAAGCCGGAGGCGATCGTCGCCTCCGATACGTCCTCGATCTCGATTACGCGGCTCGCCGCCGCCACCGACCGGCCCGAGCGCTTCATCGGCATTCACTTCATGAATCCGGTGCCGCTGATGGAGCTGGTGGAGCTGATCCGCGGCATCGCCACCGACGATTCGACCTTTGAGGCGTCCAAGGAATTCGTCGCCAAGCTTGGCAAGCAGGTCGCGGTCTCCGAGGATTTTCCGGCCTTCATCGTCAACCGCATCCTGCTGCCGATGATCAACGAGGCGATCTACACGCTGTACGAAGGTGTCGGCAACGTCGAGGCGATCGACGCGGCGATGAAGCTCGGCGCCCACCATCCGATGGGCCCGCTCGAGCTCGCCGATTTCATCGGTCTCGATACCTGCCTCTCGATCATGCAGGTGCTGCATGAGGGCCTGGCCGACTCCAAGTACCGCCCGTGCCCGCTGCTGGTGAAGTACGTCGAGGCCGGCTGGCTCGGCCGCAAGACCCAGCGCGGCTTCTACGACTACCGCGGCGCCAAGCCGGTTCCGACGCGCTGATCCATCTTGTGACAATTCATGTCGCGTTAACCGCTCGCCCCTAGGCTGCCGCCGGTACGAGGATTTGCGTAATGGACACGATGGCGATGGTCAGCACCATGCTGGCCTCTCAGCAAGGCGCGCTGCAGTCGAACATCTCGGCGACGCTGATGAAGCAGAACGCGGATGCGGAGAAATCCGCCGTCCTGACGCTGCTGGGCGCTGGTCAGCCCTCGCTCGCCAATGTCGGCGCAGGCGTTGGCGGCAACCTCAATATCACAGCTTAAAGCGACGCAGCGGTCGGCCCCAGCGCGGCCCGGATCAGCCTGAGCGCGTCGTCGCTCGCCCATTCGGCCGGTCCCGCAATCGTCGCGATTTCGCAGCCCTGCGGGTCGACGAGCACCGAGGTCGGCATGCCCAGGGCTCGGCCTATCGACTTAAGATCCTGAAAAACCTTAGCTTTCTGATCGGTAAAGTAGCCAAGCCGAGTCAGGCTGGCGTCTTTCAGGAAATTCTTCGGCTTCTCGGGATCGCGGGTGTCGATATTGATCGCGATCACCTCGAAATTCGGGCCGGAAAGCTTGGCCTGGAGCTGGTCCAGCGCCGGCATCTCTTTCCGACACGGCACGCACCAGGTCGCCCAGAGGTTGACCAGCAGCGTCTTGCCTCGGAAATCGGACAGCTTCTTCGGCCTGCCATCGGCATCCTCGAAGGCCAGGTCCGGCAGCTTCAGGGGGGCGCTCGCCATGGTCAGTGCCGCCACCTCGCCATGGGCGAGCGGAGCGATCTTTTGGGCGGTGGCCACCGCAGCCCGGCAGGCCGGATCGCCTGATGGCGTCCGGCTCAGGCCCAGCCCGTACAGCGCGGCGAAGCCGGCCAGCCCGCCGACCACCACGGTGGCGATGACGATGGGGATCCGGCGCGTGGCGGAGGGCTTCTGGTCGAGCATATCGTTTGTCATCCGGTCGCAGATATGGCTATCAGGGGCCTCTTAATACGGCTGGCCTCCGCCAGCAAACGTGCGGCAAAGCAAGGCGTGAGCAGGGGATCATGAGCAACAAGATGTGGGGCGGCCGGTTCTCGGAACGTCCCGATGAGATCATGGAAGAGATCAACGTCTCCATCGACGTCGATCGTCACCTCTTCGCCCAGGACATTGCCGCGTCCAAGGCCCACGCCGCGATGCTTGCCAGCCAAGGCATCATCACGGCCTCTGATGCGAAAAATATCGGCAAGGGTCTAGACACGATTTTGTCAGAGATCGGGAAGGGCGGCTTCGAGTTCAAGCGCGCGCTCGAGGATATTCATATGAATGTCGAGAGCCGCCTGTCGGAGCTGATCGGGCCGGCCGCCGGCCGCCTGCACACAGCGCGCTCGCGCAACGACCAGGTCGCGACCGACTTCCGTCTCTATGTCCGCGAGATCGTCGACGAGACCGATGCCGCGCTCGCCGCGTTCCAGCAGGCGCTGGTGGAGCGCGCGCTGGAGCATGCGGGAACGGTGATGCCCGGCTTCACGCATCTGCAGACCGCGCAGCCCGTGACGTTCGGTCACCATCTGCTCGCCTATGTCGAGATGGCTGCGCGCGATCGCGGCCGTTTCCAGGATGCGCGCAAGCGGCTCAATGAATCCCCGCTCGGCGCGGCCGCGCTCGCCGGCACCTCGTTCCCGATCGACCGTCATGCCACCGCCAAGGCGCTGGCCTTCGACCGTCCGATGGCGAACTCGCTTGATGCGGTCTCCGACCGCGACTTCGTGCTGGAGACGCTGTCGGCGGCCTCGATCTGCGCCGTGCACATGTCGCGCTTCGCCGAGGAGATCGTGATCTGGACCTCGCCGCTGGTTGGCCTCATCCGCCTCAGCGACAAGTTCACCACCGGATCCTCGATCATGCCGCAGAAGCGCAATCCTGATGCGGCCGAGCTGGTGCGCGCCAAGACCGGCCGCGTCATCGGTGCGCTCAACGGTCTCCTGATCGTGATGAAGGGCCTGCCGCTCGCCTATCAAAAGGACATGCAGGAGGACAAGCAGGGCGCGATGGAAGGCTTTGCCGCGCTGTCGCTCGCGATCCGCGCCATGACCGGCATGGTCCGCGATCTCGTGCCGGACGAGGCCAAGATGAAGGCGGCTGCCGGCGAGGGCTATGCCACCGCGACCGATCTCGCCGACTGGCTGGTGCGGACGCTGAAGATGCCGTTCCGCGAGGCCCATCACGTCACCGGCCGCATAGTCGCCAAGGCCGCCGAGGGCGGCGTGGCGCTGCACGAGCTGCCGCTGAAGGAGATGCAGGCGATCGAGCCCAGGATCACCAAGGACGTGCTTGGCGTGCTCTCGGTCGAATCGTCGGTGAAGAGCCGCACCAGCTTCGGCGGCACCGCGCCGAAGAACGTGACATCGCAGGCCAAGGCCTGGGCGAAGCGGCTGGAAAAAGAGCGAAAATTGGGCTGAAGGCAAAATTTCGCTTATGTTTCATGGTCATCCGGCTCTCGCCAGAGCGCGCCAATCTCTGTATGGTGCGCCCCGCGTAGTGGGGATTTCGTCGTGACGTCAAAGTTTCGCCCGGCCGGCTCGGGGTGGGCCATCATTGTCTTGAGCCTGAGCGCGCTTGCGCTCGCCGGCTGTGGCCGGAAGGGCCCGCTCGATCTGCCGCCGACCGCCTCCAACGCGTCCACGGCCAATATCGCCGCGCCGACCGACACCGAGACCGAAGCCCAGAAAACGCCGAGCGTGTTCAATCCGACCTATGGCGCGGATGCCCCACCGGCGGCAACCAAGGGCAAGAAGAAACCGTTTATCCTCGACCCGCTCCTGGACGAAAAACCCAGCCGATAGGCTGGGGCAACTGAGCCATCGCCATGAACCATTTCGACTACCGCAACGGCGTGCTGCACGCCGAGGCGGTGAACCTGTCCGAGCTAGCCGCAACCGTCGGCACACCGTTCTATTGCTATTCGACCGCCACGCTTGAGCGGCACTATCGCGTCTTCGCCGATGCCTTTGCCGGCGAGAAGGTGCTGGTCTGCTATGCCATGAAGGCGAACTCCAACCAGTCGGTGCTGCGCACGCTGGCGAAGCTTGGTGCCGGCGCTGACGTCGTCTCCGGCGGCGAGCTGAAGCGCGCGCTGGCCGCCGGTATCCCTGCCAGCAAGATCCTGTTCTCCGGCGTCGGCAAGACCGAAGATGAGCTGCGCGCCGCGCTCGCCGCCGACATCCTCTGTCTCAACGTCGAATCCGAGCCCGAGCTCGAATTGCTCTCGCGGCTTGCGACCGAGACGGGCAAGACCGCGCGGATCTCCATCCGCGTCAATCCGGACGTCGATGCCGGCACGCATGCCAAGATCTCCACCGGCAAGTCCGAGAACAAGTTCGGCATCCCGATCGCGCATGCTCGCGAGGTCTACGCGCGGGCCGCGAAGCTGCCGGGCATCCAAGTGACCGGCACCGACGTGCATATCGGCAGCCAGATCACCGACCTGTCCAAGATGGAGACCGCGTTCCGCATCCTGTCCGAATTCGTGCAGACGCTGCGTTCCGACGGCCACAACATCAGCCACGTCGATTTCGGCGGCGGGCTCGGCATTCCCTATTACATGGACCGCGAGGCGCCGCCGGCGCCGGATGCCTATGCCGCGATGGTCAGGCGCGTCAGCCACAATCTCGGCTGCACCCTGATGTTCGAGCCGGGCCGCATGATCGTCGGCAATGCCGGCATCCTCGTCGCCAAGGTGATCTATGTGAAGCACGGCGACGGCAAGAACTTCGTCATCATCGACGCCGCGATGAACGACCTCATCCGCCCGACGCTGTACGAGGCGCATCACGACATCCTTCCGGTGACGCAGCCGGCAAAGGGCGCGGCGACCGTCGTGGCCGACGTCGTCGGCCCCGTCTGCGAGACCGGCGACTACCTCGCTCTCGACCGCACGCTGCCGACGCCGAAGGTGGGCGATCTCATCGCCATCATGACCGCGGGCGCCTACGGCGCCGTGCAGGCCGGCACCTACAACACGCGGCCGCTGGTGCCGGAGGTGCTGGTGAAGGGCGATCAATACGCGGTCGTGCGTCCGCGCATCGAGGTCGAGCAGCTGATCGCGATGGATACGCCGGCGCCGTGGCTGTGAGGACGCCGGCGACCATGCGCTCGCCGGCGCCGCGTGTTTGTCACGGCCCGTATTTCGGAGCCGGCTTCTGGTTGAAATCGTTCTCGTCGGTGACGCAGGTGAAGCTCGCTGCGTTGTTGGTGTCGCCACTGCCGTTGTATTTCGCGACCTTGGGGAAGACGCAGAGCGGCCGGGTCATCTGAACCGCGGGCGGCGTATCGGCCACGAACTTCGTGGCGAGGATCGTCTCCGGCGCGACGCCGGCCTCGACCCATTTGACCAGCGATGTGAGCGCATCGAACGTGTTGGGACCGGGGCCGCCGGAGCAGTGGTACAGTCCGGGCACCATGAACAGACGCGCGTAGCTCTGGGTCCGTCGCAGCGCCGGATTGCCGTTGCCGTGATCGAAGAAGCCGACCGGCTGGAGGCCTTGCTGGAATCCCGGGCCTTCATTCCCCACCAGGGCCAGGAAATAGTTGATGCTGCTCTGGGACGGAATCAGCGGGTCGGCCCAGCCGTGGTACATCAGCAGCTTGCCGCCATGTCCCCTGAATTCGCCGAGATCGGTGCTGGTCGCGTTCAGCACCGCGGCGAGCTGGTCGTCGACCTTGTCGATGTCGCGGTGGAAATCGAAATTGGCAAAATTGGTCGGGCTTGCCGGATAGCCGAAGCTCGGGCCGAACACCCAGTAGAACAGGCCGTCGAAGGCCGGCTCGGGCAGTCGCTCCTGAAACGCCAGGCCGAGGGCGAGGATGTCGTCGGTCTCGTTGCCGCGCTCGGACCCCGGATTGACGAGCTGTCCGTTCACCGGGTCGATCGTGCCGGCGTAATAGCGCTGCATGGTCGTGACCTGGTCGGAGGTCAGGCAGGCCGGCGGTGCGTTGCCGCCGGTGCAGAGCAGGACCTTCGGATCGAAATGGCAGTCGCGCGGATCGGTCAGGAACTGATCGGTTTTGGCGCCGCCGTCCTGGCCGACGCATTGCTTCAGCACGGCCTGGTTGATCAGCGTCATCTGGCCGGCCTGGATGAACCGGCCGGGGCTCGCATGCGTGTTCTGCCAGCCATAGAGTCCCGCCATGTGCAAATGGGTGCGGTTGAATGCGGCGGCGCCGGCGAGGATGCCGTCATAATCGTTGGGGAAGCGCTGTGCCTCCATCAGGGCGTTCTGGCCGCCGGTGGAGCAACCGGCGAAATAGGCCCGTTGCGATCGATGGCCGTAAAACGCGCTGACGATCTCCTTGCCCCGCTCGGTCATCAGATGGATGGCGCGGTAGCCGAAATCCTTGATCCGCTCGGGATGCCCGAACAGGCCGGTCGACGGCGCCGTCGGATCGCCGAACTCGATCGCGAGCGGATTGCCCATGTTGCCGGCCGAGCCGCAGAACAGCGGATTGCATCCCGATGATCCGGTGCCGAGGTCGCTGTTGGTCGCGGCAAAGCCGCCCTGGATGCCGATGGCGAGCTCGTTGTAGGTGATCGTGCCCTGGAAGCCGCCGCCGCCGGTGCCGAGGAACCTGCCGTTCCACGTGGTCTCGGGCAGCCAGACCTCGATCTTGATGCTGGAATCCGAGCTCGGGATCACGGTTGCGGTGACGCGGCAGAAGGCGGGAAGGCCGGTGATCGGGCTCGCGCCAGGCGGCACGAAGGTGCCGGTCGTGTTGTCGTCCGCCGAATTGATCACTGTGTGCTGCAGTTGCAAGGATCGAAGATTGGTGCACGCCGTCGCCATGGCGGGCGACGTACCGAGTGCGACACAGCCAAACAGGGCCGTGGTCGCACCGACAAGTAATTGTCGATGACGCTTCATTCCGTCCTCCCTGATTTTTTTGCAGTCGTGTAGGGCCCGCAGGATACCCCACAACGAATACAACTCAAGGATGAAGCGCCGCCTCGCGAAGCAGCCCGCAGCTTCGCGCCTCGGTTGTGAGGATCAGGGCACGATGGGCGTCTCGACAACTCGGGCTGCGCGGTTATCTCCCCGCCAATCCGCCGGTCTTGCCGCCGACCACCACACCTGCCTTCTTCTCGATCGGCTTGATCGCTGCGGTAAAATCGGACTCGGCGCCTTCGGCGCTGATCACCGTCTCCCACAGCCGCCCGACGGCATCCGCGACCTCCATCGACAGGCCGAGCTGCTTCATCTCCTCCAGCGCCAGCCGCACGTCCTTCACCATCAGCCCCGTGGCGAAACCGAAGTCGAAGGTCCGCGGCAGCACCGAGCGCGGAAACTTGTCGCGGCTCGCCGTGTTCATGCCCGAACCTGAATTGATGACGTCGATCATCACGGCGGGATCGAGCCCGGCCTTGACGCCCATCACCACGGCTTCCGACGTCGCCACGATCGCGGTGGCCGAGAGGAAATTGTTGGCGAGCTTCATGGTCTGTGCAGCACCCGGCTTCTCGCCGATGAAGAACACCTTTCCGATCACGTCGAGCGCGGGCTTCAACAGCTCGAACTCGGCCTTCGGCCCCGACACCATCACCGCCAGCGTGCCCTTCTCGGCGCCGCCGACGCCGCCGGACACCGGGCAGTCGATCTGCACGATGTTGCGCTTGGCGAGCAGGCCGTGAATCTTCGCCGCCATCGCCGAGCCGACTGTGGAGAGATCAATGAAACGTTTGGCGCGGCTGCCCTCGATCACGCCGTTCGCGCCCGTTGCGACCTCCAGCGAGGCCTGCAGCGACGGCAGGCTCGCCATCACAGCCTCGACCTTGTCGGCAACATCCTTCGGCGATGCCGCAGCGGTCGCGCCGCGCGCGACAAGCTTGTCAACGACCTCCTTGCGGGTGTCGAACACGACGAGCTTGTGTCCTGCCTCGACCAGCCGCCGCGCCATCGGGAAACCCATGTTTCCAAGGCCGATGAATCCGATATCCATGGTGTTATTTCCTTCCCGTCGTCATTGCGAGGAGCGAAGCGACGAAGCAATCCAGACTGTTGCCGCAGAGGCTTTCTGGATTGCTTCGCTTCGCTCGCAATGACGGAGCAATACGTTGAATGCTGTTTGTCGGCCTCACGCCTTCCCATCAATCTCCGCGAACACCTCGCGCGCGATGCGAAAACTGTCGACCGCCGCCGGCATGCCGCCATAGATCGCGACCTGCATCAGGATCTCGCGGATCTCGTCGCGGGTGACGCCGTTGGTGAGCGCGCCCTTCAGATGCGCACGGAATTCATGCTGGCGGTTGAGGATCGCGATCATCGCGATGTTGAGCATGCTGCGGGTCTTGCGCGGCAGCTCCTCGCGGCCCCACACCGTGCCCCAGCAATATTCGTTGAGCATCTCCTGGAACGGACGGTTGAAGTCGTCGACGTTCTTCAGCGCGTTGTTGACATAGGCCTCGCCCAGTACCGCTTTGCGGACTTCCAGGCCCTTGTCGTGCATCTTCTTGTCCATGACGTTTCCTTGTTTTCCTTGGATGGCGGCGCGGAAACTACGGGGTTGAGCCGGAGCAGTCACGTCCTCGTGTTATGCGGGAAAAGGGGGATGTCCCGTACAGGAACGGATGCCTCAGTGCTGCCGTTGTGGTACGCTTCACTCCACCGGGTAACCTGGAGAGTTGATTGAACGGCGTCACCCCCGAGCCGTCAGACCCGATCCGCGATGGCGACGCTCTGTCGCGGTTGAAGCTGGCGCAGGCCCTCAAGCGGTCCACTTATGCCATCGCGTGGGAACGTGCCTGGCCCGGGCTGGCGCGTATTCTCACCGTCGTCGGCCTATTCCTGGTGGTGTCCTGGGCCGGCCTCTGGCTGGCACTGCCCCTGGTCACCCGTGCCATCGGTCTCGTCATTTTCGCAGGCCTTGCGGCTGCCGCCCTGTTCCCCCTGATTCGGTTTCGCTGGCCGAGCCGCGAGGAGGCGCTCGCCCGGCTCGACCGCGGTTCGGGCATCCGTCATCGCCCGGCCACGACGCTCACCGACACGCTAACCTCGCAGGATCCGATTGCGCAGGCGCTCTGGCAGGCACAGCGCGAGCGCACGCTGGCCTCGCTCAAGCGCATCCGCGCCGGTTTGCCGCACCCGCACCTCGCCATCCATGACCCCTGGGCGCTGCGTGCGCTGGTCATGGTGATGCTGGTCGCGACCTTCTTCGCCGCTGGCGACGAGCGCGGATTGCGGCTCGGCGCTGCCTTCGACTGGAACGGCGTGCTGACGCCGACCAATGTCCGTGTCGACGCCTGGGTCACGCCGCCGCTCTACACCGGCAAGCCGCCCGTGATTCTGTCGGCCGCCAACAAGGAAGCGGCCGCGCTTCCGGCCTCCGGCCCGCTCAGTGTTCCCGCCGGCTCGACGCTGATCGTGCGCTCCTCCGGCGGCAGCCTGGATGTCGTGGTGTCCGGCGGCCTCAAGGAAGTCGCGCCGGCTGAGGCCACGCCCAAGGGCACCAACGAGAAGCATTTCACCATCACCGGCGACGGCACTGCGCATGTCCGCGCCCCCTCGGGCCAGCCGCAATGGGCTTTTGCGGCAACGCCGGACCGCCCGCCGACCATTGCGCTGGCCAAGGATCCGGAGCGCCAGGCGCGCGGCGCGCTCCAGCTCGTCTACAAGATCGAGGACGATTACGGCGTCACCGGCGCCGAGGCGCAAGTCGCTCCGCGTTCCGCCGATGCGGGCAAGGACGGCGATGGCAAGACTGATAACAAGACCGCGGCGCGGCCGCTGTTCCAGCCGCCGAAATTTCCGCTGGTGCTGCCGAATGCGCGCACCCGTAACGGCGTCGGTCAGACGGTGAAGGATCTCAGCGAGGATCCTTATGCCGGCGCCGATGTCACGCTGACGCTCACCGCCAAGGACGAGGCCGGTAACGAGGCGAAGAGCGAGCCGTTCAACATGCGCCTGCCCGAGCGGCTGTTCACCAAGCCACTCGCACGCGCGCTGATCGAGCAGCGCCGCATCCTCGCGCTCGACGCCAACAAGAATTCCGACGTCTACACCGCGCTCGACGCGCTGATGATCGCGCCCGAGCTGTTCACGCAGGAGGCCGGACAATATCTCGGCCTGTACAGTGTCGCGCACCAGCTCGAGGCCGCGCGCACGGATGATTCATTGCGCGAGGTGGTGGCGAGCCTGTGGGCGCTCGCGGTGACGATCGAGGACGGCAACATCTCCGACGTCGAGAAGGCGTTGCGCGCGGCGCAGGACGCGCTGAAGCAGGCGCTGGAGCGCGGCGCCAGCGACGAGGAGATCAAGAAGCTCACGCAGGATCTGCGGGCGGCGCTCGACAATTTCATGCGCCAGCTCGCCGAGCAGTTCCGCAACAACAAGGATGCCCAGCAGCTCGCGCGTCCGCTTGATCCCAACACCAAGATCCTGCGCCAGCAGGACCTCCAGAACATGATCGACCGCATGGAGCGCCTGTCGCGCTCCGGCGACAAGGACGCGGCCAAGCAGCTGCTCGATCAGCTCCAGCAGATGCTGGAAGGCCTGCAGATGGCGCAGCCGGGGCAGTCCGGCGAGAGCGACATGGAGCAGGCGCTCAACGAGCTCGGCGACATGATCCGCAAGCAGCAGCAATTGCGCGACAAGACCTACAAGCAGGGCCAGGACTCCCGGCGCGATCGCATGCGCGGCAAGCAGCAACAGGGCGACCAGTCGATGTCGGACCTGCAGCAGGACCAGCAGTCGCTGCGCGACCGCTTGAAGAAGCTCCAGGACGAGATGGCCAAGCGCGGCCTCTCGCAGAAGGGCCAGAAAGGCCAGCAGGGACAGAAGGGCCAGCAGGGACAGCAAGGCGACCAGGGCCAGCCCGGCCAGGATGGCGATCAGGACGCTGACCAGGGTGATGATGACGGCGGACTCGATTCCGCCGACAACGCCATGGGCGATGCGGGCTCGAAACTCGGCGACGGCAATGCTGACGGCGCGGTGGATTCCCAAGGCAAGGCACTGGATGCGATGCGCAAGGGTGCGCAGAAGATGGCCGAGGCGATGCAGCAGGGCGACGGCGACGGCCAGGGCGACGGTCCCGGCAATCGCACCGGGCGCCAGCAGAGCGGCGGCAACCAGACCGACCCGCTCGGCCGTCCGCTGCACGGCCGCGAGTTCGGCGACGACTACACGGTCAAGATCCCCGGCGAGATCGACGTCCAGCGCGTTCGCCGCATCCTCGAGGAGCTCCGCCGCCGCCTCGGCGACCCCGCGCGTCCGCAGATCGAGCTCGACTATCTCGAGCGGCTGCTGAAGGATTTCTGAGACGGGGGCGCCACAAGCTCACTGTCATCGCCCGCGAAGGCGGGCGATCCAGTATTCCAGAGACGACGGTGATTGAATCGAGAGGCCGCGGAGTACTGGATGCCCCGCCTTCGCGGGGCATGACAGTGGAGTATGTGGCCGCCCCCGCCCGCTACCCCTTCTTCGCCGCCAGCGCATCCGCCACCGCCGTGCGGATATCCGCGACCGAGAATGGTTTTGTGACCACGTCATGCACCAGCGCATTGAGGTTCGAGGCACGCTCGCGCTGATCGGCAAAGCCGGTCATCAGCAAAATGGTCAGTTGGGGAAAGTCACGCGCAGCGGAGAGTGCGAGTGCGATGCCGTCCATGACGGGCATCTGGATGTCGGTGAGCAACAGATCGAACGCGCCGTCCTCGCGGGTCAGGATCTCCAGCGCCTCGGCGCCGTCCTGTGCGGTGACGGTCTCGTGGCCGTCCATGGCGATAGCGCGCGCCACCAGCTGGCGCATCGAATCCTCGTCATCGGCGATCAACACTCTTGGCATGACACCAACCTTTGGACCAACCTCCCGTGCGGCACGCGACGGCGCCTGATTACACGCTGCCGCCGGCAATGTCGCGCCGGTTGAAGAAGCGAACGTCGATATTGCGGCCTTCCGGCGGCGGCGAGGCCAGGCGCGAGCGGAAGAAGGCGCGCTCGCCCGGTTGCAGCACGGTCTGCTCCAGCACCGAATTCCAGGCGTAGATCTCGGCGCCTTGCGCGTCGCGCACGGCAAAGCGCAGGCGCGGAATATCGAGCGGCCTCTTGCCCTGGCCCACGATTGCGCCCTCGATCACCAGCACCTGCTTACCGTCCACGGTCTCGGTCGAGAGCTTGACGTCCTTGAAGGCGAGGCCGCGCAGGTTCACCTCAAAGCCGACCATCTTGTAGAAGGCCGCGGTCTGCGGCAGCAGGCGGACCATGTCGCCGCGCCAGATCACCAGCGCCAGCACCAGCGCGCCCATGGCGGCGCAGGCGGTCGGCAGGCCGAAATGGGATTTTCGCCGGGCCACGGCCGGGGCCGGGCGGCTCACCTTTGCCCCGCGGCGGCTGAAAAGGCCGCTGAACCAGGACTGGTGCTGCGCGCCGACGACTTCCTCCTCGGCGGCGCGGGCCGCCGCCGACCACTCGTCCTCGGACTCGGCGGCGTCCTCTGTCGGCCAGTCGCTGGCGATCGAGGGGCTTTCGACCATCGGGGTTTCGGCGGTTGAATCGTCCTTGGCGTAGGAGTTCCACTGCTCGGCGAGGTCGGACTGGTCGTCAGTCTGGCTGGCTTCGGCCAAGGCCGGCACGGCGGCCTCCCCGACGGCATCCGCGGGATGCGCCATCCACGTCTCCTTGCAGCGGGAGCAGCGGACTGTCCGCCCATTGGCCCCAAGGCTCGCAAGCTTGATCGCGTAGGATGTCGTACAATGGGGGCAGACAATATGCATGGACGGCCTCGACGATGACCTTGTCGCGCGGAGCCGGGCGCCAAGGGACTTCTAAGGAAGGATAGTTCTAAGATGCCGCCTCGGATGCTACAGGGCGACCGTTAACGAACCGGAAACCATAACGGTCGCACAACCCCTTGATTGCATGCGGCGAAACCTTGCTGGCGTGCGACCTGCGTCCCCTCTCGAACGGAGCTGAGCTTGGTTCGGTTCGAAAATGTCGGATTGCGCTACGGTCTGGGGCCGGAGGTCCTGCGCGACCTCAGTTTCCAGATCCCGGCGCATTCCTTCCAGTTCCTCACCGGCCCGTCCGGCGCCGGCAAGACGTCATTGTTGCGCTTGTTGTTCCTGTCGCATCGGCCGACCCGTGGCCTCGTCAATCTGTTCGGCCACGACATCTCCCGGCTTGGCAAGGACGAGATCGCGGATCTGCGCAAGCGCATCGGCATCGTGCTCCAGGATTTTCGCCTGCTCGACCACATGACGACCTACGAGAACGTGGCGCTGCCGTTCCGCGTCATGGGCCGCAGCGAATCGAGCTATCGCAAGGAAGTCATCGACCTGCTGCGCTGGGTCGGGCTCGGCGAGCGCATGGATGCGCTGCCGCCGATCCTGTCCGGCGGTGAGAAGCAGCGCGCGGCAATCGCGCGCGCGGTGATCTCGCGGCCGCAGCTGTTGCTTGCGGACGAGCCGACCGGCAGCGTCGATCCGACGCTCGGGCGGCGACTGCTGCGGCTGTTCATCGAGCTCAACAAATCCGGTACCGCCGTCATTATCGCAACCCACGACATCGCGCTGATGGACCAGTACGAAGCGCGCCGCTTCGTGCTGCATCAGGGCCGGCTGCACGTCTATGAGTAGGACCGACGAGCGCGGCGTATTGGTCGATCTCGGACAGGAACGTCCGCAGCTGCCGGCCAGGGCGCGCAACATGTCGCCGATCGTGCCGCGCGCCTCGATCCACGGCCGCGCGCTGGTCGCCGTTGTCGCCATCATGACTTTCCTCGCCTCGATGACGACGGGCACCGTGCTGCTGGTCAGCGCCTCGGCCGCGGAATGGCAGTCCGATGTCGCGAGCGAGATCACCATCCAGGTCCGCCCGCAATCCGGACGCGACATCGAGCGCGATACCGCTGCCGTCACCGAGGCGATGCGCGCGCAGGCCGGTATCGTCGAGGTCAAGCCGTTCACCAAGGAGGAGAGCGGCAAGCTACTCGAGCCCTGGCTCGGCACCGGGCTGTCGATGGACGATCTGCCGGTGCCGCGCATGATCATCGCGCGCGTGCAGCCGGGCACGGCGCTCGATCTCGGCGCCTTGCGCGCCCGCTTGACGCAAGTGGCGCCAAGCGCCAGCGTCGACGATCACCGCGCCTGGATCGAACGGATGCGCTCGATGACCAATGCCACCGTGCTCGCCGGCATCGGCATCCTCGCGCTCGTCATCGTCGCAACCATCATCTCGGTCTCGTTCGCGACCCGCGGCGCGATGGCGGCGAACCGCCCGATCGTCGAGGTTCTGCATTTCGTCGGCGCCGGCGACCGCTACATCGCCAATCACTTCCTGCGGCATTTCCTCCGGCTCGGCCTTGAAGGCGGCGTCATCGGCGGCGGCGTCGCCATGCTGCTGTTCGGCTTCTCCGAGTCGATCGCGGGCTGGTTCTCCGGCACCCCGGTCGGCGACCAGTTCGCGGCCCTGCTCGGCACCTTCTCGCTGCGCCCGTCCGGCTATGTGGTGCTCGCGGTGCAGGCCGTCCTGATCGGCGCCATCACAGCGGTCGCCTCGCGCCAGACGCTGTTCTCGACACTGAACGACGTGGATTGAGCCCGACAAACCGGACTCCACTTCGCCTCAAAACGTCTTAAAATAATCCGGGGAAGGGATCACCGACATCATATGACCTCGCCGATCGACGACACATCGCCGAAACTGCCGCGCGGCTGGCTGCGCGCGACCGTCGTGTCGACGATCGCGTTCGTTTTCGTCGGCGCAGCGGCGGGCTTCGTCGCGTTCCTGTCGCAATTGCGCGGCGCCGAGATTGCCCCGGACCGCAAGGCTGACGGCATCGTGGTGTTGACCGGCGGATCCTCGAGGGTCTCGGATGCAATGGAGCTGCTGGCGGCCGGCTACGGCAAAAGGCTCCTGATCTCGGGCGTGCATCCGACCTCGACCGCGAGCGACATCTCCCGGACGCTGCCGGAGAACCAATCCTTCATGGCCTGCTGCGTCGATCTCGACCGCACCGCGCTCTCGACCCGCGGCAACGCGGCGGAGGCGCGGCGCTGGGCCGAGGGGCGCGGCTTCAAATCGCTGATCGTGGTCACCTCGAACTATCACATGCCGCGCGCGCTGGTGGAATTCTCGCATGCCATGCCGGGGACCACGCTGGTTCCGTTCGCCGTGGTCGGCGACAAATGGCGCGAGGAGCCGTGGTGGACCTCGGCCTCGACGCTGCGGCTGCTGTTGTCCGAATATGTCAAGTACGTCGCCGCCGAGCTCAGGGTGCGGCTGGAAGATTTCGGGATTGACCTTTCCCCCGAACTGTCGGAGCAGCCTGCGGGCCTGCAATCCAGGCGGCCCGCCACCGCACAGGCCAATTGATCGGATTCTTGATGTTCCTGATTTTCTTGCGCTCGCTGCTGTTCAACGTGCTGTTCTACGCGGTGCTGGTGTGCCTCGCGATCGTGGCGCTGCCGACCTTCGCCTTGCCGCCGCGTGCCATGCTGACGGTCGCGAGATGGTGGGCGAAGGCGACACTGGTCCTGATGCGCGTGGTCTGCAACATCAGGGTGGAATTCCGCGGCGTCGAGAAGATCCCGCAGGGACCGCTGGTGATCGTGGCGAAGCACCAGTCGTTCTGGGAGACCTTCGTGTTGCTGGGTTTCTTCAATCGCCCGATCTTCATCCTCAAGCGCCAGCTCATGCAGATTCCGGTGTTCGGCCAGTTCCTGGTCAAGACCGGGATGATCGCGATCGACCGCAATGCCGGCGTCAAGGCGCTGCTGGACATGACACGTCGCGCGCGCGAGACGGTGCGTGCAGGCGGCCAGCTCGTCATCTTTCCGGAAGGCACGCGCCGTGCGCCGGGAGCACCGCCGGACTACAAGACCGGCTTTGCACAGATCTACTCGTCCTGTGGCGTGCAGTGCCTGCCGATCGCGCTCAATTCCGGCCTGTTCTGGCCGCGCCGCACCTTCATGCGCTATCCCGGCACGCTGGTGGTGGAGTTCCTCGATCCGTTGCCTCCGGGCCTGCCCAAGGGTGAGTTTCTCGCGCGCGTGCAGACGGCGATCGAGGATGCGACCGCTCGCATCGTCGAAGCGGGCCGCAACGAGCAGGAGCAATTGATCGGCAGCGCGCCGAGCTACGCTCCCTCGGAGAGCTAGCGACTGTCTCTGTTGTCGTCGGGAGCGGGCGCGTGCAGCGAATGCGCGTCGCCATGCAGCATCGCCGCGAGCTGATGCAATTGCGCGTCGCGAAAGCCTTCGGCCTCGATCGCCTTCACGGTCGCCGTCACGTAGTCGCGGTTGGCGCCGGACTGGCCGTGACCCTGCAGCACATGGCGGTGCTGGTCGGCGAGCGACAGCCGGCCGGCGTACTGCACATGGCCGCGGTCGACGACATAGGCGAGTGCCGAGACGCGCTCGCGCGCTTCGTTCTCCAGCCACACCGAGCGCATCACCTCGCGATAGACGGAGGTCACCTGCTCGCGCGCCCGCAAATAGGCGACCACGTCGGCACGGTTCTTTTCAGCGATGCGGAAGGCGATGCCGCGGCAGGCGCCGCCGCGGTCGAGGCCCAGCACCAGGCCCGGCTGCTCCGGCGTGCCGCGATGCACGAAGGAATAGACGCAGAGCGCACGGTGCTCGCCGACCAGCCGCGCCGGGACGCGCTCCTCGAATTCGAAGCCCGGCCGCCACATCAGCGAGCCGTAGCCGAACACCCAGAGGTCGCCCTTGGCGCTGGTGACGGAGGGGAGGGTGATTTCCGACATTTCGGGCACGGCTAGCAGAACCGTGCCCCCAAGCGAAGCGAATTCTCCGCCTTTCGTCGGGGGCGGGCCTCGCTTACATTTGACAAAATCTGGGGTCAAAGGGTCGCCGCATGTCCAATATGACTATTGCCGCAGGCCGGCGCTCCCGTTGGGGGCTCTTCATTGCTCCCGTCCTCCTCCTGATCCTCGCCATCGCCTGGAGCGGCTTCTGGTTCTATGCGGCCTCGCAGGCCGAGGTCGCGGCCGATGCCTGGCGCGCGCAGGAGGCCAAATCCGGCCGCATCTATGATTGCGCCAAGCGCTCGATTGCCGGCTTCCCGTTCCGCTTCGAGGTCCAGTGCTCCGGCGCCAGCGTCGCCCTGGTCTCGCAGAATGCGAGCAAGACGCCGTTCACGGCCAAGCTCGACAACATTCTGGTTCTGGCGCAGGTCTACGATCCCAAGCACGTCATCGCCGAATTTTCCGCGCCGGCAACGCTGACCGATGGCGTCACGCAAAACACCTTCGTGGTGAACTGGAGCAACGGCCGCAGCAGCGTGGTCGGCTTGCCGGCCATCCCGGAACGCGCCTCGATCGTGTTCGATGATCCCAGCATCGTCAGGCTCGATGGTTCGGTGCAGGTGCCGCTCGCGCGCGCCAAGCAGATTGAGCTGCATGGGCGCATCGCGGACGGATCGCCGGCCGATCATCCTGTCATCGAGACCGTGCTCCAGATCGCGCAGGGCAGCATCCAGGGCGTTCATCCCTTGCTCGCCGAGCCGTTCGAAGCCGACACGCGCGCGAAGATCACCGGGCTCTCTGATCTCACCCCAAAACCCTGGCCGCAGCGCTTCCGCGAGATCCAGGCCGCCGGCGGTCACATCGAGATCGTGCAGTCGCGGATCCAGCAGGGCGAGATGATCGCGGTCGCGGCCGGCACGCTGGGCCTCTCGGCCAATGGCCGACTGGATGGCGAATTGCAGATGACCGTGGCCGGTCTTGAACGCGTCATCCCGGCGCTCGGCATCGAGAAGATTCTGGAAGAGGGCGTGCCGCAGGCAACGCTCGATCGCGTCGCGCCCGGCGTGAAGTCCAAGGACCTCAACAATCTCTTTGGCGCGCTCGACCGTGCCGTTCCCGGCCTCGGCAAGGTCATCAAGCAGAACGCCAATGCCGGCGTGGCCGCCGGCATCAACTCGATCGGCACCGAGAGCACGCTCGAGGGCAAGAAGGCCCGCAGCTTCCCGCTGAAATTCGTCGACGGCGCCGTGCTGCTCGGCCCGGTCCAGGTCGGCCAGATTCCGCCGCTGTACTAGCTGTCGTCACTCTCACTGGCTACGTCACAGCCGCTTCGCCGAATCGTGATGGTCCCGGTCGGGCCCAATGCACGCTGCATCACAGTCGCGGCAATCGCGCGCGTGCGGATCGGGCGAGCGGCGAAAATATTCCGGACGTGATCGTCAGGAAAACGTGATGCAGAAGATGCGCAGGCCTGCGAATAACAGCTCGCCCATTCGCATCACTCCACACCAGGGAAGCATGCACGCGCCGGAGGCGCAACCAATAGCACCTGCTTCCCAAGTGGAGGGAGGCTTACGTGCGGATCATCAACTGCGGACTGATGCTGGGACTACTCGCTGCCTGTTCGGGACAGGCGCGTGCCGACGACAATGTCACAACCGAAATCCAGGCGCTGAAGACCAAGCTGAAGGAGCTGCAGCAGAAGGTGGATTCGGAGGCGCGTAAGACGCGTCAGGTCGAAGTGCAGGCCAAAGCCATGCCGATGCCGGGGATCTACAAGGCGCTGCCCGTCGAGGCATGTGCGGGCGGCAAGATCTGCTACAAGGGCGTCACGCTGACATTCGGCGGCTGGGTCGATCTCACCGGCATCTACCGTTCCCGCAACATCGCCTCCGACACCGGCTCGGTCTACAATTTCATTCCCTATCAGCAGAGCCACAATTTCTACTTCCCGGAGACGCGGTTCTCCGCGCGCCAGAGCCGGTTCTCGGTGCTGGCCGAAGGCAATGCCGATGCCGATACGCATCTCGCGGGCTACGGCGAAATCGACTTCGAGGGCGCGGCGCAGACGGCGAGCTCGGTTGCCACCAACTCCTTCAATCCGCGGATGCGGCAGCTCAGTCTCGAGCTCGACCGGACCGATCTCGGCCTGCACTTCCTCGCCGGCCAATCCTGGTCGCTGAACGCGCCGACCAAGACGGGCATCGATCCTCGCGGCGTCGACGCGCCAGGCGTGATCGACTTCGAATCCGTTCCGGGATTTCTGGCGGCACGCCAGCCAGGTCTGCGCGTCTGGAAGGATCTCGGGCCCGAGTTCAAGCTCGCCGCGTCGGTCGAGAATCCGCAGACCGCTTTCTTCGGCGGCAATACGCCGACGGTCGGTACTCCCGCGGCCGGTCCGCAGGGTGTGCTCAATCCGAACCTCCAGGTCAATCTGACCGGGCCGGGCGGCAGCTTCTTCAACAACCTCAACAATGTCAGCTTGAACCAGGTGCCTGACGTCACCGTCAAGGCGGTGTGGGACCCGCGGCTCGGGCCCTACAAGCTGCATGTCGAGGCCTGGGCGCTCTATCGCCAGCTGTTCGATCGCTTCAATGGCGCCAACCACGGCTACGACACCGGCAGCTTCGGCGGCCACGTCTTCGCCGAGCTGATTCCGAAGACCCTCGACCTCCAGCTCTACGGCGCGCATGGCGTGCTCGGCCGCTTCACGGCGACGCCGTTCCCCGATGCGGCGGTGGCGCAGGACGGCACGGTGCTGCCGCTGACGATCACGGCGGCCGCGGTCGGCCTGATCTGGCACGCGACGCCGAGCCTCGATGTCTACAGCTACGCCGGTCTGGAAAAGGCCAAGGCCAATTTCGCCAATGTCGGAACCACTCCGTTCGGTTACGGCAATCCGCTCTACAACAACACCGGCTGCTTCACCGAGAACACGCCGGCCGCGACCTGTAACGGCAACACCAGGGAAGTCCGGCAGATCACCGCCGGCATCTACGACACCATCTACCAGGGCAACTACGGCACGCTGAAAGCGGGCGTGCAGTATTCCTACACGCAGCGGTTCGCCTTCGCCGGTGTCGGCGGCGCGCCCAAGACCGACGACAACATCGTCATGACGCAGATCCGGTACTATCCGTTCTAGGCAGGGAGCCGCGCTTGCGCTCCATCCGGGTTACTTCAGCTACGGCTTCTTCAGTGCCGCATGCGGCCGGCCGAAGTCCGGCGCCGCCGAATCCTGGCCGATCTCGACGATGCCGCGGCGGATGGCGCGGGTGCGGGTGAAGTGATCGAACAGCGCCTCGCCGTCGCCGCGACGGATCGCGCGGGTGAGCTTTGCGAGATCCTCGGTGAAGGTGCCGAGCATCTCCAGCACCGCGTCCTTGTTGGCGAGGAAGACGTCGCGCCACATCGTCGGATCGGAGGCCGCGATGCGGGTGAAGTCGCGGAACCCGCCGGCCGAGAACTTGATGACCTCCGATTCCGTCACCTGCTGCAGCTCGTCAGCGGTGCCGACGATGGTGTAGGCGATCAGATGCGGCAGATGGCTGGTGATCGCGAGCACGAGATCATGATGATCCGGCGTCATCACCTCGACCTTGGCACCCATTGCCGCCCAGAAGGCGCGTAAGTGCGCGGTGGCCGCGGCGTCGGTGCCTTCCGGCGGCGTCAAAATGCACCAGCGGTTAATGAAGAGCTCGGCGAAGCCGGAATCCGGTCCCGAATGCTCGGTACCAGCGACCGGATGCGCCGGCACGAAATGAACATCCTTCGGCAGGTGCGGCGCCATGTCCCTGACGATCGCGCCCTTGACCGAGCCGACGTCGGAAATAACAGCGCCGGGCTTGAGATGCGCAGCAATCTCCTGCGCCACCGGCCCGCAGGCGCCGACGGGAATGCAGAGGATGACGAGATCGGCATCCTTCACCGCTTCCGCATTGGTCGCGACGACCTGGTCGACGATGCCGAGCTCGAGCACTCGCGCGCGGGTCTTCTCCGAGCGCGCGGTGGTGACGATCTCGGAAGCCAGGCCCTGGAGCTTCGCTGCGCGCGCGATCGAGCCGCCGATCAGGCCGAAGCCGATCAGCGCGACGCGCTGGAAGTGCGGGTTCACGCTCATTTGCCGGCCATGAAGTCGCGCAAGGCCTCGGCGACGAGGCGGTTGGCCTCCTCGGTGCCGATGGTCATGCGCAGCGAATGCGGCAGGCCGTAGTTTTTCAACGCGCGCAGCACCAGGCCCCGCTTGGTCAGATACGCGTCGGCGTCGTCAGAGGTCTTGCCCTTGTCGGTCGGGAAGTGGATCAGCACGAAATTGGCGACGCCCGGCGTCACCTTGAGCCCGGTCTTGGTGATCTCCTCGGACAGCCAGTTGCGCCAGGTCTCGGTGAACTGCTTCGACATCGCCTGGTGCGCGGTGTCCTCGATCGCGGCGACCGCGGCGTACATCGCCGGGGTCGACACGTTGAACGGACCGCGGATGCGGTTGACCGCGTCGATGATGTGCTCGGGGCCGAACATCCAGCCGATGCGCAGCGCGGCGAGGCCGTGGATCTTGGAGAAGGTGTGCGTCACCACCGTATTCTCTGTGGTGGCGACGAGCTCGATCCCCATCTCGTAGTCGTTGCGCGAGACGTAGTCGCAATAGGCGGCGTCCAGCACCAGCAGCACGTGCGACGGCAGGCCGGCGCGCAGGCGCTTGACCTCGTCGAACGGGATATAGGTGCCGGTCGGGTTGTTGGGATTGGCGAGCCAGACCAGCTTCGTCTTCGGCGTCACCGCCTTGAGGATGGCGTCGACGTCGCAGGTCAGGTTCTTCTCCGCCGCGACCACATTCCTGGCACCGACCGCCATGGTCGCGATCGGGTAGACCAGGAAGCCGTGCGTGGTCGAGATCGCCTCGTCGCCGTGGCTGAGATAGGTGTGGGCGAGCAGGTTGAGGATCTCGTCCGAGCCGGCACCGCAGATGATGCGGTTCGGATCGAGCCCGAAAGAGCGGCCGATCGCCTCGCGCAGCACGCGCGAGGTGCCTTCCGGATAGTCTTCCAGATGATCCGCGACGCGCTTGAAGGCCTCGATTGCCTTGGGCGAAGGTCCGAACGGCGTCTCGTTGGCCGAGAGCTTGAATACCTTGCGGCCCGGCTCCGCGACCGGGCTCTTGCCGGGCGTGTAGGGCGCAATATCGAGAATGCCGGGATTCGGCACGGGGCGGGACATCTTCAACTCCGGATAGGCCAAGTCTGCTCGCGACGTCTGTTCGCGATTTACGATTTCGACCCGGTCGGGGGCACCGTATAGCGCGTTGCGTGGCTGCCGACGAGGGCCGTGGAGCGCACCGAGGCCCCTGCCTCGATCAGGGCAGCCTTGATCTTGTCGATGCTGGTGGCGCTCGTGACCGAGACCAGCAGCGCCGCGCCGTCGAAGGCGGTATCGGGCACCGCCACGATCTCGGCGAGCGGCGACAGGGCGCGTGCCACCTCGGCGTTCCATCCTGATACCCGCACGCTGAAGGTCTCGACCTCCGTCACCACGGCGCTGTCGGCGACGCGAGAGACCGCGAAAACGGGCAGCGCGGCCGGATGGTCGGCACGCTCGACGAAGGGCAGCCGCGCGATGATCTTTGGCGCGCCGTCCGCTTCCAGCTCCAGCCACCACGGCGTGCGGCTCGAGGTCGCCGAGACCAGCGCCAGATCGCCCTTGGACTTCGCCACCGCTTCGACCGCGGCCTGCGCGCTGAAATGCGCGACGTAAGGAACCGTGAAGCCGAAATGGAAGCGCACGGAATCGCGCATCGCCGGCTCGCTCACCGAGACGTCGGCATGCACCGAGAACGGCGCCTGGACATAGGTGAAAGTGGAGATGATGACGCGCCAGATGCTCTCGACCGTGTCGAGCGGCAGGATGCCGCGATGGCGTTGCACGATGTCACGCATCATGGAGGCTTCGCGCGCCGGGCGGAACGCCGAGCCGACCTCCTGGGTCTGCTTCACCTGGATCAGGCGGTCGATGATGTCGCCGCGCTGCATCAGCAGGCGATGCATGCCCTCGTCGATTGCGTCGATCTCCTTGCGCAATTCCTGAAGTGATGGTGGCGCGGGCGGACGTTGGGACATATCTGCGACGTGCTGTTGAGAGGCTGTGGTCGAGGTTCTGATTAGGCAGGATGGGCGGCGAAAGCAAAGAGAAATGCGAAGAGAAGTCAGGCCCGCGTCGGCTGGCAGCACGGGAGCGAATTTGGCTCATCCGAACCGCGACTTGACGAAAAGCGCCCAAGCCGGTAGGTTTTTGCCTGTTCCGTGGTCATTTGAGCCGGCCGGCTTGCAGCCACGTTAAAAAACTCGCTAAACAGGCCGGGGACACTTCCGATCCCGGCCGAACCTATCGTTCAGGCCGGGTTTTTCATGGCCTGATGTCAGTCGCGATCTGAAGTCCGATCGCAAACGAGGTCGATGGTCAGAGATGGTTGGCGTCAAGTCTGTCCCCAGTCCCGCGATCAGTGCCGACGATCGGTCGCATGAGGTCGATCATCCGAGTTCGGAGGTCGCGCAGTTCGGCGCCGACCAGCCGCTGCGGCTCGATTGCGGCATCGATCTCACCCCGTTCCAGATCGCCTACAAGACCTATGGCGAGCTCAACGCCGATCGGTCCAACGCCGTGCTGATCTGCCATGCGCTGACCGGCGATCAGCACGTCGCCAATGTGCACCCCGTCACCGGCAAGTCCGGCTGGTGGGAGACGCTGGTCGGCCCCGGCCGTCCGCTCGATCCCAGCCGCTACTTCATCATCTGCTCCAACGTGATCGGCGGCTGCATGGGCTCGACCGGGCCCGCCTCGATCAATCCCGCCACCGGCAAGGTGTGGGGCCTGGATTTCCCCGTCATCACCATCCCCGACATGGTGCGGGCGCAGGCGATGCTGATCGACCGGCTCGGCATCGACACGCTGTTCGCGGTCGTCGGCGGCTCGATGGGTGGCATGCAGGTGCTGCAATGGACTGCGGCCTATCCCAAGCGCGTCTACTCGGCGCTGGCGATTGCCTGTTCGACGCGGCACTCGGCACAGAACATCGCCTTCCACGAGCTCGGTCGTCAGGCCGTGATGGCCGATCCCGATTGGCACAATGGCGCCTACGCCGATCAGGGCATCCATCCGCATCGCGGCCTCGCGGTCGCGCGCATGGCTGCACACATCACCTATCTCTCGGACGCCGCGCTGCATCGCAAGTTTGGCCGCCGCATGCAGGACCGCGAGCTGCCGACCTTCTCGTTCGATGCCGATTTCCAGGTCGAGTCCTATCTGCGCTACCAGGGGTCGTCCTTTGTCGAGCGCTTCGATGCCAACTCCTATCTCTATCTCACGCGCGCGATGGATTATTTCGACATTGCCGGCGATCACGGCGGCGTGCTGGCAAAGGCGTTCGCCGGAATCGAGACGCGCTTCTGCGTGGTCTCCTTCACCAGCGACTGGCTGTTCCCGACCTCGGAATCGCGTGCGCTGGTGCATGCGCTGAATGCGTCGAGTGCGCGGGTGTCGTTCGCCGAGATAGAGACCGATCGCGGCCACGACGCCTTCCTGCTCGACGTGCCTGAATTCTTCGACATCTCACGCGCCTTCCTGCAATCGGCAGGCAAGGCGCGCGGGCTCACCGGCAAGAATGACTGACCAGGAATGACTGACAAGGACGGCTAGCGATGTCTGTACAGGAAGTGCTGCCGCTCAACGGCCTCGCTGCGGAGCAGTCCGGCCCGTTTCGCGCCGACCATCTGCTGGTCGCCGAGATGGTCAAGCCGGGCTCGAAAGTGCTCGATGTCGGCTGCGGCGAGGGCGATCTGCTTCAGCTGCTGGAGACCCGCGGCATCGACGGCCGCGGCATCGAGCTGTCGCGCGCGGGCGTCAACCGCTGCGTGGCAAAAGGCCTCGCGGTGGTGCAGGGCGACGCCGACACCGACCTCGTCAACTATCCCGACGACGCCTTCGACTACGTGATCCTGTCGCAGACGCTGCAGGCGACGCGCCAGCCCAAGGTCGTGCTGGAGAATCTTCTGCGCATCGGCCGCCGCGCCATCGTGTCGTTCCCCAATTTCGGCTTCTGGCGGATGCGCCTGCAGCTCCTGGTCGGCGGCCACATGCCGCGCACGGAGAATCTGCCGGCGAGCTGGTACGACACCGCCAACATCCATTTCTGCACCATCAAGGATTTCGTCGAGCTCTGCGACACCATCGGCGTCAAGATGGAGCGTGCCGAAGCGCTCGACCTCTACGGCCGTCCGCTGCGGCTGCGATTGCCATGGTGGGTCTGGAATCTGTTCGGCGAGCAGGGCGTGTTTTTGCTGAGCCGCGGGCAGGGGAAGTAATTTATCGTCATTGCGAGCGGAGCGAAGCAATCCAGAATCCCACCGCGGAAAGATTCTGGATTGCTTCGCTGCGCTCGCAATGACGGAGTGCGAGCCAACGCCTTCGCCCTAATGCGCCGCCGCCGACCTTGGGTCGCGCACCGGCCACCGTCCCGCTTCCACCAGCGTCACGAACCGCTCCACGCTCGCGTTGAACAGCGCGGGCTCTTCGAGATTGAGCACGTGACCGGACTTCGGAAACATCGCGAGCCCCGCTGCCGACAGATGCTTCTTCAGGAACAGGCTAGCCCCCACACACGGATCATCCTCGTCGCCGCAGATGATCAATGCCGGCGTTGCCACGCCTCTGATCGCATCCGTCATGGTGTAGATCGAGGGACGGCCGCCCTGGAAGCCGCGCATGGTGTTGGCCGAACCCTTGGAATCGTGCCGCGCCAGCGCGGCGTAGAAATCGGCGTGGCCGCGCGGGTCCTTCACCAGGAATGGAATCCGGCTCGGCGCCTCGCGGGTGACTTTTGCGACCTCGGCGGAGCCGAGCGCCTCGAATTGCTCGGCATTGGCACGGCACTGCTTGCGCCAATTGTCGAGATTCTCGATCTCCGAGCCGGAGCCGACGCCGGCAAGCGTCATCGACAGTGCGCGCTGCGGCGCGTTCAATCCGATCTGGAGCGATGAATAGGCGCCCATCGAAAGACCGACGAGATGCGCGCGCTCGATCCTGAGATGATCGAGCACCGCGAGCGCGTCGGTGTAGAAATGTTCGTAGCTGTAGACCTCGCCCGCCGGCACATCGGATGGCGTGTAGCCGCGCGCGGAATAGGTGATGCAGCGGTGGCCGCGCGAGAAGTAGCGCATCTGCGGCTCCCAATTGGTGTAGTCGGCCGCGAACTCGTGCAGAAAAAGTATCGGCGTTCCTTGACCCGATTCTTCAAAATAGATGCGGACGTTGTCCCTGGTCGTGGCATGGGGCATTAACCGTTTCCCTCTCTTCAAGTCGTGAGTTCAGAATCGCAGTTAATGCTGTTGTCCGCAATGAGGCAGCCTCGAGCCAGCACTGACGCAAGATCATCGCAGCTATTCGCGGCCGCGGCGTCTTTTTCTCGCCACATCGGGCGGCTTAACGGCCAGACGGATGTCGGCCACCGCAGGGGCCGATTGGAAGTGGGGGTGTCAACGAAGGATGAAGAATGTTCGAGTTGTTTGCGTCTCGCCTGTCGCGTTGTGTTGTCGCGCTGGCGCTTTTCTTCGCGGCGGTCGCCGCAGTGTCGTCTCCGGCCTCAGCGCGGCCGCATCATCGTCATAGCGCAGAGCGGCACGCCTACGTGCATCACGCCAGACATCATCACTATCGCCACGATGTACGCAGCTCGCGCTTCGAGCGCAGCGCGGCGCAGTTGCAGGCGAGCGGCTTTGCCGACACGCAGGCTAGCTACCATCCCAACGCCAATAGCGGCGGCATGGCCAATAACGGCATGGCTGCAAGCAGTGGCTTCGGTGGCGGGTCGGGTCTCGTCTCCGAGGCGCGCCGCTACATCGGCGGCAATCCGACCGGTCGCGGCAGCTTGTGGTGCGCGCGCTTCATGAACATGGTGCTGCAGCACACCGGCCATCAGGGCACCGGCTCCGACATGGCGAATTCGTTCGCGCATTACGGCACGCGTGTCTCCGGTCCGCAGGTCGGCGCCATCGCGGTGATGGGGCGGCGCGGCGGCGGTCATGTCGGCATCATCACCGGCGTCGACGCGCAGGGGAATCCGATCATGATCTCCGGCAACAACGGCAACCGCGTCCGCGAGGCGCCGATCTCGCGCGGCCGGATCTATGCGTATGTGATGCCGAATTGAGGCGACGGTGCGTAGGGTGGGCAAAGGCGCGCAAGCGCCGTGCCCACCAGCGATGTCTCAAAGTCTGAGAACCGGAATGGTGGGCACGCTTTCGCTTTGCCCACCCTACGGCAGCGGTGCTAGCTCACACCAGCTTCGGCTCTTCCACGACAACCTTATCACCCACGCCGATCTCGCCGTCAGCGATCACCTCGGCATAGATGCCGCAATCCATGTGGCCGAGATTGCGCGAGAGCGTGGGCGGAATTTCGAGATCGCGCTGTGCGGTCTCGGGGTCGACATCGGTGGCGGCGCAGCGCTTGATGCGCTTGACCACCTTTAGCCGGGCCTGCCCGATCGCAAGCGTCTCTCCGACCAGGTCGAGCTCGGACCACGCCGGCCAGCCCTTCACGTAAAGATTGGCGCGGAAGCGCAGGGGATTGACGGCAGTACCGCCGAGCATGGTCTCGATGGCGCGAACGCTGTTGAGATTGATGATGGAGACGACCTTGCGGGCGACGTCGGAAAAGCTGTGGCCGTGGCCGGACAGCACCTTGGGCGGACCCTTCAGCTCCGGCTGGAAATTCTCCGTGAAGTAGTCCTCGATGGCGGCGCGCCCCGCCGCGCTCTCGAGATCGCCGCTGGCGACGATCCGGCCGTCCTTGCGGATGGTAAGGCTGTTGGTCGCGTCCTCGAAACGGCTGTCGAGGGACGCCAGCCGCTCATTGCGGGCCAGCATCAGAAACTGGATTTTCGGCTTCCACTCCGGAGCCTTCGGGTCGAACCCGCTCGGGCCGTTCTCGATGGCGTAGCGGCGGTCGGCGGGGAGGGTCTGGCCGGTCCGCAACGGGACCCGGGCCAGGGATTCCGGCGTCAGGCCCTTGATCGGGTAGCGATAGAGGCCGGTGATTTCGGCAGTCTGGCTGGTTGTCATAGGCCTACTTAGGGGATTCGCTCCGTGCCCGCCAAGCCGGCCGATCAGCGCACGAAATTGTGAACGTTCCTCTTCCGATCCGAGGGCACGCTTCCCACATCTGGGTCAGGCCGGCGCCAGCGTCGGCTGATAACGACCGCTGATGCGTTGAGGAACGTCAACGTATCAAGCGGAAACCCAATGAAGATGCCGTTTGGGGTGCCTTAGAGGGCCCCAGGGGCAGGCCGAGGGAAAGAAAAGACCATGAATATCGAGAAGTATACTGAACGCTCCAGGGGCTTCGTCCAGTCCGCGCAGTCGCTTGCGGTGCGCGAAGGCCACCAGCAGTTTTCAACCCTGCACGTCCTGAAGGTGCTGCTGGACGACAATGAAGGGCTGGCTGCCGGTCTGATCGACCGCGCCGGCGGCAATTCCCGCGCGATTCTGAAGGCGACCGAGGACGCCCTCAACAAGGTGCCGAAGGTCAGTGGCGGCGGTGCCGGCCAGATCTATCTGGCGCCCGAGCTCGCTCGCACTTTCGATGCGGCCGAAAAGGCCGGCGAGAAGGCCGGCGACAGCTTCGTCACCGTCGAGCGGCTCTTGCTCGGTCTCGCACTGGAGAAGACCAGTGAGGCCGGCACAATCCTCGCCAAGGGCGGCGTCACTCCGCAAAATCTCAATGCCGCGATCGAGGCGCTGCGCAAGGGCCGCACGGCCGACAGCGCGACCGCCGAGAACGCCTATGACGCGCTGAAGAAATATGCCCGCGACCTGACCCAGGCTGCGCGCGACGGCAAGCTCGACCCGGTCATCGGCCGCGACGAGGAGATCCGCCGCACCATCCAGGTGCTGTCGCGCCGGACCAAGAACAATCCCGTCCTGATCGGCGAGCCCGGCGTCGGCAAGACCGCCATCGCCGAGGGCCTCGCGCTGCGCATCGTCAATGGCGACGTGCCCGAGAGCCTCAAGGACAAGAGGCTGCTGTCGCTCGATTTGGGCGCGCTGATTGCGGGTGCGAAATACCGCGGCGAGTTCGAGGAGCGGCTGAAGGCCGTGCTCCAGGAGGTCACTGGGAGCGACGGCAATTTCGTCCTGTTCATCGACGAGATGCACACGCTGATCGGCGCAGGCAAGGGCGATGGCGCGATGGACGCCTCCAACCTGCTCAAGCCTGCGCTTGCGCGCGGCGAGCTGCACTGCATCGGCGCGACCACGCTCGACGAGTACCGCAAGCATGTCGAGAAGGATGCGGCGCTGGCGCGGCGTTTCCAGCCGATCTTCGTCAGCGAGCCCTCGGTCGAGGACACGATCTCGATCCTGCGCGGCCTGAAGGACAAGTACGAGCAGCACCACGGCGTGCGGATCACCGATTCCGCACTCGTGGCCGCGACGACGCTGTCCAACCGCTACATCACCGACCGCTTCCTGCCGGACAAGGCGATCGACCTCGTGGACGAGGCGGCCGCGCGGCTGAAGATGCAGATTGATTCCAAGCCGGAAGAGCTGGATTCGCTGGACCGCGAGATCATCCGGCTCAAGATCGAGCAGGAGGCGCTCAAGAAGGAAACCGACCTCGGCTCCAAGTCGCGTCTCGAAACGCTCCAGAAGGAGCTCGCCGACCTTGAGGAGAAATCTGCGTCGCTGACCGCGCGTTGGAGCGCCGAAAAGAGCAAGCTCTCCGACGCCCAGAAGCTCAAGTCCGAGCTGGACGCGCTGCGCGTGGATCTCGCCGACGCGCAGCGGCGCGGCGAATTCCAGAAGGCTGGCGAGCTGGCCTATGGCCGGATCCCGCAGCTCGAGAAGCAGCTCGCCGAGATCGAGGCGCGTGAAGGCTCCGGCGAAATGATGGAGGAGGCTGTTACCGCCAACCACATCGCGCAGGTGGTCTCGCGCTGGACCGGCGTGCCCGTCGACAAGATGCTGGAGGGCGAGAAGGAGAAGCTCCTGAGGATGGAGGAGCAGCTCGGACAGCGTGTCGTCGGCCAAGCCGAGGCCGTGCGTGCGGTCGCGACCGCCGTGCGACGTTCGCGCGCAGGCCTGCAGGATCCGAACCGGCCGACCGGCTCGTTCATGTTCTTAGGTCCCACCGGCGTCGGCAAGACTGAGCTGACCAAGGCGCTCGCCGAGTATCTCTTCAACGACGAGACCGCGATGGTCCGCCTCGACATGTCCGAATACATGGAGAAGCACTCGGTCTCGCGGCTGATCGGCGCGCCTCCGGGCTATGTCGGTTACGACGAGGGCGGCGCGCTCACCGAAGCGGTGCGGCGCCGGCCTTATCAGGTCGTGCTGTTCGACGAGATCGAGAAAGCGCATCCGGACGTCTTCAACGTCCTGTTGCAGGTGCTCGATGACGGCCGCCTGACCGATGGCCAGGGCCGTACCGTCGATTTCCGCAACACGCTGATCATCATGACCTCGAACCTCGGTTCGGAATTTTTGGTGAATCAACCCGAGGGCGAAGACACCTCTGCCGTGCGTGAGCAGGTGATGGGGATGGTCCGGGCACATTTCCGCCCCGAGTTCCTGAACCGCGTCGACGAGATCATCCTGTTCCACCGCCTGCAGAGGAGCGAGATGGGCCGGATCGTCGAGATCCAGTTCGCGCGGCTGCAGAAGCTGCTGACCGATCGCAAGATCGTGCTGACGCTCGACGCTTCGGGGCGCGACTGGCTCGCGGCCAAGGGCTGGGATCCCGCCTACGGGGCTCGCCCGCTGAAGCGGGTGGTGCAGCGCTATCTCCAGGATCCGCTCGCCGAGATGATCCTGGCCGGCGACGTCCGGGATGGCGATACGGTCGCGATCTCGTCCGAAGGCAACGTGCTGACCTTCAACGGCAAGGCGTCGCAAACCGCCGAGATCGCCCGGTTCGAGGCGCCGGTACCGAAGCGCAAGCTGAACTGATCGTCGCGATCACGGCAGAACGGAAAGCGCCCTGGAGAGGCCATGCTTCTCCGGGGCGAATTGTTTTGGTCAGCCCGGCCGGCTTGCTAACTGACTGCGGACGCAGAGCCGGGATCGGCCGGACCTTCCTCGTCGCCTTCCTGCTCGAGCTCCGAAAGGATATCCACGAGCTCGCGCACCCGGCCCTGTGCCAACGGACGGAGGTCGTTGATCATGGGCTCGTCGTTGGCGAGCCAAGCCTGGGCCTCGGCAAGCTCCTCGACTGTCGCGCCGGTTCCGATGATCTGTGCAATCGTGACGTCATCAGCTCTGCTGACGGCCTTGACCACGTCGTCACGTGAGAGGCGCTGCATGGATTGTCCTCCTCTTGGTGATATTTAATGAAACTGCTGCGACCGGCGCAGGTTGCCCCACATGGATTCGCCGTTGGACGCACCAATCCGGCGTCGGAGTTGACCGACGTCGCGTCCGATTGTTCCTGTCGGCTGCAAAGGCATTTGCCATGGGTTCCCGGCGAATCCCGCGAGCGTGGGGTATCGCCATGAACAAGGATCTTGTCTCCCGTAACCGACCTGCCTTCGACGAGCTTCATCCAAAGATCTATGGTGCCGCCGTCGGCCTTGTCGCCTGGTTCGCGCTGATGGCTTGGGTACTGTTCGATCGCAGCAGCGATGTCAGCCTGTTGCTCGCGTTTGTCAGCCTGTTGTTCCTGGTCGCGGCGGGGATTCCGTGGATATTGTCGCGGGTCTGGAGGCGCCAGGTGTCCGATGAGCTGCATCTCCAGCAGCCCTCGTTGCATGATTGGGAAGCCGGCGACTTCAAGGTTTGGGGTGCAACGCTTCACGGCACCGATGCCGCGATCGACGTCCTGCTGCCGCTCATGGCCGTCTCGTTTGGTCTTACGGCGATCGGAATCGTCTTCGTGATCGTGCGCGCAGCTGCGTTGTCGTAGCGCCGCTCCGATCGTGGCCCCGCCAGCACGTGGGGCGCCGGCGGGGCGCAGTTTGCTAGCGGCTTGCGGTCAGCCGCGGCGGGTTCTGTGACATGATCCAGAGCTCGATGGCGGCAAGCACGGCGACTGCGATGCCGACCACGATGTGGATGGTCATTGCCGTCTTGGCCCCCTGGAAGCCGAGCACCCAAGGCGCAACAAGCGTCCAAAGGCCGACGATCAGATTCAGCCACTCTTCCCACACAGCAAAGGCCGCCAGCGCCGCGATCGCCAGGATCGCAATCACGATGCCCGCGATGTATGCGTTCTGTGAGGCCGCTCCGGCGCCAAAACCGAACATCCAAGGCGAGAAGAACAGGAACGCGCCGAGGATCAGGTTTGCGACGTCGCACAGCTTTGCGTTCGTCCAATTGTCCATGACATCCTCCATTCAGCCCCTGCCTGTCGTGGGAAACCAACCAGTCCGGGCCCCGGCGGGTTCCAACCAGATCGAATGCAGAACGGAAGGTTTTGAAGCCGACGCCTGGGGCTTCGGTCGGTTCCCTGACGATCGGGCGGGCTACCGGTTGGTAACCTGGAGCGGCCCACCCGTCGCATCCGACATGCGGGCGATCGCGCCGCCCCGGCCACTCATCATGCCGTCGAGCCGGTCGCGCTCCTTCTCGAAACCTGACAGCATCGGGCCTTCGAGCGAACGGCCGCGCGGCAGCTTCACGCGCATCGGGTCGACGAAGCGGCTGTTGACGAGAATTTCGTAGTGGACGTGGGGGCCGGTCGACTGGCCCGTCGAGCCGACGAAGCCGATGACCTGGCCCTGCCGCACCTTCTTGCCGGGCTCCATGCCCTTGGCGAAGGCCGACATGTGGCCGTAGGCGGTCTCGTAGCCGTTGTTGTGCTTGATGCGGACGTATTTGCCGTAACCGCCCTCGAGCTGGGCCTTTTCGATCACGCCGTTGCCGGCGGCGAAAATCGGCGTGCCGTAGGCGGTGGCCCAGTCGACGCCGGTGTGCATCTTCACATAGCCGAGGATCGGATGGCGGCGACCGCCGAAGCCGGAGCGCATGATGGCGGTGTTGACGGGCTTGCGAACCAGGAATTTCTTCGCGCTCTTGCCGGTCTCGTCATAGTAGTCGACGACGCCGTCGTCGGGGCTCTGATAGCGGTAGTATTTCTTGGTTTCGCCGCCGACCGTGAGCGAGGCGAACAACACCTCGCTCTTGTCGGTCGCCGTCACGCCCTCGTCCTCGCCGGCGTAGAACACGTCGAACGAGTCGCCCGGCTGCACCTTGCGCTGGAAATCGACGTCGTAGGAGTAGATCTTGATCATGTCGTCGATGACAGGCATCGGAACTTTATTGCGCATCGCGGTCTCGTAAATGCTCTGGTAGAGCCGCACGCCGCTGCCGTCATCTTCGTCATCGTCGTCGCTGTTGGCGTTGGCCGCAGCGTCCGCGACGGTGTTCATGCTGGAGACGTCGACCGCGACGTATTTGCCGAGATCGGACAGCGCCGCGATCGCCTCGACCATGGTGTCGTTGGCGACGACGACGCGATAGGGCTGCAGCCGGGCGCCGGGGCTTGCGGGCGCCATCAGGATGCGAAGTTTCTCGCCCTCCTTCAGGCCGCCGTCGCGGCCGCGGGGGCCGAGCGTCGCAGTAATTGATTTGATCTCGTCAGCCGTGGCGCCGAGGTCGCGCAGGACGGACGCGACTGTGTCGCCCTTCTTGACCAAATGGACGCGCTCGCCGTTGGGATTGCCGCCGGTGATCTGCTCCTTGGTCTTCGGCAGCAGCGTGACGTTTTCCGGCACCACGCGGGTCTCGAAGCCGGCATAGGGATCGGACGGCGACACTTCGGTGGCGTAGGCCATCTTCATGTCGGAGGGGCCGCTTGCGCCGGCGATGTCGGCGGTGGCATTGGCAAGAGACGCGTAGCGGACCCCGCCATTGCCGCGCCAATTGGCGGCATCGCGCACCCGCATCAGGATGTCGTCGAGCGCCACAACCGCGGAAATCTTGGCCTTCGGCAGCACCGGCGAGAGGTCCTTGGTGACGAAAGAGACCTCGGCGTCGGGCTCGACGGCTTCAGGATTGTTCGGATCGTCGGTCGCGGTTTTCGGATCGGAGCCGACGTCGGTGAGCATGCGCTGCGCGTTGAACGGCGGGATTTTCGCCGACAGGTCGCTCGTCGTCATCGACAGATTGCCGGCGATCCGGATGAAGGGACGCACGCGCATCACGTCGCGGTTGCCGACGCGGGCGACCGTCGAGACGCGCACGATGTTGCGCGAAGCGGTGGAGTCGTTCGGCGGCGGCAGGCGGTCGCTCTTGTGCAGCGTGGCGGCGCGATCGGCCGCTCCGAATGCACCACGCAGCGCGCCTTCGACCCGCTCCGGCACCTTGGCGAAGGTCATTTCGCCGTCGAGAGATGCGAAAACGGCGCCGCCGATCAGGGCTGCGCCGCAGAGTCCGGTCAGAATTGTCCCGCTGAACCATTGCACCGAGACGCGACGGCGATCGATGACCGCGGCCTCGGAACCGTCGACGGACAGCGGCGGCTCGTGGCCGAGATCGATGATCCCGGTCTCACGCCCATAAGCGCCGCGCGACGTCCTCTGGTTCAACCCAAGTCCCCCAATCCAAGTCCCCAAATCAACGACCCGAGACCCTTCGCCTCGAACCTCTCCCTGGTCGCCCTCTTGCGGGGGGATCGCGGAAAAAGCCGTGCCGCACAGGTGCTCGCGCTCAGTAGGCCCCGATCAGGGCCCGGCCGAAATTACGAACAGCAAGGCAGGTGAAGATCTCTCGATGTCTTTCGAATGTCCGAAGAAGGCTGCGTCATCATCAGATCGCCTTCTCTGGACCCCATGAAAATCGCCGGCAGCCCCCACTGGCATCCCGCGATTCAAGCTTGTCTCTTATCAGAACGCCGCGGGATTGTGGCTCTAGTACGGCGCCTAATACGGAAAAAGTTTCCTGAACGGCCGGGCGCAGGGGCCTTGCGCCGAGGGGCGCCGCAAGCTGCTTGCGGCGTTTCCACCGGGGGCCCCGTCCGGAGCATCTCCCGAGCCGCTTCCGAGCCCCTCGGGGGCCAAACTTTTTTCAGATTTTTTGCCGAGCGACTTCGCCCCACCGCTTCCACGGTCCTCTAATCGACTGGAATCGCTGGATTATTTTCGACGATCCGCTGTGCGACGATTTGTTGACGATGGGCGTTGACAATCCCGGGCGGGGGGGCCTATAACCCGACCACTGAGCGCGGCGCCGCCGGGTCACTGACCAAGGCGAGCGAACGCGCCACTGATGCTCCTCACCTTGTTGAGTGCACAACAGCCGACACAAATCGGTTGGAGTTCATTCGTCGTCGGTAAGGGTGTCGGAACCCTTCCGCTCTGGAAGGTTGGGGCCTCCTGGTCCCGGGCTGTTTGACAAGTGAAGATGAAGAAAGAGAAACGTGGACGGCGGAGTCCTTGCGGGTCTCGCATCTGAAAAGCTTCGGCTTTTCTGATCGGGACCGGACGAAAGACTTCGGCGGTACACGTTTCAAAGGTACACCATCGTTGCCCGCGATGTGAATCGCAGGCAGCTCGTCGATTTCGGTCGATGAAAAATGGTGGGACCTCGTCAAACGTTGTGATCAGCCGGTTCAAAGTTCAAGTCCAACTTGAGAGTTTGATCCTGGCTCAGAGCGAACGCTGGCGGCAGGCTTAACACATGCAAGTCGAGCGGGCGTAGCAATACGTCAGCGGCAGACGGGTGAGTAACGCGTGGGAACATACCTTTTGGTTCGGAACAACACAGGGAAACTTGTGCTAATACCGGATAAGCCCTTACGGGGAAAGATTTATCGCCGAAAGATTGGCCCGCGTCTGATTAGCTAGTTGGTAGGGTAATGGCCTACCAAGGCGACGATCAGTAGCTGGTCTGAGAGGATGATCAGCCACATTGGGACTGAGACACGGCCCAAACTCCTACGGGAGGCAGCAGTGGGGAATATTGGACAATGGGGGCAACCCTGATCCAGCCATGCCGCGTGAGTGATGAAGGCCCTAGGGTTGTAAAGCTCTTTTGTGCGGGAAGATAATGACGGTACCGCAAGAATAAGCCCCGGCTAACTTCGTGCCAGCAGCCGCGGTAATACGAAGGGGGCTAGCGTTGCTCGGAATCACTGGGCGTAAAGGGTGCGTAGGCGGGTTTTTAAGTCAGGGGTGAAATCCTGGAGCTCAACTCCAGAACTGCCTTTGATACTGAAGATCTTGAGTCCGGGAGAGGTGAGTGGAACTGCGAGTGTAGAGGTGAAATTCGTAGATATTCGCAAGAACACCAGTGGCGAAGGCGGCTCACTGGCCCGGTACTGACGCTGAGGCACGAAAGCGTGGGGAGCAAACAGGATTAGATACCCTGGTAGTCCACGCCGTAAACGATGAATGCCAGCCGTTAGTGGGTTTACTCACTAGTGGCGCAGCTAACGCTTTAAGCATTCCGCCTGGGGAGTACGGTCGCAAGATTAAAACTCAAAGGAATTGACGGGGGCCCGCACAAGCGGTGGAGCATGTGGTTTAATTCGACGCAACGCGCAGAACCTTACCAGCCCTTGACATGTCCAGGACCGGTCGCAGAGATGTGACCTTCTCTTCGGAGCCTGGAGCACAGGTGCTGCATGGCTGTCGTCAGCTCGTGTCGTGAGATGTTGGGTTAAGTCCCGCAACGAGCGCAACCCCCGTCCTTAGTTGCTACCATTTAGTTGAGCACTCTAAGGAGACTGCCGGTGATAAGCCGCGAGGAAGGTGGGGATGACGTCAAGTCCTCATGGCCCTTACGGGCTGGGCTACACACGTGCTACAATGGCGGTGACAATGGGACGCTAAGGGGCAACCCTTCGCAAATCTCAAAAAGCCGTCTCAGTTCGGATTGGGCTCTGCAACTCGAGCCCATGAAGTTGGAATCGCTAGTAATCGTGGATCAGCACGCCACGGTGAATACGTTCCCGGGCCTTGTACACACCGCCCGTCACACCATGGGAGTTGGTTTTACCTGAAGACGGTGCGCTAACCAGCAATGGAGGCAGCCGGCCACGGTAGGGTCAGCGACTGGGGTGAAGTCGTAACAAGGTAGCCGTAGGGGAACCTGCGGCTGGATCACCTCCTTTCTAAGGATGGTTCTTCAGAAGCTTGCTTCTATCGAACCGTTTTAGAAACATCAGTGGCCAACGGTCGTCAGGATCGTTGAGCTGCATTGGCGGGATTTCGCCGTCTACGTTTCTCTTTCTTCGCGGACGAACACGCGCTGGGCCTGTATGCGCAGGATCCCTGGTCCTTGACGGGATATGCGTTAGGGGCTTGTAGCTCAGTTGGTTAGAGCGCGCGCTTGATAAGCGTGAGGTCGGAAGTTCAAGTCTTCCCAGGCCCACCACACTCATCGGGTAAGCATTCGTCTTCTGGTTACGGGGCCATAGCTCAGCTGGGAGAGCGCGTGCTTTGCAAGCATGAGGTCGTCGGTTCGATCCCGTCTGGCTCCACCAGATGGTTTGATTGCCGACAAATTGTGTACCTAAATCGTCCGCGAAACATCACTTCGCATCCTGCTAGTCTGGATAGACAGCGGGTTGCGTGATTTCTGACATCGTAAAGAGGAGATCGATCCGAGTTGGATCGTGCAGAAGATTTCTGCGCGAGACTTCATTATCTCCGGATCATTTCGGCGCTCGCGCGCCTTTCAGTGTGGCTCACAAGGCCGCGTCTGGAAGACATGCGAGTTGTAAATGATCCTTTTAGCGAAGCTTGACCGCCTCGCTATCGGAACGATCTTACGAAGCAAGCTGGTCTTTCTAATCATTGTCCGGCTGCAGATAGCGTTCATCGAGGGCGCGTGCCTTAGAGACTTAGGTTTCTTGGCAATTCTGCAGACAACATTCTGCCGAGTGTGTGGACATTGATAATGAGAGCAATCAAGTGCCTTAAGGGTGTTCGGTGGATGCCTTGGCGCTGAGAGGCGAAGAAGGACGTGCTACGCTGCGATAAGCCGTGGGGAGCTGCGAAGAAGCTTTGATCCGCGGATTTCCGAATGGGGAAACCCACCTTCGATAGCCGGAACTCCAAGACCTCAGTCGAAAGACTGCGGTGTGGGGTTCGACCAGATAATGGAAGATTCCTGGCCTTTAGATTTCGATCGAAGAGGTTTTGGATTTCCGGTTATCAAGAGAAGGTATGAGACTTCTGAATACATAGGAGGTTTCAAGCAAACCCAGGGAACTGAAACATCTAAGTACCTGGAGGAAAGGACATCAACAGAGACTCCGTTAGTAGTGGCGAGCGAACGCGGACCAGGCCAGTGATACATCAAAGACAATCGGAACCAGTCAGGAAAGCTGGGCCTCAGAGGGTGATAGCCCCGTACGAGTAATGCGATGATGTATCCACGAGTAAGGCGGGACACGTGAAATCCTGTCTGAACGCGGGGGGACCACCCTCCAAGCCTAAGTACTCCTCAGCGACCGATAGTGAACCAGTACCGTGAGGGAAAGGTGAAAAGCACCCCGACGAGGGGAGTGAAATAGACCTGAAACCGGACACCTACAAACAGATGGAGCCCAAGATACGTTCTGGGTGACATCGTACCTTTTGTATTATGGGCCAGCGACTTAATT